>JAKMGP010000166.1 GCA_022424905.1 Akkermansiaceae bacterium | reverse complement strand
CACTTCGAAGATTGCGACAAGAAGCCACTCCCCGCATAGAGGGTCTTAATTAGCTTTTTCGATGGCCCGCCTGAAGCACCTTTGAGCAGGACTTTCACCCTCGCTCCAATCCCGTCAATGTTAGTGCCTTCGCCATTGCCGACTAAACGTAGAGAGAGATAATGATGATTCCCGCTGTTGTTATTTTTGAGAAAGCGAATTCGTGGAGCGGTTCGATTAGCAATCCAGAAATCCAAGTCACCGTCGAAGTCCCAGTCAAAGGTCGCCACCGCACGGGCATCATCAAAAAAACCAAATCCGCTCGCCGCCGAGAGGTCGGCAAAGCGACTCCCTCCAAGATTAAGGAAGGCTGAATTACGCTCGTTGCCACTAAAACTACGATCTTCATGAAGAAGTCGGTTGAGCGTCTTCCAACCCTGCTTATATCCATCAAGACTCCCTTGAGTCTCGTCGGTAAGAGGAGATTGCGACACGACCTGTCGCCAATAGACACTTCACAAATCCCCGCTATCCGTCGAAGTGATAAATCCGTTGGCCACAATAATGTCATCAAGCGAATCATTATTGAAATCCGCGAATACCGACCCCCACGCCCAGCGCGCCATTGTCACACCCGCCGGCTCGCTGATATCAGCAAACTGCCCATTCCCAAGATTCTGGAACATGGTATTACCCCGAGCGAACCTTTGAAAGGCAGCTGTGTCTGCGGCTTCATCGCCAAGCTTAAATTGATTCTGATAGGTGATCCGATTGCCAGCATTGGAAAACATATTGCTGATGTAGAGATCCATGTGTCCGTCTTGATTGACATCAGACCAACCCACCGACATGCCCGCAGCTTTGTCTTCGACTCCCGCAATCGCGGCAACATCCGTAAAGATTCCATTGTTGTTTTGATATAAATTATTGCGGCCAAAATCATTAGCGACATACAGATCAGAATCGCCATCATTGTCGTAATCTTCCCAAACAGCTGAAAAGCTAAAACGCTGGTTATTCTCGTCCAGCCCACTTCTCTCAGTCTCATCCTCAAACTTCCAAGCTCCTTGGTTCCTCAAGAGAGTATTTGCCCCACCATTGTTTGCATCGTGGAAAGGAATCGGCATAGCCAGAGCTCCCTGCCGAAGATCCTTCCCGTCCCCCTGGTATCCGCAGGTGAAAATATCGAGATCACCATCTTGGTCGTAATCAGCGACAGCCATCGATAAGATCTGGCCTTTGGATTCACAAATCGACCTCTCGGTAAATCGTCCACTCCCGTCATTTTCCATCAATACGACAAACCACGCCAGTCCAACCACCAGATCTTGATCGCCATCATTATCCAGATCCAAAATGAGGGCACTTGTACTGGTATCCAGCCAGTCCGCCCCACTTCCCTTGGTGGCATCACGAAATTGACCATTCGTTTCCTGAATCAGAAGGCGGTTGGGTAACCCAGCCTCTGCGCAAAGATAAACATCCTCCAATCCGTCGCCATTGACATCCCCAACGGCGAGGCCGTGGTGCCCGGTCACAGCAACCCCGAGATGCGACGGAATTCTCAATCGCCAATGATCAACGCCATAAGCAAACTGCTCGCGAAATGAATCAAGATCCCCAACAACGGCATTCGTCATTTCAGAAAAAAGAGTCTTCCCATCCTTGATAACTTCCTCGTAAGCGAGCACTTGAATCGAGCTCAAAAGAGGCTGATCGGAATCGTTGTTACTCCAGAAACAATTCCAGGTGGTATTGACCTGGGTAATTCCGGAAGGAGACACCGATGGTCCATCCAGTTGCACAAGCACACGGGTCGAAACCCTTTCATCTGTCACCTCGACATGGCTGACCTTGAATTTAGCGTGGGTAACTGCACCAAGCCCCCCCTCCTTGAGGAGCTGCTCTAAGGCAAACACAAAACCATCTTGACCCCGATTTACTTCTCCCTTCGCCCCAGCCATTGGAGGAATGGAACCATCGAAACGATTAACCCGCAGCCCTTCACTTTTAAGGACTTCATTGACCTGCGGTCGGAGCATCCCCGACCGAAAATCAGAAGTCACCAAATCTCCAAGCGAAGAATTCACCTTATCCGAGAGTTCATTAAGGCCCTCAATCTTCTTGAGCTCCGCCGCGAGGAGATTCAATTGGCTTGCTACGTTTTCACTGAAGGTTTCAGTCTCCCAACCATCCTCGGCAGGATTTAGTCGCCGATAAGCATCCGCAAGCGGTCCGATCAATTTGTGTTCCCCACTAAGATCCAGAAACCCTAGATCCGCTTCATCAATAACCAAAACTCCCGCCCCACTTTCCTCACGGGTCTCATCCCCCTCGACGGTTTCTTTCTCAGAAGAATCTTCCTTGCAAGCTGACAACATGAAGCCCCCAGCAAGGAACAGAGTCGATTTCCACATGCCCAAAGGTTTATGAATTCAGTCGGAAAAACAACATCCAGATTTTTTTTATGCGGCGATCCTCCGCACGATACCCCAAAAAAAGAAAAAGTCGGCCACGGGAACCCGTCACCGACTTTCAAATACGCTTTCTCTATAAACCTACTTTTCAACTCGGAAGAAAATCTTTCCAAGATTCTCCAACCCACCCGCTAGAGCAAAGGTCACTGTGATTTGGGAATCATCATCAGGGTTCTCATCACGGTCATTGTTCACACCGTCATCAAGGTCCGCACTCCAATCAACCAAGTCGGTCGAAAATTTCACCGCATAAGATGCATTAGCTGATTTCGGCCAAGTAAGAGTCACCTCGTCGGAATCCGGTGAATAACTAATATCCGTAATCGCAAAAGGAAGGGAAGGACCGGCGCCAGTTAAACTGGCAATACTAGCTCCTTCTCCGCCATTCCAAATCAAAGCAACTTCCTCAGCAGTCAGGGCGCGACTCCAAACCGCAGCGTCGTCAAGATTACCATTCCAACCTCGATTGGCAGCATCTGGATTACCCCCGAGTTGCATCGGATTATTCCTATTTTGAGGAAAATAACCCTGTGTGTCAGAGAGAACCAGAGTCCCATCAAGATACATATCTGTGCGAACCCCGCCTTGCACAGCACAAACAAGGTGATGCCATTTGTCAGAGCCCGCTGTCTGATCGTTTAGAGCAGCAGGTATATTATGCGGCTTTCTGCTCGAAAAGGTGACGTTACTCCCACTGCCGCCTGAACGAGCAAGCCGCCAACCATTTCCTTCGCCCTTACCTGCAATCGTCTGCCAATTCGTGTAGAGCCCCTCAGTCGTATACCAAATCGAGAGAGTCATATCTCCATCTGCAAAATCCATATCATTTTCGTCACCCCCAATTTCTACATAAGCCTGATTTCCAGCGCTATTCGTGAGATCAATCGCCTGGCCAAATTTTCCTTCAACAAATTCGGCGCTCCCTCCCCCATTCGTCACCAACGCCCCTTCATGAGAGGGATCAACCGCCGCGGTGTAATCACCATCAAGCGACCAATATTCAGTCAAGCCATCTGCGATGTCGGCATTTGCGAAGGGAGAGAAAACAAGTGAGACTCCTAGGAGCATATTCGAGGGAAGAAAGGATTTTAGTTTCATATCAAAAAATTAAATAATTAGGGCCCCGAGAGTTCATTTCAAATGAGGCGCGGTTACAAGGGTCACAGCCACCTCTCACCTACCCTCTAAAGGGTAGGAGTCACCCCCTACGCAAACATGAAATCTGAATGACAAATTTAAATACTTCACGATGGATGCAGGAATTTAATTGCTCAAATGGAAAGAGGCGATCAGGGTCCGCCCTTCTCCCACATTTTAAATAGCAACGAAATGCAAGCAATCATCACCCCCCTCTTCGGAGTCATTGGCCTCGTTCTTGCGGCCATCATTTTTTTTGATATCAAAAAGCAAAGCGCCGGCGGAGGAAAAGCCGAGAAAATTGCTGAGAAAATTCATCACGGCGCCATGGTCTTTATGAGCCGTGAGTTCAAACTCATCGCCCTTTTTGCGATAGCCTTAGGCCTTGCCCTTTTACTTTTCCAAAAAGAGGAATACCGGGGTCCTCAGTCGATCGCCTTCTTCATGGGATGCCTAGCTTCCTCGGCCGCGGGTTACATTGGAATGAAAACGGCTACCCTCGCTAATGTCCGCACTTGTGTCGCAGCCAACGAAACAGGACCTGCTCGCGCGCTCAAGATCGCTTTTTCCGGTGGCGCCGTTATGGGGCTCACTGTCGCAGCGATGGGACTCCTAGGTCTCGGAACCCTCTTTGCTTTCTACTCCCAAAGCGCCGCGCACAAGGATTATCTCCCTGAGATTCTCGAAGGCTTCGCGATGGGAGCTTCTCTCGTCGCTCTTTTCTATCGAGTTGGCGGTGGTATTTTCACGAAGGCTGCCGACGTTGGGACTGACCTTGTTGGTAAGGTCGAAGCCGGCATTCCCGAAGACGATCCCCGTAACCCAGGCGTGATTGCCGACAATGTAGGCGACAACGTTGGTGACGTCGCCGGTATGGGTTCTGACATTTTTGAATCCTACTGTGGGGCCCAAATCGCAACGGTCGCCATCGCGGCTTCTTCGGGCGCCGCTTACGCAGCCCAAATTGGGGCCAGCGAATCCATGCTGATGCAACTTCCTCTCATTCTGACCACCGTAGGAATCGTCTGCTCGGTCCTCGGCATACTCATGGTCAATATCAGTGCAGGGAAAAATCCCGCCCTTGCCCTTCGCATTGGTACGATTGGAGCCGCTGCACTTTTCATTATTGCAGCCTTCGGCGTCACCAGTTTCTTCGGACTCAGCGCAAAACTCGGCGTCGCTGTTCTTTGTGGCTCCATCGGAGGAGTAATCATTGGCCTCATCACCGAACATTACACAGGTGGCAAACCAATTCGAACCATCGCATCCCAAGGTGAAACAGGCGTCGCCACTCTTGTGATCTGTGGACTCTCAGTCGGACTTCAATCTGTCGTTCTCCCTATCCTCACCATTGCCGCCACACTTTACGGTTCCTATGAATGCGCTGGTCTTTACGGCGTCGGGCTCGCCGCAATCGGAATGCTCGGAACTGTTGGTATCACCATGGCTATCGATGCTTACGGTCCAATCGCCGATAACGCAGGTGGTATCGCAGAAATGGCCGAGATGGGTGATGAAACCCGCGAAATCACCGACTCCCTCGACGTCGTAGGAAATACCACTGCCGCAATCGGTAAAGGCTTTGCGATCGGTGCAGCTGGCCTCGCAGCTCTCGCTCTCATTACAGCCTTCATTCAAAAAACCGGAATCTCACTTGATCTCGCTTCGCCAGATTCTCTCCGCTACTTCTTCGTTGGCCTCCTGATTGGAGGTGCAGTTCCCTTCTTCAATGGCTCCCTCACAATGGATGCAGTGGGTAAAGCCGCTGGTAGCATGATCGAGGAAATTCGCCGACAGTTTAAAGCCGAACCCGGCATCCTCAAAGGAACAGTCGAACCAGATAGTAATCGCTGTATCGACATCGCCACCAAAGCAGCCACCAAAAGCATGATTGGACCTGCCCTTCTCGCAGTTGGGACACCAATCGTCGTTGGATTCGGCTTCAATTTCATCGGAGCCGAAGGAGCTCAAGCTGGAGCGAAAACTCTCGCCGGATGTCTTATTGGAGCTCTCCTGGGTTGTGTTCTCCTCGCACTTTTCATGTCCAATGCCGGTGGTGCCTGGGACAACGCCAAGAAGTACGTCGAAGACGGTAACAACGGCGGCAAAGGATCTGACACGCACTCTGCTAGCGTGGTCGGTGACACCGTCGGAGACCCCCTCAAGGACACCTCCGGTCCCTCCATGAACATCCTGATCAACGTCATGGCCATCGTCAGTCTCGTTATTGCCGGACTCCTTTAAAAGGACCGCTATTCCCTGCTTCCTGTAAATACAAAACGGCGTTCGCAAGGCGCCGTTTTTCTTTTATGCGCGCTAAATGATCGGATTTGCTCCCGTTCTCCCCCTATTTCGTCAAAATAACGTATAAAATATCTCGATAACGAAAATAAATATCCAGAATGATGTAATAGAATCGCTTACCCTTTGGACTTATGAGATTTCTGCTATTTCTTTTTTCCTTCACCCTCCCCCTTCTTGGTGAGACCCGACTCTCGCTAAGCGACCAGGTCATCGCTCCGAATACCAAGATCGAACTTATTTTCGATGTAGCCATGGTCACCCCTGAAACGGTTGGTAAGACCCTCGACAATTCTATCCTCACTATCAAACCAGCCTGGAAAACGAAGGTCGTTTGGCGATCACAGAACATCGCCACTATCGTCAGAAGTGAAGCCCCAAAAATCGCTACCGAATATCAATTCTTTCTCGCCAAAGAACTTAAGGCTGTCGATGGAACAATCATCCCCACAAAGGAACTCAAATCAGTCAGCTCCGAACCCTTTCAGATCGTTCGCTCAGTTCGTAATGGCTCCGTCCGAGCTGGCGAAAGCGTTCTGATGTTCAATGACAACGTCAGCCCAACCGCAGCTGCGCCATTCTTCCAATTCGTCAGCCCCCAGACCGATGAACAAAAAGAGCAAATCATCGCCGCCCGCACCCGCAAGGCCACTTGGGGGGATCTTCGCAGCCGTTACTACTACCAACCATCTTGGCAAGAGAGGTTCACCAACCAAAACCGCCGCTATGGCAATCCAACTCCCGAGCCCACCGAGATCATCAAGCACGCTCTCGTTGTCGAACCAGTCACTCCACTTCCAATCGGCAATCTTTGGTCACTGCGACGTCTCTCCTCACTCCCAAATGCATCTGGCACCGCCACCATTAACACGATCAATCATTATGCTCTCGGAAACGTTACACCCTTCTCCACCAAACTTGTTATCCCTGTCACTGCACCCGATCAACCACGAGCCATACGCATCACCTTTAACCAAGCGCTTTCAAAAGATCTAAAATCAGACGACTTCCTAGAGCACCTCAGCTTCAAAGATCCTGTCAAAGGCCTGAGAGCCACCTTCGATTACCGCCGAACCTCCGTCACTTTGCACGGGGACTTTAACAAACGCGACACTTATCGCGTCACTCTTTCAAACTCACTCTTTTCGGCCGATCGCCTCGCGCTTGAAAAGCCCATTATTACGGACCTTAAATTCACCCGCCTTACTCCAAAGATTCTTCTTCCGAGTTGGGACGAAGCCCAACTCTCCCGCGGATCACGCACTTATCAAGTGAAGTCGGTCAACAACCAGTCACTACGGATCCGTATCAAACGCCTCAGCCCAAAGGATCTGATTCGGACCTCGCTCGGATACCGCCACTACACGGGCAACGGGCCAAATACCAAGCGTATTAAAGAACGCATCGCAATCCCTTTCGAACTCATCACCGGGAAAGTGGTTGCTGATACAGTGATTGAGATCAATGCCGACCTTGATACCACTCACACTCATACTCTAAACTGGAACAAGTATCTTCCTAAGAAGCAACTTGGAGGAGCTTTCTTTGTTTCGGTCACTGGGACTGCTGCGAATCATCCCGACCTTTCGAAGGCCAGCAACAAAATCACCCAGTCCCTCGTTCAACTAACCGATATCGGTCTTGCTTGGAAGCTGAGCAATGAAAATGCCTTTCTTTACGCTTACTCCTGCGAAACCGGCAAGGCCCTCCCCGGTGTCGAATTTTCCCTCTTTGGTGAAGACGCTGCACCCTTCGAAAAGACTGTCACGGACGCTGACGGCACGGTCTCTTTGCCCCGGAATGGAAAACACCGTCTCCTGCGCGTTCGTAACAAAAGAGATCTCCTTATCCTTCCCTTCGACAACTCGCTCTCGACTGTCCCGATGTGGCGTTTTCCCATCAATTACAACTGGAACTCTGCCCCCACCGACAAACGTATCGTCGAACTCTTCACCGATCGTAGTCTCTATCGTCCGGGCGAAACCGTCCACCTCAAGGGAATTGTCCGTAATCTCAAAAAAGATAAGCTCCACCTCCCCACCTCGATCAACCCCAAGATCGTTCTCAGGGACCCGATGCGCCGTATCATTACTGAAAAAGATCTCACTCTTTCCAGCTCCGGGTCCTTCGACTTCACCCATACCCTTCCAGAAACCACTGTCGGCAATTATCATTTCCAACTCACCTGGACCAAAGAACTCGAAGCCGCCGAAGAGATCAACGACTATTGGGCAAAGCGCGCTGCCAAAAAATCAGCTTCGTTCTCACACTCCTTTTCCGTTCAGGAATTCAAACGTAACACTTTCGAAGTTAAATCCTCCTTAACCGACAAACTTTCTTACAAACTCGATGCTAAATATTTTCAGGGAACACCTGTTGCGAACGGTAAGGTTGAGTGGTTTTTTCGAACCACCCCGACCGGATTCTACCCCGCCGACTACCGTGACTTCCTTTTTGGTAACCACCAAGGTGATGACCCTGATTACTGGAATCACTATTTCGGCTACTTGGACAATGGCGGTAGTCTAAACCGCCAAGCTAGCCACTCCGAAAATGGTGAAACCGAACTCGATGAAAACGGTGAGCTCACCATCGACTTCGATATGCCCGAGCTCAAGTTTCCCACTCCACGGCGTGCCACAGTTCAGACTGAAGTCATAGATACCAACAGCCAAACCCTCTCGACAAAAGCCGGAACGACACTTCATTCATCGGACTTCTACCTCGGAATTCTCCGGCAAGATCAAATCACAAGAGTCGGCAAAGAAATTCCCTTTAAGGTTGTTGCAGTGACGCAAAAAGGAAACCTTCACAAAGCCCCCGTAACCGCAACCCTCACCGTCGAGCGCGAGGTCAATCAACAAACCAAATCAAAAGCTCCCAACGGTCGCGTCGTGGTGAAAATCGAGTGCTCGATTGTTCCAGTCTCTGCCTGCGAAATCATCCTCACAAAGGGCCAACTTGATCTTCCATTCACCCCAAAAGAGCCCGGGAAACATTTTTTCACGCTCACCTCAAAAGATGCCTCCGGCCGCTCAATAAAAACCCTCATCACTCGGCATGTTTATGGGACAGACGAATACCCTTGGGCTTATGAGACTGGAATGCGTATTAAGCTCGTCCCAGAAAAACGTCGCTACCAGCCCGGTGACACCGCCCGCATTCTGGTTCTCTCCCCTATCGAGGGAGAGGCCCTTATCACCATCGAACATCAGGAGGTCGTTCGTAAGTTCCGCAAGCCACTCACTCTCGAGAACCCCATCATTGAAATCCCACTCGAAGAAAACGATGCCCCCAACGCTTTTGTCTCAGTGCTAATCATCAAAGGGTCCGCTGACTCCAAACGCAAGAACCCCGAGCCACAGCTCCGTTTAGGATATTGCGAGCTCAACGTTGACCCCGCAGAATCGCGACTCAAGGTCGAACTCTCGACCACTCAAAGTGAAACCAGACCCGGCGATATCATCGAAGTCTTAGGGACTGTCATGGATCACAAGGGAAAGCCGGTTCCAGCCTCTGAAGTCACCTTCTACGCCGTCGATGAAGGAACCCTTGCCGTCATGGGTTACGCCAATCCAGACCCACTCTCTACCTTTCATCAGCCCCGCGTGATGAGCCTCAAGAACGGAACTTCACTCACCAACCTGATCCCCGAATCCTTAGACGACCGTGAATTTGGCAATAAAGGATTTATCATAGGAGGTGGTGAAGCCGATGCATTCGCACAATCCAGAAGCAATGGGGCAAATGAAAAGAAATCACGCTCGGACTTTAACCCTACAGCCACCTGGATGCCGACCCTCGTCACCGCCAATGACGGCACCTTTTCGGCCCGCTTCAAGGCACCCGATACTCTGACCCGCTACCGCCTCATCGCGATCGCTACCCACAAATCCTCTCGTTTTGGAAATGGTCTCGGTGAAGCTGTTGTCAACAAGCCCTTGATGCTCGAACCCTCCCCACCCGCCTTCGCACACGAGGGTGATCGTATCCGCGTTAAGGCTTTACTTCAAAATACGACCGAAATCGCTGGCACCTGGAAAGTCGAGCTACAACTGGACTCAACCACCACCGCCAACAAAATTCTCATGACCGAGATCAACGTTCCGGCAAGAGGGCAAGCCCCCGTCGAATTCGAAGTAACCTTCGCCAACACTGGCACTGCCAAATGGCGATGGTCGGCAAAACCGATCGCACTTTCAAACAACATCCTTCTTCCCGATCTAAAGCGAAGTTTCTCTGACTCCGTCGAATCAACCTTTGAGGTTCGCTACCCGATGCCACTACTTCGCGAAGTCCAATTTGTGAGCTTCAATGATCCCACCAAGAAATTTAACCTACTTGAAAATTTCTCGGAAGAACTCGTGGGCGGCCGAGGCCATCTTGAGGTCGAATTTTCCCGCTCCCGTCTCCTCGAAGCAAGCGGAGCCATCGACTACCTTCTCACCTACCCTTATGGTTGCGCCGAACAAACCACCTCCTCAACGATCCCGTGGATTGCTGCAAAAAACCTCCGCCAGCTTGCCCCAGGGTTCCAGAAAAAGTCCATCGCTCAAATCGATAAGGCAATTCAGGCCGGAGCTGACCGACTTCTTGGAATGCAAACCTCCGACGGTGGAATTGGTTACTGGAGTGGCAGCGGAACTTCATCCGACTGGGCCTCATCCTATGCCGGACTTGGATTAATTCTTTGCAAAGAAGCCGGTGCCAAGGTGCCTCTATCTTCACTCGAACGCCTCGCCAGCTATCTTTCTTCAAAGCTCCGTAGCCTTTCTAGTATTAAGAACAGCTACGATTATGAAAACTACGCCCGTGGCCTCTATGTCCTAGCCCGACTTGGGAAAGCAGAAAATGCTTACCACTCGAAGCTGCTCGAAAACGCAGAACACCTTCCACAATCCGCCCGGGCATTCCTCGCTCTCGCCATGCACACTGCGAAACACGATGGAGCCGAAAAACTCCTCAAGATGGATGGGGGAGCCGAAAATAATAGTGGCTACTGGATGCCGTATCGTAATTCCAACGCCATGTCCCTCTTTGCTTGGTCAACCATTAAGCCGAACTCTAAAGGATGCGAAGACAACCTTTCCAAGCTCTTAGAAAAACGTTCTCCGCGCGGCCACTGGCGCACCACCTGGGCTAACGCTTGGTCACTCCTTGCCATGGGCGTCTATGCCCAAGCGCACGACACCTCTCAAGAGGACATTGAGCTGTTGGTAGAAACATCCAATGGCACGGAGAAGATTATCATTCCAAAAAATAAGTCCTCCCACATCCTGAGATTCCCTCTGGAGAAAGGAGTCAAACTCCTCGCTTCATCAAGCGAAAAAACCTACGTCTATAGCTCGATTGCAGCGAAACCAAAAATTGCGCCTCTTCAGCCCATCTCAAAACATGGTCTTTCAATCATCCGAAATTACGAACGAGTCAAAGCCAACGGGGCTACTGAAAAATTGAAGGATCCAAAAATTGGAGACCTCGTCAAAGTCACTCTCACTGTTTCCCTGCCAGATAAAGCGATGCGCTATCTCGCCATCGACGATCCACTTCCATCATCATTCCAAGCTGTAAACACTGACTTCGAAAGCCAAGCCGGACGGGTCAAAGACAAGAACAGCTGGCGAATCTCGCACCGCGAAATCCGACTCGACCGTGTCCTTTTCTTTATCGATAACCCACTAAGGTCTGGCAACCTCATCATGACTTATCACGCTCGCGTGACACACAAGGGAGAAAGTTTTATCCCCTCCACCAAAGTCGAGGAAATGTATGACCCCTCAAGCTTCGCCCTTGGAGCCACCCAAAATCTAAGAGTTAGGTAGGAAAATTATGCCATTGCCTCAGGCTACGTCAAAAACCAGCCAAGCTCTCGATTTGCCATCTAAAATCAACCTTGGACGTCCCATCTCCTTCAGTCATTATCTCTCCCATGAAGACCATCGCAACCTTTCTCCTCACCGCGTCAATCCTCCTAGCCGCTCCCGAAATCAAAATCACTGAGACCTTTAAAGGCCAAAATATTAAACTTCCGGTCGCTCTTGCTATACCACCCGACGGCACGGAACGCCTCTTCCTAGTCCAGCAATTTGGAAAAATCACGATCTTACCCAACGACCGCTCGTCGGACGAGGAAATCACCTTTCTTGACGTGACCGACCGACCACTCATTAAGCAACAATTCGAGGAAGGAATTCTTGGCCTCGCGTTCCACCCAGATTACGCCAAAAATCGGAAGTTTTACATCTACTATTCACTTCAAGATCCCAAGCACACCCGCGTCAGCGAAATGCAGACTTTCGCCGATGACCCTAACAAGGCCGACCTCTCGACCGAGCGGGTTTTATTGGAAATCCCTCAACCCTTCTGGAATCATAACTCGGGCAATATCCTCTTTGGTCCTGACGCCTACCTCTACATCGCAATCGGTGATGGTGGAAAGGCAAACGACCCCCAGCGCTTTTCTCAGAACACCTTCGTATACAACGGCAAGATCCTTCGTATCGACGTGAATACCCGGGCCGGCAACCGTCCTTATGGTCTTCCTTCCGACAATCCCTTTCTCAAGAAACCCGGGCATCACCCGGAGATCTTCGCCCTCGGCCTTCGTAATCCTTGGGGCCTCACCTTTCACCCAGAGACCAATCAACTCTGGGCTGCTGACGTCGGCCAAAACGCTTGGGAAGAAATCAACATTATCACCAACGGAGGAAACTACGGTTGGTCCTACCGAGAAGGAGCCCATTCGGCTAATGCGCGTAACGATGCTCCACCCAAAGGAGCTAAATTCATCGATCCCATCCATGAATATGATCGCAGTAGCGGACTCTCCATCACCGGGGGGATCCATTATCGCGGCAAAGCCGTTCCTGAACTTCAGGGTAAATATATCTACGGGGACTTTGTTCACGGCAACATTTGGGCTCTTGATTTCCAAAATGGAAAAAAGACCAATAACACCAAAATCTTCAAGCGTACAAAAGGCACTCTCAAGCCTACCGCCTTCGTTGAAGATGCCAATGGGGAGCTCCTGATCCTTTCCCACGACCATAAAATTTACACCATCTCGCCGAAGAAATAATGCGAGCTTTCACGCTTCCCGCCAACTTTTGAGAGTTGGCCTAGCCACATGAAATGATTCTCCCTCCGTCAACCCCGCGATTCCTCGCGCTTCTTTATCTCGTTCCGGTCATTCCACTTCTAGGACCACTTCCCGAGAAGCTCAAAAATCCACCCTCCGCACACGGAATCCTCCTCGATCGCTACGGTAAGGAACTCACTCATTTCCCACGCCAAGATTACTTTCGCCATAAACCAGCATCACTTGAAGAAATCCCGGATCATCTCATCAAAGCCACACTTGCGGCCGAGGATAAACGCTTCTTTGATCACCCCGGTATCGATTATCTCGCATCAGCTCGGGCTTTATACAATAACACCCGTAAAAATCGTGTCACCTCAGGGGCCTCTACCATTACACAACAACTGATCAAAATCTCTACTCCGCAAAAAAAGCGGACTCCGAGCAAAAAACTCTCGGAAATCATGCTGGCGCGTCGCCTCGAAACGCGGTGGTCCAAAGATCAGATCCTGACGGCTTATCTGAACCGACTCGATTACGGATCACACCGCCAGGGCTGCGCCGAAGCGGCTAGATACTTTTTCAAGAAACCACTCACCGATCTTTCCCTAGCTGAAGCTGCCCTACTGGCCGCGCTTCCCCAGGCCCCTTCGCGGCTTAACCCACGCCACAACCCGCAGGCTGCCTTGGAACGCCGAAACTGGATCCTCGACCGCCTTACCTTCGAATTTGATTACCCCTCATCCCAGATTGAAATTGCGAAATCCGAACCCTTACAACTCGCAACCCTCGGAGCCAAAAACCCCATCCCGCATCTAAGCAATCGCTTCAGCGAAGGTGCTCAACTCAGCATCGACAGCGACCTACAACGAAAGACTCACGACATTCTCGGAGAAGAACTTTCGAAGCTGGATCAAAAAAATGTCCAGCACGGTGCAATTGTCGTCATCGAAAATACCACCGGGGAAATCCTTGCCTTCCACGGCTCCTCGGATTTCGAAAGCTCCAACAGCGGCCAAGTCAATGGAGCTCTCAGCCGGCGCTCCGCTGGCTCCACCCTCAAACCCTTCACCTACGCTCTCGCATTCCAAAACCAAGGACTCTACCCCGGCACCATCATTGCCGATATTCCAACCAACTATCAAACTGAGGAAGGGCTTGATGCGCCAAAAAACTTCGACCGACGTCACCATGGCCCCGTTTCAATCCGCAACGCCCTCGGGGGCTCGCTCAATGTATCAGCAATGCGAATGCTCAATCAACTGGGTGGTCCGGAGCCTCTTCACACCCTCCTCAACAAACTCGACCTGAATCTCTCGCTTGAAGCTGCCGAATACGGACTTGGCCTTACGATTGGCAATGCCGAGGTCTCACTTCTTTCCCTCACCAACGCTTACGCAACGATCGCGAGACTCGGCGAGCACTTCCCACCCTCCTTGATCCATGGAAGTGAAACCAACTCTATCTACCCGCTTAGCCCCGAGACTTGTTTTTTGATCACAGATGTCCTTTCCGACAACCAAGCCCGCGCGGGAGCTTTTGGAAATAATTCTATCCTTCGACTTCCCTTTCGCTGTGCAGTCAAAACCGGGACCTCCTCTGATTTTCGGGATAATTGGTGCCTTGGATTCACCAGCAATTTCACGGTCGGCGTCTGGGTTGGTAACTTTGACAACACTCCCATGGCCGGAATCTCCGGAGTCACCGGTGCCGGTCCAATCTTTCACCGCACCATGTTGGCTTTACACCAAGAACAGGAACCCACTTTCCTATCACCGCCAAATTCCGTCACCCGCATCTCAGTCGACGAACGGACCGGACATTTTTATCCAATCCCACCAAAAAAAGGAACGCCCTACCACAAGCTAGAACTCTGCCCTAAAGAACGACTCCCGCTACCTGTTACACACCAAGACTACCACCGAGATAAACGGGCTCTCCTTTCACTCGATTATGCTGAGTGGTTTCAATCGGATGATAATATTAGAAGCCATGCTTTCGCCCTCTCTGATTCACGCCCTCTTACCAATCTAAGCCTAAAATTTCTGACCCCTCTCCCTGGCGCAACCTACTACCTTGACCCAGAACTCCCGGGGAACACGGGGCAATTAAAGTTGGGAGCAAACCTCAAAAACGTCATCTGGGCCTCAAACAGCCTCAAGATCAGTGGAGAACAAGTCACTCTCACTCCGGGGATTCATCAACTGAAGCTCACCCACCCAGAAACTCAACAAACGATCCTGTGTGAATTCACGGTAGAGGAACTCTAGTTTTTGCCCCACCCCAGCAAACTCGAGAAGCCGAACCTGGAAAAGGTGAAAAAAACCTGATTCGGTGGAAAAAGAAAATCACAGATCCTACTTCTTTTCCTTCTGTCCTTTTCGCTGTTCGTAGATCCACTCAAAAACATCTGGATTCGAATAACAAGGAGTCCAAGCATCATGTTTCACCCCAGAGGCTTCGTCATATTCAGTGTATTTGATGTTACCCTTCTCTTTCTCCAGAGCAGCTACCATTCGGCGTGTTAACTCCACACTTACGACTGCATCTGCAACCCCATGGTGAGTCCAAATTGGGATATCCTTAATAGCCTTAGCAGTTCGAGGATCACCTCCTCCACATACCGGCACCGCAGCCGCAAAAAGGTCTGGCGCCTCCGCTAAGGCAGACCAAGTTCCAAAACCACCCATCGAAAGTCCGGTGATATAGATGCGATCTTCATCGACCGGCAAGTTCTTGATCGCGGTCTTGAGAAGCCCAATAACATCTGCAAGATATTCGCCGCGCCAACCTTTTGAGTCATCGGGACATTGAGGGGCAAAGATGAAGGACGGATTTTTTTTATGAAACCTTCCTTGGGCAAAGTTGCGCACAATCCCATTGAGCTGCTTTTCATTGTCACTGCCACCAGAACCCCTGCCATGTAAAAAAATCAAAACCGGAAAGCGCTTCTTTGGGTTCATTCTTTTCTCGCTATAGAAACGGAATTTGAGGCTCTCATAGTCCATCTTCTCCCAATCTTCAGTCAGGCGGCCTTCGAAAATCCCGCTAGGCTCTTTCTCGTCAGGTCCATCTAGATCTTCAAGCGCCTCTGCCACCCATTTCCGATCGGAATCGGAAATCTTATCCAGCGGCAAAGTAAAACGTTTCCTGTCCGATTTGCGCCGAAGGGTCACATTCCTTTCGTTCGCGGTGATGAATTCCGCCTCAAGGGTCCGTCCATCAGTAGCCGTCCAAATGCGGACTTCACCAGCCCCTGCAAATGGTGATCCACTTGCCAAGATCAAAAAAAGAACAGCAACCAACTCAAAAAACCTTCTTTGCATGAGGAGAATTTAACCCATGCTTCGCATTTGGCGATCTAGAATTCTGTTTCTCAGCACCCTAGAGAAGACTCCATTTTCGTATCCCAGATTAATTCTTAATGGATTCCTAATCGGCTAACGCCAAAACTCGGTAAAAAGAGGCCTATTATGGGAAACCCTTCCGTACCCACTAGCAAAATTGGCAGCGATGCGAGAGCCCTCTCATGTTTCAACTTTGCCATTCCAACCTCATGAAGGGAATTGTCGTTTTAATACACAAAATAAACGCTCCCACCCTAGAAATATTTGAGCAAAACTACTAGCATACCTCCGTAGGTTTAACGCATTAAAGTTCCAGGCCTGGCGGACTGAGCCACTTCTCCGAGCAGACCCACCCCGCCAAAGTTCAATTCAAGAAACAATGATCCGACTTCTCTCTCCCCTCTTTTTAGCCATCTCAACCCCCATTATGGCCGCAGACAACCTGCGACTCAACCACGACTGCAAGGCTGGACTCATCACCGTTCGCCGCGGTGACTCCACCATTCTCACTCAGGTCGCCGGCCCTACCACTCGTCCATACCTCCACCCCATCGTCGCCCCGGATGGAAAAGGGGAACTCACCGAATTCAGCCCCGGTCATCACAAACACCAAACCGGTCTCTACTGGGGCTTCACCCGCGTGAACCAGCGCGACCACTTCCACAATCTCCAATCTGATTACTGGAAACGAAATTTCTCCAAGATCCTCATCGCTTCCGGCCAATCCGTTTCCTGGCAAACTTCCTACGATCTCCTCGGCGATCAGGGTCAAACCGTCCTCACCCAGACCCAAACTTGGACCATGACCTCCTCAAACCAGGAGCACATCCTCGACCTCACTTGGGAAGGCACCGGCAAATCCGATGTCACCATTGGCAAATACAAATACGGCGGACTCTTCCTTCGCATGCCTTGGCATCGCGGCAAAACGAAAGGAGAAGTCGTCAACTCCGCTCTCCAAACAAACAACGAGGCCGAAGGCAAACGCGCAGTCTGGGTTGACGTTGGAATGGACATTGAAGGCCGCGACGACTGGGGCCACATTACCATCTTTGATCATCCAGAAAACTCCGACTTCCCCCAACCTTGGCGCGTCGATGGGCAACTCGGAATCGGACCGTGCCGCGCCATTCTCGGAGACTGGAAGATCCCAAAAGGCCAAACGGAAACCATCCGTCATCGCTTCCTTATCCACACCGGAAGACTCGATCCAAAAGCACTCACGAAAAAGTGGGAAGCCTACGGCAAACGCTCTTACGGCGACGTCACCTTCATCACCAGTCCGGCCAAACCTGTTCCCCTCATTGACCTCAATCAAGCGCGCCTCGAAAAAATCGTCGAGATGGATCGCGAAAAAGCCTTCTCCCTCCTCTTCACCCAACTCGCAGCCACCGACAACCCCACGATTCAAAAGCCCCTCCTCAATGGCATCCTCCTCGGACTCGACGGTCAACGCAACCTCACTCCGCCCCCCAACTGGTTCCGCCTTCGCACAAGCCTCCTCGATCAAAAAGACCCTCAACTCAACAAACTCGTCGACCGTCTCAGCCAGGTCTTCGGCGACAAGGAAGCGTCCCAACGGGCTCTCGCCACTCTTAAAAACAAAGACGCCTCCATTCCCGATCGCAAGCAGGCCCTCGCATCCCTTCTCACCCAGCGTCACAAAGGACTCGCTCCCACGCTCAAGTCACTCCTCGACGAGCCGGCTCTTCGTATCGACGCCATCCGCGCCTTCACTTTAGCACCCACCCCCGACGCGGCAAAACTCCTTCTCGACCGCTACCCCAAATTCCAGCCCGCTGCCCAAAAGGCCATCATTGAAACCCTCGCCACGCGCAAAGTTTACGCCAAAGCTCTCCATCTCGCCTTGAAGGAAAAGCGAATCTCCCCCGAGGCTCTTCCAGCTTACGTCACGCGCTCGCTTTCCCTCCTTCTCGGGCCCGACTTCGCCAAGGAATTCAGCCTCAAAAAACTACCCTCCGACAAGGAAGCAGAAATCGCGAAATACAAAGCACTCGCCACCTCGTCTGCTCTTGACAAAGCCAACGCTTCCTCCGGTCGAAAAATTTACCAGGCCCTCTGCTCGGCCTGCCATGTCATGTATGGCGAAGGCGGCAACATTGGCCCCGAACTCACCGGCTCCAACCGAGGCGACCTAAACTACCTCCTCCTCAACATTCTCTACCCCAGCGACGACATCGCCGACAGTTACAAGATGGTCACCATCGACACCAAAGACGGCCGCTCCCTCTCCGGGAACATCACCCAGGAAGACGGACAAAAAGTCGTCCTCAACATGGTCGGCCAAAAAACCACCATCCCCAAGAATGACATCAAATCCCGCACCGTCTCCGACTTTTCAATGATGCCCGCCGGCCTCCTACAAACCCTCAAAAACGACGAAGTCGTCGCTCTCTTCAAATACATGCAGACCAAGCAACAAGTCCCACTCTCCAAGTAAATGAAAACGCTCACTCTATTTCTCTCCATCTCCGCCTTGGCGATCACCTCCTCTCTTGCCCAAAACCGTGGCAAGCAACACCGCACCAGCGACGCCCCCTTCCTCACACCCAAAGAAGCCGTCGCCAAGATGTCCATCCCGGAGGGATTCGACGTTTCCATTTACACCTCCGAACCACACATCGGCGAACCCATCGCCTTCACTTTCGATGCCAAAGGCCGCGTCTGGGTCGTGGAAAACTACAACTACGTCAACCGGCGCTCGCACAAAAACGAACAACTCAGCCGCATTCAGATTTTTGAGGACACCGATAGCGACGGCGTCTTCGACACCAAAAAACTCTTCCACGACAAGATCACCTTCGCTTCCGGCATCGCGATTGGACACGGTGGTGTTTACCTTGGAGCTCCACCTAATCTTGTCTTCATTCCCGACGCCAATCGCGACGACGTCCCCGATGCCGAACCCGAAGTTCTTCTCGACGGATGGGGCATGCAGGACCGCCACGAAACCCTCAACAGTTTCATCTGGGGCCCCGACGGCTGGCTCTACGGTTGCCAAGGCGTTTTCACCCACTCTCTCATCGGAAAACCTGGTACTCCTAAAGACGCCCGCCTCTACCTCGATGCTGGCATCTGGCGCTTCCACCCCGAGACCCGCGATTTCGAAATCTTCGCACGTGGCCTCTCTAATCCGTGGGGCTTCGACTTCAATGATCTCGGCCACGGCTTCGCCACCTGTTGCGTCATACCCCACCTCTTCCACATCGTCCAAGGCGGCATCTACCACAAACAATCCCGTCCTAATCTCAATCCCTACACTTACGCGCCCATCCAGACGATCCGCGACCACACCCACCTCTCGGCGCACGGCGGAGCCCGCTTCTATTTAGCCGACACCTTCCCGTCCGAATACCACGACCAACTCTTCATGTGCAACATCCACGAGCATGCCGTCCTCGCCGATTATATGGAGCCGAATGGGTCCACCTACATCGGCCGACACGGGAGTGATTTCATGCCGACCAACGATCTCGCTTGGGTTGGCTTCAGCATGGAAATCGGACCTGATGGTGGGGTCTACATCCTCGACTGGCACGACACCGACATCTGCGGAAACGCCATCAACTTCCCAAAGAGTGGGCGCATCTATCGAATCATGCCTAAGGACGCGAAACGCATCGCCCGCCCAAATATTCCCGCCATCACCGATCTCGAACTTTGCCAACTTCAAAACCACCCCAACGATTGGTTCGTCCGCCAGGCCCGCACCGAGCTGCACCACCGCACCATCTCCGGAAAGCTCGATCAAAAAGCGGTCCACAAAGCTCTCGACGAATTCTTCGTAAGCTCAAAAACCTCCCCAAAACGTCTCCGCGCCCTCTGGGCCCAACACGTCACCAAACGTTTCGCGAACGACGCCGAAGAAAAACTCATCCAACTTCTCTCCCACTCCGACGAACACGTCCGCGCCTGGGCCATCCAACTTCTCAGCGAAAATCAAAATCCACCAGCGTCCATCAAACCCATTCTGGAAGGACTCGCCCAAAGCGACCCCTCTCCTACCGTCCGACTCTACCTCGCGGCCACCGTGCCTCGACTTCCGCTCGACCATCGCTTCCCCATTCTGAACGGCCTTTCCCAACACGCTGAAGATATCGACGACCCCAAACTCCCCCGGATGATCTGGTTCGCCTTGGAACCTCTCGTCACCGAGCACCCAAAAAAGGCCCTCGCTCTCGCCGCCCAAACAAAAATCCCCTTCCTCACCGAATCCGTTGCCCGTCGCATGATCAGCGGATCACCTCAAAATCACAAAAAGCCCCGGCCAAACCTCCGCACCAAATGGGGTCAAGCTATCGAGGCAATCGCTCCCGGCTTCAAAGTCGAAAACGTCGGTGAAGGTGGGGTCGTCTCTTTGAAAAGTTTCCGAAACGAGAAGGCCGTCCAAACCCATCCCCTCGACAAGAAGACTCCCTGCTCACTTAAGCGCGAACTCCAAGTCCCCAAAGGCAAATCCACCTTCCTCAAAATTCGCTGTAGCTACCATCCCCACGGCGACTGGCAGCTTCGCGTTCTCGCAAACAGCAAAGTCCTTCACGATCAAATCGTTTCCTTCAAAACGGTCAAATCGGAGTGGCTCGAACTCGAAGTCGACCTCACCAAACTCGCGGGCCAGAAAATCGACCTCTCCCTCGAAAACCGCCCCAACGACTGGCGTAATGAATTTGGATTCTGGCACTCCGTCAAAATTATCCATCGCTAAAAAGCGCGGCCGAAAATCCAATTCTCGTCACCGCTACCCTACGCAGGCTGGGAGGAATCCACCCAATTTCAAAAGAGGACTAGCCCACTGCTCGCCCGATTACCCGACGGTCATAAAATTATAAGAGCCCCCTACACGAAAAAATTCCGCGTGAGGAATCTTAAAGAAAACCCGCCTCTAGAAATGCCGTTTACTATAAAACCTGTAACACGATTCTGTCCCAGATTTCATATTGGTCTTAGCGTGATCCTGACCATATTAGTGTTGGAAAGCTCCGCACAGGAAGTTTCGCTCGTGGAACCGCCAGAGGAATGGGATGTCACAACGTTAAAGGGCCAAGACGGGCGGATCTTTTCGCTGTATGGATGTCCGGGAAAGCTGGATGAAGTTAAACGACTTATTACACGGATGAAAGAGGTGGGTTTGGGAAATGGTTTCGACCCCGGTCCTGCCACGGTAGCGGCGAATGCGGCTTCCTATAAATACTTCGCGGAAATTAACTGGCCGGTCGTAGGGTATCCACCGTATGGCGGGGAGTTTCAAGTGAAGCATGGCCGTTCACAGTTAACGGACGCGGATGAAGCCATGTTAAAGGTGATGGACGACAGCGATACGTTCATGGCGATCCAGTTGGGAGAGTGGGCCTATTACTTCCATAACCTGTCTCGTAATGAAGATTGGCACAGGGCGGTATTCAAGGATGAGTTCGAGCAATTCAAACATCACATAAAACCTGCAGGATTTGCGGGATACGATGCGAAACCCCAATCGCGCAAAGAATGCTACGACCAAGTGCGTGACTACTTCCTGACACGACACCGGGCCATGCGTGGACGCACCATCAGTATTAACGGTCATTCCCATTATGAGGCGTATGTCGGCGAATGGGGAAGCCAGGTGATTGGCCTTGAACTAGGTGAGAACATTGCATTTACACAATCCAAGATTGCTTTTGCCCGTGGGGCTGCACGCCGATGGAATAAACCATTCTCTATTCAGGTAAGTCCGTGGTTCGCGGGGTCCTGCACGACCAACGGCCCGCTCAGAATGGAAGGCAAATACGCCCGAGGTCTAGATGCCGGACATTCCCTCAGTTTCTATAAACGTCTATGGTTGCACAGCTGGTTTGCCGGGGCAGCGCTAGTCACACCTGAAAACAGTATTTCCATCTTTTTCAAAGATCGTGATCCGGACTGGACTTTAACCGAACATGGACGTGCCGCTGTTGATACCTTCAGAACGATACAAACCCATGATCCAGGCGTGCCATATACTCCCGTAGGGATCGTGCTCGACCATTACAATGGCTACAATCCCTATCAGTCGCGGCCCTGGGGTATTGTCACAAACACACCTGGCGATAAGGAAACCCATGATCTATTTGAAGCACAACTGTTTGCTGGTTCAGACCACATCCACAAAGCCGCCGACCCGATTAATCCTGAAAAAAGTTTCCTACGCCCCACCCCCTTCGGCGAAATGTTCGACGTGATTTTGTCTAACGCACGAACGAAGACGCTGGCGTCCTATCCGGTAATACTGCTGGTGGGAGATCACGAATTCGACTCTCTCTTTGTCTCTAATCTATTCGAGGCACTTCGCAGAGGAAGTCGGCTACTAATGAACAAACGCCATGCAAACCAACTTGGTGACGATTTCGAACGTCTCCAAGGCACGGGTGATGTGGAAGTGCTCGAGGAGTGGATAAATCCTATGACGAAAAGACCAGCAGCAATATCAAATTCACGCCTCGCCCAGCTGCGAAACACCCTGTTACCTGTTAGGGTAGGAGGTGATCCGGTGCAATACCAAGTCAACCGCACCGAATCCGGCTGGATCGTTGAGATCATCAATAATCAGGGCGTAATTAAGAAACCCACCGATCCTGCTATTGTGCAAAAAGAAAAAATTGCCCACGTCACCTTAACACCGCAAATATCAGTTTCCAACGCCACCTTGTTACGTGACGGGAGTAAGTTAAAGGTAAGCCCAAAAATCTCACTTACCGTCCCAGCAGGTGAAACCCGTTTTGTAGTCCTACGCTAAACTCTTAATTGAGCGAATACTTAAAGACTATACCTTAAAGCTCTTCCTAACGCTTCAAGAAGCGAACACAGACAGCAGCCGGAACCTTGATTTCATGGCCGGTTGGATCCAGAGAGCCAGTTTCCTGATTGATCTTGAGCACGGTAACATTGTCGGAGCGTTGGTTGCCGGCGATGAGAAATTTTCCGCTGGGATCGATGCCGAAATTTCGCGGAATCTCGCCTTGCGTGGATTCGTGTTCGATGAAGTCGAGCTTCCCTGTTTTCTGGTCAATTGCAAAGACAGCGATCGAGTTATGACCGCGGTTGGAAACGTAGACCCACTTTCCTGTCGGATGCACCAAACACTCCGCCGTGCTGTTGCCTTTTCGCTCCGTTCCGTCCGGCACGGTCGATTCGATTTCCAGGACTTCGAGCGCGCCGGTTTTGACGTCGTGGCTCAAGGCTGCGACCTCGAGTGACATCTCCAGGTTCGTGTAGGCCCACTTGCCGCTCGGGTGAAACGAGAAGTGTCGCGGCCCGGTGGCATCTGGCAATTTGAGGAACGCCGGATCGTTTGGCGTGATCGTTCCGGCAGCTGCGTCGAGTTTGTAGATGAGGACTTTGTCCAAGCCCAAATCCGCGACAAAGGCGCGTTTGCCGGACGGGTCGACATTCACCGAGTGCGCATGCGGCGAGGCCTGACGCGGAAGTTGGGCGCCCTGGCCTTCATGCTGGATAAATCCACCGGCAGCTGGCGCAACGAGCTTTCCATCGGCGGCAATTTGGTAACTTGAGATGCTCCCACCCATGTAGTTGGCAACCAAGAGGCACTTGCCTTGAGCATCAGTTGAAATGTGACAGGGCGCGCCGCCGCCGGAGTTTACTTGGCTGATAAGTGTCAACCCGCCGTCTTTCCCGATCGCGAATGAACTGACACCACCACCCTCTTTGCCTTTGAACTTTCCGTTCTCGGAAACGGCAAAAAGATAATTTTGGTCTGGGCTGACGACGAGGAAGGATGGGTTCTCTAGCTCCGCGGCGAGCACTAGGTCGGACAGTTTACCGGTTGTTTCATCGAGTATTGAACGGTAGATCCCTTTGCTCCCACCACCCGTGTAGGTTCCGAAATAAACGAGCGTTTCGGCAGCAACTGGAACGGTTAGAACCAAGAGGAATATGAGCTTCTGAAATAGGGCCATGCAAAATGCTGATTTCACAATCTAAAGAAATCAATGGCCAAAACCAGAAGGTCGTTTTTGATCTCAGGAAGAACGATTCAAATGTGAGTAGCCTTTCGAAGTTATTTAGACTAGGCCTAAACTAGATCGGGCAACTCCAACATAATGGGATTTAATGCGAATTACTTGCATTTGAATCAGATGGCCAATAAACCTTAAGGCCTCACGGCGGCTTCGTTTTCGTTTCGTTCTTCACTATTTTTCGAAGCTCACGGAACCCCCCATGTGAATGACTCTTAGGAACCTAATTCATGAACTCGGACTCCGTTCCCATCGTTACCCTTTGCGGCTTCCTCGGGTCAGGTAAGACCACGCTCCTCCGGCGTTGGCGACGTGACGAGGCGCTTAAAGATGCTCCGGTAATCGTACACGACTTAAGTGAATTTGGGCTCGACGCAGAACTGCTCTCGGACGAAACCTCAAAACCTTCTCCTGGTCGTCTCGTAGGTGGCGTAGCGGCGTTACATGGAAATCATGCACGTGAGCAACTCCATGAATCGGCAGGAGCAGCTCTCAAAGAGATCTCTACGCTTGACCCTGCTCCACCTCTCGTTCTCTGCGAGAGTACTGGCGCGGCCCGCCCATGGCCCCTAATCAAAGCCCTAACGCGGAATAAGAGATTCTTCCTTCGCCACTTTATCGTCACGGTCGATGCCCTCAATCTTCATCGCGACTTTGAAGATGGCAAAATTCTTACCGGCGCATCCGCGAACTCTCAAGATATGGCGCTGCGCCATGTCGCCGAAGTACTCGCTGAACAAATTGCCTTCGCCAGCGTAATCATTCTTACCAAAATTGATACCGTTCCGAAACCCAACGTAGAGGCTCAAGTTCAAACCCTCCAGGCACTCCAACCACAGGCGACTATTGGACTCTCAGCTCAAGCTGGAATTCTTTTACCGCAACTTGAAGCGACCCCAGCCCCAAAACTCTCCGTCTTAGAAAATCGAGCCAATGAATTCGGTCTCACGCAGCAATCCGCTACGGTCGACAGTGTGGATGCAATCGTCATTAGCGACCCTCGGCCCTTTCATCCAGAGCGTTTATACAAAGCTTGTCGCAGTAAAATGGGGACTGGTCTTTACCGTACTAAGGGGTTCCTTTGGCTAGCCTCGCGCCCTCGGGACGTTTTACTTTGGCAACAATCTGGCAGCCAGATTGCGCTTGAACTGACGGGGCTCTGGCGTGCCGAACTTGCTCACAATCGAGATGGCAAACTCTTAGCCGAAGAGATCGAGCACTTGAAAGCATTGCTTAAAACCAAACATCCCCTTTTCGGTGATCGCCACAACGAACTCACTCTCATTGGCCTCAAGGCGGATCGTGAGTCTTTCGCCTCCTCCTTGCAGGATGCCTTTTGCACCGACCATGAAATTACGGCCTGGCAAAGAGGTGAGACTTTCGCTGATCCTTGGCCTAATTCGTTGCGCCAAGTTAAGTAATAATCATTTCGATTTTGTCTTGGAATTGAGCTCCTTGGAGCATCATTGAAGGATGTCGAGAATGGAATGAATGTGAGTGCAATCAAAATAAGAAAAGGTTATTACTTATTCCTAACATCCTTAGTGATTTATCTTTTGGCACTTCATTCAAACCACCAGCTAATGACCATGACCACCGTCCGCTTTCTTTTCTTACTTTTAGGGTTCAGCATTTCGAGCTTAGAGCTTACTGCGAACGGTAGGCCCAATATTCTTTTCTGCATCTCCGACGACCAAAGCTACGCCCATACCGGAGCCAATGGCGATCCTGTCGTTAAAACTCCCGCCTTTGATCGCATCGCAAAAGAGGGCCTCCGCTTCACCCGTGCCTTCTGTGACGCACCCACTTGTGGCCCCTCCCGCTCCGCCATCCTCACCGGCCAAGCGATCTGGCGGCTCGAAGAAGCCGGTAACATCCACAGCACGCTTCCAGCCAAGTTCGCCACCTACCCCGACCTCCTTCAAAAATCCGGTTACTCGATCGGCTACACTGGCAAGGGATGGAGCCCCGGTCGCCTCGAACCCGGAGGGCGCACTGAAAACCCTGCCGGACCACCCTTCCAGCAAAAGCGTCTCAAGCCGCCCTTCAAACAAATGCGTAACACCGACTACGCCGGCAATTTTGCCACCTTCCTTGCGCAATCTCCAAAAGAGAAACCCTTCTGCTTCTGGCTCGGCACCTCGGAACCTCATCGTGGCTTCGAATCTGGTGCCGGCAAACGAACCGGCAAAGATCCCTCGAAAGTCATCGTCCCTCCCATCTTCCCCGACAACGATATCGTCCGTAACGACCTCCTCGATTACTTCGTTGAAATCGAACACTTCGATTCCCAAGTATCCCGCGCCATCGCGCTCTTAGAAAAATCCGGTCAAATCGACAACACCATCATCGTCGTCACCAGCGACCATGGGATGCCTTTTCCCCGTGCCAAAGCTAGCCTTTACGATGACGGCTCCCGCATCCCCCTCGCCATCCGCTGGCCGAGAGGAATCACCAAGACCGGCCGCATCATCGGTGACCTCGTCAACCTGAGCGACCTCGCCCCCACCTTTCTTGAAGCCGCAGGACTCAAACCGCCAGGAATAATGACCGCATCAAGTCTTCTCCCGATCTTTAAAAACCAAGCTTCAAAAAATCACAAAGCCGCCTTCATAGCTATGGAACGGCACGATGGCTGCCGCAAAGGTGGCAAAGGCTACCCCTGCCGCGCGATCCGAACTTCCGACCACCTCTATATCCATAACTTTGAACCAACCCGCTGGCCCTCTGGTTCTCCCGACCCATCAGTCTGTGCCCGCGCCATCGCCTATGGCGAGATTGACAGTTCCCCCACCAAAACCTTCATGATGGAATATCGTAACAAGCACGGAATTGCTCGCTTGGCAGAACTCGCGTTCGGGATGCGCCCCACCGAAGAACTCTACAACCTCAAAACAGACCCCCATCAAATGAACAACCTCGCGGGTTCTCTTCCCCTCGCCAAAATCCAAGCCACTCTGCGCAAGAAACTGTTCGATCACCTTAAAACAACCAGGGACCCACGCGTCATCGGCGGCCCCGTCAACTGGGATCACTACCCCTACTACGGCGTCATTTACACCAAAGGGTGGACCGTCGATCCATCCCCAACATCAAACATCCAAAGTAAGTGAATCGCATTCTCCTTTTTATCGCCCACCTCTCCAGCCTCGCACTAGCAAAACAACCCAACGTCATCGTCTTCTTCGCCGACGACCTCGGCTACGGCGAATTAAGCTGTCAGGGAAATCCGCAAATTCCGACACCTCACATCGACTCCATCGCGAAAAATGGGGTTCGTTTTACTTCGGGCTATGTGGCTGGTCCGAACTGTAGCCCCTCCCGCGCTGGTCTACTCACCGGACGCACGCCAACTCTCTTCGGCTACGAATTCAATCCCACCGGACCTCTCAATGAAGATCCTAACTTTGGTTTGCCGC
>JAKMGP010000151.1 GCA_022424905.1 Akkermansiaceae bacterium | reverse complement strand
AAGGTGACCTGTTCGAGATTCTCGATAATAAAGAACAACCTCTTTTACTGATACTTGATTGTGTTCAGGACCCCAATAATTTGGGCGCTATTTTGCGAACGGCCGATGGGGCTGGCGTAGATGCTGTCATAGCCCCAAAAGATAAAGCGGTTGGTTTGACTGATACGGTACGACGTGTCGCGGTAGGGGCTGCCGAGAGTGTGCCCTTTGTTAAGGTTACGAATCTGGCTCGGACAATGAGAGAGCTGAAAGAGCGGGGAGTATGGCTTGTTGGAACGTCAGACCAAGCAACGCAATCCCTTTATGAGACGGATTTAAAGGGGGCCGTCGCAATCGTGATGGGGCGCGAGGGAGAAGGGATGCGACAACTCACTGAAAAGGAGTGTGATTTTTTGGTGAATTTCCCCATGAAAGGAACGGTGGACTGCCTGAATGTTAGTGTTTCAGCAGGTGTTTGTTTATATGAAGCTGTGAGGCAACGGGCGGAGTGAGAGCGCGAATCATCTCCGATCTTCATTTGGGGCACACTGCTTCCCGCCTGCAAAGTGTAGCAATGTTGGATCCTATTTTAGATGGGGTTGATCATCTCATTCTTGCCGGAGATGTCTGGCAGCAGCAAAAAGTTGGAGTTGGGTTTGGGGATGCCAGATCCTTATTTCAGGAGCTGCTCTGGTTGGCGAAGAAGCGCGGTGTTTTGGTGGAAACCCTGCGGGGAAATCATGACCCTGATAGTGGGAAAGGGGTTGCTTGGTTGGCTGATGGAGCTGTCTTGGTGACTCATGGGGATGCGATATATGACGACGCAACCCCTTGGTCGCGTGAAATAGGGAGATATCGTGAGGAGATAAATGTTCTTATTCAAAAGTATGCTCCACAAAGCCATTCTGCTGAGGCTTGTTCCGAGCGTGCCCGGGAGATTGCTTTGACCTTAAAAGCTATTTCTTTACCTAAGCTTCCTTCTCCGTTTGATTTTTTGGTGACTGCTTTGTGGCCCTTGAATCGTTCATTCGAAATGCTGCGCGTATGGCAGGGGATGGGAGAGCAAGGTTTGCGCTTTTTAAATCACTCAGGGAAGGGTGCTTGTGTTCTAATTTGTGGCCATTTTCATCGTCCAGGAATTTGGCAAAAGGAAGGGAAAGTCATGATTAATACAGGAGCGTTTATGCAAGGAAGTAAACCATGGGCGGTCGATGTAAATGATGGGAAGCTGACGGCGAGAGAGCTCGTCTTATGTGGTGACAAATTTGACTTGGGTGGGGTGAAGGGAAGGTGGATCCTTCAGAGGCCACTATAAGGTCTCTCGCCTTGTCATCGGAGCAAAAGACCTAAGTTGATGCCTGGGTAGCATTCTCGGTATTTTTTTGCTGATTACTTCCTTCTGAAAAGCGAACTCAAGGCGACTTCACGGATGATGTCGCGGAAGCGGTATTTATCTTTTACAACATTTGCTAGGATGGTCTCGACCTCATCGGAATCAGAAAATTCGACAGTGCGTCCCAGCGCGTATGAGAGGATGGACATGGTGAGTTCTTTGGCAAGAGCCCCTTCGTGTTTTAATAGAAGGGTCTTTAGTTCGCTGACGTTTTGAAATTTACCACCACCCGGAAGGGTTCCTTCCGATTGAATAGGAACGTTTTTGCGTTCAACCTTTTCGGAGTCACGCCATCGTCCGATGGTATCGAAATTTTCGAGACCAAATCCGATCGCGTCCATTTTTACGTGGCACGCGGCACAGGTGGCGTGCCTTTGGTGCAGCAAAACCATCGCGCGATTTGTCATCAATTTATTTGAAGCCTCATCGAGTTCGGGAACATTAGGCGGTGGGGGTGGGGGTTTATCGTGAAGCACTTTTTCCATCACGAGGGCGCCCCGTATTACGGGAGAAGAACGTTCGCCATTCGAGCCAGTCGTGAGAAAAGCGGCTTGCGTGAAGATTCCACCCCGATGTGATTCTGCTGGGATCTTGATCTTTTGAAACGTGCCGCCTTTAAGCTGCTCCGTGGGTAAGTCGTAGTGAATTGCGAGAGCCTCATTTACAACTAAGAAGTTGGAATCAATGAGATTCGCTACTGGTAGATTTTCTTTCATGAGAATCCCGAAAAACTCACGGACCTCCTGTTTGGCATCTTGCTGAACGCCCTGATTGAAGTGGAAGTGTTCTTTCCTATCTACTGTAATCGCATCGAATCGCTCGAGCTCCATCCATTGCCCTGAAAAACCGTCACGAAAACCTTGTGACTTTGGATCTGCTAGAAGGCGGTCGACCTGCTTCTCGTAAACTTTGATATTCGAGAGGTCAGCGTTGTAAAGTTCTTCATCGGGAGGACAGGCCCAAAGGTAGTAGGAAAGACGGATTGCGAGTTCACGATTCGTGAGGAGTCCGTGAGGTTTGTTTTGTTCTGGTGCCGCTTCTTGAATAAAAAGAAAGCTTGGTGAGGCTAAAACTATGCCCATTACTTCGCTCATCGACTGGCGATAGTTTTTTCCAGACTGACGTAGCTCGAGGAAGGTTTTATATAGGGCGTCGAGGTAGTAAGGTTCTGGTTTCTTGCGGCGAAAAGCCAAAGTGGCGAATTCTTGAAGGAATTCTCGTGCTTTGGCGTCTACGTTGAAATACGGGCTGTTGCTTCCGGTTGGTCTTTCTGGATACAACAACTCCTCGAACCTTGGGCGACTTTCCGGATAAAAAGGACCCTCGATTTCTAGCCAATCAATCCAAACAGCTGCGCGTGGCTCTCTTACTTGGCCGGGTTGCCCTAGTTTTTGAAGATACCCCCTCATCGTATTGATGGTGTTGTCTGGTTGGTTCTCACGAATACTCACGGAAAGAAAATGTTCTCCCATCTGGCGCCGGATTCGATGAGTTACCGTCTTTGGTGAATCGACTGAGCCCTGAATTTTTAGGGTTCCGTGGATTTCATTCCGGTCATAAAGGCGTACTATTTTTCGTAGCTCATGAGGTTGCCCTACAATTCCACCGTGGATATGCAGTTTATATTCTCCGCGGATGTCGACGTGTTGGCTGATCGAGACCCACTTTGCGACGTCACAATTGTAGACCCCGCTGTTAATTTTAGGATATTTCAGATAGTTGCGGGGGAGTTCCGCCCGATTCTCCCATTGGTTAAAAATGATTTTCTTTTGACCCTCATCTTTGAAACCTGCTTGCTTCCAGTTTTTTCCCGCCTCGGTTAATGCCTTCTTTCTGTCAAGATCTGCCAGTTTGCTACGGAGCTTTTTATTCAAGTTCTCTTCTGGTTCAACTCGTTGTTTTTTTACTTCTCGTCTTGGTTGTGTGTTAAATGAAAAAGCTTCCTCTGCCACCTTTTGGCCTAACTTGAGGTATTTTTCAAAGTGTGCTGAAGTGAAAAATTGCTCAGCTCCGACTGTGTCAAAACTATCGATCTCTCCATCTTCAGGGATTTCGTGTAACGTGACGTCGAAACCAAAAAGATCGCGAATGCTATTGGAATATTCGCGCTGGTTTAGGCGACGCATTTCGATCTCACCACCGTGATCGGTCAGAAGCTTCCTTGCTTTCAAGATTGAACCAGTCAGAGAATTTAAAACCATCGCAAGTTCTGCATTAGAAGGTTGTTGTTCCTTTTCTGGAGGCATATCGCCCCCATTTAATTGGTCGAGAACATCTTGCCACCTTTGAGCGGAATCATTACCTGCAATAATCCAATCTGCTTCATCAAAACGCACTTGGCCCTTTTGTTTTTTGGGCCCGTGACACTTGATGCAATACTTTTTGAGAAATGGTTGGAGGCTTTCCCTACGCACCGAAATCTCTGGAGGGACAGCTAGTGTCACCGGGATAAAAAAAAGAGTCAGAAGAGTGAAAATCTTCATGTGGATTAGCTCAGAAGTTCAGGCAGGATTCCGGTGCTATGAGAGAAACTATCAGTTCTGATGCCAGCCTGTTGCATCAGCGTGAGCCAGTAGTTAGCCAGAGGAGTGTCCTCTTTTGGGAGCACGATATTGCGACCGTAATGGATGCCCTTTGCGCCGGCACCAGAAACGATCGCTGGAACGTTTTTGAGTTCGTGTCCGCTACGGAGGTTAGAGCCATAACTAACGATGCAATTATCAAAAAGCCGTGAACCGTCGGAATCTTTCGCTTCTTTGAGGCGATCAAGAAAGTGGGCAAAAAGACTTGAGCATTTTCTGTCCCGTTCACGGGAGGCCAGGATGCGGGGCTGGGAAAATCCATAGTGACTCAATGAATGGGCTTTTAAATTCATCCCCATCCCAGCAAGTAGTGAACAAACGGGTTGGCGGTAAGTGATAACCCTAGTCATATTGGTTTGGAGGGCGATGATCATCATATCATACATTAAGTGGATTGCTTCCTCACCAGTGATTCCCTCAGAGGGGGTGTCGAAAGGAGCTGGCGGCTTAGGAACATCAGCCCACTTGGCCTGACGCTCGAGCCCCTTCTCAACTTGCCGAACCCCCGTGAAATATTCGTCGAGTTTTTCTTGATCACCCTTGCTTAAAATCCGCTTTATATTGCGTCCATCGATTCGGACGAGGTCGAGGATACTCTGCTTCTTTTTCAGGCGAGCATCAAGTTCAACACGAGAATCACCAGGGTGAGCAAAAAGGAGATGGTAGAGGTCTAGTGGGCGATTGATTCCTGGTATCGGATTTCCTGATTCATCCCACGAAAGCGAGAGGCCCTGACCATGCCCCGAATTTTGACCGCCATCCGCTTCCTTGGCAGACAGGATCAGTGAAGGAAAGCGGGTTTTGTTGCCCAGGTGCTGGGCTGCAATCTGATCGCATGAAATTGAATTGTGGAATCTCTTTCCCGGAGTCCCAGCAACGTTGGCTCCAGTGAGATAGGAAGTGGAGCCGCCGTGAGGATCAGACGCACCTAGGTTGGTGAGATTAGTCACCATTGTGAGGTCGTCTTTATGGCGGGCAAGGGGAGAAAGCCCTTCGGTCATTCCGATCTTGGAGAAAGGTCCAGCCTCCTTGGGGTAGAAGGTATCTTTGGTGAATCCGAAACCTCCCCCAAGAAAGATCATGCGTTTTAGCGGTGCTGCAGCGGCTATCTTTGCCGTGGCGAAGGTCTCCAAGAATGGTAGTGCCAAAACAGAGCCGCCGATTCTCATGAAGGAACGGCGGGTCGTAGGATTGGTTTTTAACATCATATGGTGAGCAAGCAAAATACCTAAGAGGGCAAGGGATTCTATCGCTTTGAACTACTTTTGAGTTATTAACTGCGCTCGAAGAAGGGGGCGAGCGCAAGGTGGTTATTTGACCAAAATCAAAAGAGTCCGATTGCTGATGAGAGAGACAGACAAGTGGGCTCACTCCGATCAATGAGAGTTTTTCCTATATCTGATCCCGGGAAGCTTGCGATTAAAGTCCTTATGCCAGCTGACTTAGTATCTGAAATATGAATCTTCCCGGAGAGACTTTTGCCACCCCAGGGCTCATGATAGGTGACCTTAAAGGACTTCGTTTCTTTAAAGAGTTTTTCAGGAAGACCGGTGAGCACGACGAAGTGGGCCTTGACGGTTAGCCAATTTTTGGTTCTCGATCCTTCTGGATTCCGCCATGCTACACGTCGTATTCTTAGAATAGGAGGTAGTCCTTTTTTGAGGGATTTTGAGAGCTTGTCATGGACCCTTGCTAGAAGCGCGGTTTCTCTTTCCCGCGAATTCTTAAAAAAGATCTCCTGCTTCACAGAGTTCATCCACCTCTCACTGCGTAGCTCGTTGGCCATCGCTACAAGATCCGGGCTTGCAATTCCGTAGCGCCCATTCCATCGCGCCTTTTTGGGGTCAAGGGAGGAAGGGCGCCTGGCGTAGTCAGAAATTATTTTTCGGATTTTCTCCGAATCTGAATTCCCTTCGATTTTGGAGATTGAAGCGCGCCATTTTTCGCTGCCGGAACGAAAAGCACTTAGTAGACAGGTAGGGCCGCAAGCATTTCCATCGACGAGGAGCTGATTCGCAGGCAAAGCGTCGGCAAAGGGAGCGGAAATCCATCCGGGAGTAGCGGCCGCTGCGAGGGATGAGATGAAAAACATCAAATATTTATTACCGATCATCTGTGGGAATCGTAACGATTTCCTTTCTCTGGTCATTTCCAGGTTTTGCATCGCTTTGTCCATTTGGTAGATTGATTTGTGCTGAAACCTCCAGTTGCGCATCAGCCCTGAGTTGGCTTAGACCCGATGGAATGGTAACCACGGTACGCTCGTTCGGGTTTAGCTTTTGAATCGTATAGGGGAAGTAGTCGTTTCCAATTTGAATATCGACGGTGGATTGGAAGACGGTTTCTGTGCCACGATTCTCCACGCTGACCTGAAGTCCGGAGGCAGAGCTATCAGCAGTAGGGAGGAGGTAGGTTTGTGAGGCGATTGCGACATCCACAATCCCGCTTGTGTTCCTGTTGATGGCGCGACCGACGTCAATGATACCAATTCCAAATTGATTATCGGCTCCCGGAAGGCCGGCCTCATTACTATGGTTTTGGAGAATCAAAACAGCCTGCTGTGCACTTATTGATTGCGGGCTCTCGGACATGATAGCGGCTACAGCGCCGACTGGGAATGCTACCGCTCCAGATGTTCCGGTAAAGGATGTAACGTTATCCCCTGGAAAGGCAGCTTGAACTTCAAGGCCGGGAGCTGTGAAGGCTAAGTTTTCATCAGTGTTTGAGAAATTGAGGTGGGTTCCGTTGGCATCAATGGCGCCCACAGAATAGACATCGGGGTCAGCGGCTGGATAAGATGCGTGTTGTGTTCCATCATTTCCTGAAGAGGCGAAAATGACGGCGCCTTGTCCAATGGCATAATCGACAGCTTGACGAACCAAGGTGCTGTCACTTGAGGACCCCATCGAAATGTTGATGAGTTGGGCCCCGGCATCTGCAGCGGCAATGATTCCTTGGGCAAGTAAGAACGAACTTGAAACGCCAGTTTCGTCAGCGACCCGAACAGAAATGAGTTCAGCTTGGGGCGCCACTCCCCGCATGTTGGGATGCTGTCCTGCGATGAGGGAGGCGACCGACGTTCCGTGACTGTTTGGCGTTTCTCCGTCATTTAGCTCAATAAGATTGATGTGCTGAATATTATCGTTCAGAGCGAGATGAGCCTCAATTCCGGTGTCGATGACGGCAATCTTGACACCTCTGCCCCATTCCGAATTGTCTTTGCTAATTCCAAGGAAATCAAGAGCGCCATTTCCAAACCCGACTACCCCTTGCTGGGGGTCAACTTCGCGAAGTTCAGGAATGAGGACAGGATAATTAAATTCGACATCCTCGGGTTCTAGATCCAAAGCATCAAAATCGGTCAGTGAATCAAAGCCGATCCGAACAGCGCG
>JAKMGP010000135.1 GCA_022424905.1 Akkermansiaceae bacterium | reverse complement strand
AGTTAATCCGGTCGCTTGCCCGCTCCATCGTTTCAGCATCAGGATGAGTCGTATTCCAGACCTTGGGAACAGGGTCGGCGTCATACCAAGTCCCCCACAGAAAGGAATCGCGCAAGGCATCACCCGGAAAAATCGAGGCTGGCGAAAGCCGAGCGAGCTGTTCTTGCGTGCGCTCTGGGATATATTCAGACGCAATAAACCGATCACTTAAAGTCCTGAGCCTCCTAAAAAACATCTCTCGCGTTCTCGGGTTTCCTCTTAACAACTCTTCAACAAGCACGCTCGTATTGAAAGACTCGCTGAACTCGGTGAATCCTTCAGTGAAAAGATTTCGGTCAAAGTAACCCGCACGACTCGTAAAATCGCGCCCGAAGGTCAAGTCAAGATCCCACGGTAAAATTGACCACCGTCCGTCACCTTTAGTATCGTGATAAAGATAATAATTTTTTGCTCCCATGTCGGTCTGCATGATCACAACAAGTCCCGCAAGAGTATTGATGGTCGTTGGCAAATCCACTTGATCAAAAATATAATCCCAACGAGCTGAACCATCCTGATTTATCCCAGCAATTAGGGCATCTAGATCTTCTAATCCTTCTTCTTCTCGAGTCATTTTCCTGACAATATTTGTATTGCCAATATCCTCTAATCTCAGCGAAGTATTCACCGCCTTATAAAGCGTGCCATCCCGATCGAGGCCCGCGCGATCTAGATAAATATCATCTGCATCCTCCACTAAATCCGCAGTACCAAAAAATTGACCATTGCGCTGCACTCTCACACTAAACGCGAAATGGGTTGGCACCCCGGATTCGCGGAGGATCTCGTAAGCCATCTCATTACGAACCTTTGCCTTATCACCCCAATTCGTGACTAGGTTAATGTCGCGCACCCTTGGCTCACCCTCTTTCCATCGGAATCGCTGAGTCTTATTGAAGTCGATATTGAAACCTTTCTTATCGAAAAAAAGAGTCGACTGCCCACGCGGACCAAACTCTACGTTGTCGTAAAATTCTCCCAAATAATACAACCCTGCACGCACCTTTTGAAAGGAAGTGAGCCGAGCATAATCGTTCCCGTTGATAAACCACTCGAAGACCTCCGCCAAACTTTCAGCATCAGGATTCGCAACGGGAACTCCGTAGTATTTGTGAGAATCAAGCGGATTGGAAAATGGCGGTTCCTTCGTGATTCGTCCATCAATATCTTGAGCCACGAAACGCCATCTGATGACGTCTCTCACCGCTCCTCCAGGGATCGTCACCGAATAATTTCTACCATCAACTGAATTCATCGCTACAGCTTCCTCCGGCCCAAATCCCACTCGATAAAAAAGAGTGACATCCTCCGCTCCTGAAACGGTTGCCGTAATATCAAGAGGTTCAGCCACAGCTGGACGAGCCCCACCAGTTCGATACTCCAAAAATAGAGGCCCCGGCAAACGGCCCGTTGTATTAGAACTCCCGGGCGATGAGACATCCAGATAACCAATGCCAAATTCACCCCCACCATAACTTCCATCCTCAAATTGTGGCGGGTAGCGATCTCCGAAGTCCGTAACCACCGTCATGCCATCCGGCAAAACCAATGCCAAATATTCACCTCCCGCCGACAACTTGAAATCTGTGTGTAATTCACCAACATCTCGATCCTTACCTGAAGCAAATACCACCAACCACTCCCCCGGATCCAGTATCACTGGAGGAAAAACCCACCGGTCCAATACCTGCGAATTATCTGTTAAATAATAACCGGCGAGATCAACGGGCTGATCGGCCGAATTAGAAATCTCAATCCAATCCGAAAAGTCTCCATCCTCGTCGACCAGCGTTGTTTCGTTCGCAGCCATAAACTCCGAAATCACAGGGTTTGCCACGACCGGAAAGGCCCAAAGCAAAAACAAACTGATCCAGATTCCTCTCATCGATACCTGAATATAATCTTTTCGCTCTCCACGTCGAGCGATGTTGTCGGCACAATGATCTACAGCGTGGTCGTTGAACTCAATCTTCAAGGATTACCCTCAAACGAAGGTATCTCACTGGTAAATTTCCAAGTAACCGAGCAGCAAAATTTTTAACTCCCCACTCATCTGTTTCTTCCGCGCTAAAGATTTCTAAGTCGCTGGACCCACAGGCTTCCCAATTCTGAAGATCGTCTGATTTCTCAATTTGAATACCGAGTCCTCTTGGCAACCACCTCGCTTGATATCTCAGAATTCTCTCCCCTTCGGCAGACCCCAAAATCATCTCAATCAGCTGGCTACTGTCAGCCTTTTTTGGATCGAGCCCGAGGCCAAATTCTAAGGTATTGTTTAGCCCGTCTCCGTCCGGATCCGCCTGCCGGTCTACGATCACACTGGCGGAAAGTTCAGCCTCCGAAAA
>JAKMGP010000106.1 GCA_022424905.1 Akkermansiaceae bacterium | reverse complement strand
GCTCCTGATAGTGAGAGTAAACAGCATGACCGGAGAGATAAAGTTTACCCGTCTCAAGTAAACCGTCGCGGTAAGACTCCAAGATGTATTGAGATTTATTTCCAATGATCTCCTGCTGATTGAGAATACTCTTTGAGTAATCTAATTTCGTGTCCAGCAGCCACTCGCTTGGAAAAAGATCATCAGTGACTGATCCTGAAGATGCGAGAGGGGCAAATGAAAGAAAGTGAAGAAACCCGCTAAGTGATAGTTTTTTTAGACTGTTATTGTGACCCATAAGGGCTCTCTTAAGCAGTAACATGCCGACGCTTACAACGGGTAAGTTACTCTAGGTGAAAGGATTCGAATTTTTGTAAACTTATTGTGCATTAAAATAGATAATTCTGTGTAAATCCTAGAAGGAGTTTTATGTGTATATATTTTTAAACTACATATATTTTTAAACTACACCAAAAGGTTTGACTACCTTCGCCAGAAAATTTAATTATCCTTTGCTAAAACGCCAAAAAAATCCCCCAATTATGGGTAAAGAATCTTCACCAAAAACTTCCTTCGCTTTCAACATCCGAACCGACGTCTTATTGGGTGTACAAATTCAAAAAGAAGCAGCGCGACGAGGCGAAACTGCGTCATTTGTCTTTCGCGAAGCCGTAAGGGAGTATCTTGCCCGACGCGAGAAAGAGATTCGCGATGCCCAAGACTCCGATAAATAGCTCATTCGATCTCTTTAAAAAATTCACTTTTCCCGCCTTAAATCATCACTCTACCCAATGGGTGACTTCCTGTGTCTTTAGGAATCCCTCGGCTTTTTTTCCCTGAAGAATCGCGAGAGTGGCGATCAATCCCGCTTGCAGACACTTTGGCATCCCGACGCTCACCGAGCAAGGGGCCAAGCTCACCGGCCAGCCAGTCCGGGGATTAAGAATGTGAGAGAGTTTTTTGCCCCGGTGCATAATAAAACGATTGGTATAACCACTCGTCGCGATAGCCCCTTCCTCAAGTGCGAAATTCGCGGGTGCACCCTGAATCCCTATTTGCCATTGTGGTCTCGATCGTGGTTTCCGGTTGGCGGCGAGGTCACCTCCAAATTTGACGAGGATGGGCGCATCGCTCATTTCATGATCAAGCGCGTATTCCTTGCCGAAACCGCCGAAATCAACCTGTATCCCGACGGGCACTTGAATGGTTCTGCCATCCCACGAAACTTTTTCCAGTCAATGAATGGCAAGAGTTCTTTGATGGCTGCCCGTGAAGGCTCTTCACCATTTCCAGAGAAATTCCATAGCTTACCGAGAATCCCTGAAGTGATATCAAAATCGCCAGTGCTGAGTTCGAATATGGAAACTATTCCAGAAACCCTTGATGTCTTTTTTGATCCCTTTTACCGGGCTGATAAGGCTCGTGATTTCGTGAAGAAAAATATCGGGATGGGTCTCAGTTTTTACAAAGAAGTAATGATTATTTTAAGCGGAGAAATCACGGCAACAAAGTCATCTGACCACAGCTTGTGTTTTACGATTCGACTTCCATCCAAAGAGCATGTTAGCGACTAGCAGAGATCTATTTCTAATTTATCCACAACCCCTTATATAAAATTCCTGTCAGGCAGGTCGTGGCATGCGTACAGAAACGCGATTGGTGAACGTTATCGCTTCCTTGAATTACTGGTAAGCCAAGTGTGATGACCATCGAGCCACGTCAGATTGGAGAGGGCTTGTGCTTTTCATCCCACCTATGTGGACTAGGATCCTGCCGTGACCCCTGCCGAGTTTCAAATTCTGGAGACTGTCTTTCTGATAGTTGTCGCCTCGCTTTTACTCCTCGCATTGCCGGGATATGCTTGGCTGCGATTATCGACACAAAAGAATCATATGGATCAGGGAGACGATATTCCACCCCCCGTGATCCAGCCTTTCGATCTCATTATCGTCGGCTTCTACATTCTTGTGTTTACCGGATTCTTGAAGAGCGCAGAATCCAAAATAGAAAACTTGGAAGAGTTACAAATGACGGCCGGACTAGTATTGGTTAGCTCCATCGCCATGCTTTCAATCGGAGGTATTGTTCCATTGATACTTTTTTGGCGCACGAACCTTATCGAGTTTTTTGGCCTTCGTTGGACACGTTGGAAAAGTATTGTTTGGATCATGCCAGCCTTTGTTTTTGCGATGATGATTGTTGGGGCAATCTTGGTCGCTTGTGGCTGGCAGACTTGGGTTCAAGACTCACTCGGCGCGAAACCACAAGAGGCTGTCACGCTAGTGAGAGAAACTTCAGATGTAGGATTGCTTGTAGCAATGGCAGTGTCGGCGATCATCATTGCTCCGATCGCCGAAGAGTTGATATTTAGAGGCTACCTCTATCCGGTTGTAAAACGATTTACCGACCGCTGGTTTGCTTCGATTTTTAGTGGCGTATTCTTCGGCGTTATTCACTTCAACGTTATGGGTCTACCTATGCTCGCCTTAATGGGAATCATCCTAGCAGTGATTTATGAAAGATCCGGTTCACTTTGGGTCCCAATCGGTTGCCATGCGGCATTCAATGCCACCTCGGTTAGCTTAATGTTAATTTCACGAGCCTATGAATTTCCCACCTAGCCATGAAGTCGGTTCGTCAATTAGGTGAAGACAATTTGATTGCGCGTATTTGCGGTGATCTGCCGAAAGCAGCTCATGTCATAGTAGGGCCTGGAGATGATTGCGCGGTAGTAGGGGCCGGGGAGGAATTAACCTTATTAAAGACAGATGCGGTGGTCGCTGGGGTCCACTTTTTACATGATGAAAAATCAACACGAGTTGGTTGGAAAGCAGTAGCGCGTGTCCTAAGTG
>JAKMGP010000095.1 GCA_022424905.1 Akkermansiaceae bacterium | reverse complement strand
CTTCGCTCACGAAAATTGCCGAGAATCAATATGGAAATGACTACCTCAACTGGCGTGCCGCTGCTGGCAGCCCCGGAGCTGGGGCCCCCGGGCTTTCTTATGACGACTGGGTCATCTCTAATAACATCACTAGCCCGAACCTCGACAACGATAGTGACGGTCTTTCTAATCTTATCGAATATGCCTTGGGCACCGATCCCGCAGTCTCGGACGATCAAGTTCCTCTCAATATTACTTTGAGCCCATCCGCTGTAATTGCCTCTTATGAAGTAAACACCCTACGGCCGGATGCTGATCTGCTACTAGAATCTTCTTCCGACCTCGTTAAATGGTCTCCTGTCAATTCACCTCCTGTCGCTCTTAGCGGTGACCGTCAGCTCTACTCAGTCATCCAACCGATAACTGGTATCCGATTTTTCTACCGTCTCGCCGTTCGGCTTAAGCCGTAACCATCAGATTTAGTACGAGTTGAGCTTACTCTCAAGGGTGTGATAAAATTTAAGGGAGCCTAAAATCGACTTTTGGTTCGCATTTTCGCCACGAGAGATTAAATCCGACCCTCACATTATGAAATTAATCGCCATCATTCTTGCTGCTACCGCTTCTTTCTCCTTTGCTGGGGAGTGGATTCAAATGTTCGACGGGAAAACCCTCAAAGGTTGGAAGGTCAATTCTGAAAACCCACAAACCTTCTCCGTTGAAGATGGCGCGATCAAAGTGGAAGGCCCTCGTGCTCACCTCTTTTATGGGACAGACGGCAATGCCAAGTTCAAAAACTTTGAATTTGAGTGTGAAGTTAAAACTGCCAAAAATGCTAATGCGGGAATCTTCATTCACACTAAATTTCAAGACAGGGGCTGGCCCTCACAGGGTTATGAATGCCAAGTCAATGCCACCCAAAAGGACTGGCGTAAGACGGGTAGTATTTATAGCTTTCAGGATGTCAAAGAACCCGGGCACAAGGACGACGAATGGTTTACATACAACATCAAAGTCGAAGGAAAAAAAGTGACTGTCACTATCAATGGAAAAGTGACCAACGAATATACCGAGCCAGCTGATCATAAGGAAAAGACGAAGCGTCTCAGCAAAGGCACGATAGGTCTACAAGGCCATGATCCCGGAAGTCTCATTTACTTCCGGAAGCTGCGAATCAAAAAACTGGGGTAATAACGACCTCTTTAAAAAACAAAGCCGCCTCCTCTATTCCTGAGGATTGGCGGTTTTTTTGGAAATCAAAGTCTCACCCTCCTTGTCTTTGAGCCCCAAGCTTACAAGCATTTCTCTGATCCCTCTAAGCGAGTAATTTGATTCAACACGAGGGTGAAGTTTTGAAAGCCAAGGCAGCTTCTGCGGCCCGCGTTCCACTTGCAAAACATCCCTGCAAAAGATAGCCGCCAGTTGGTGCTTCCCAGTCGATCATTTCACCAGCTACAAAGATTCCTGGGAGATCTTTGATCATAAGTTGATCATTGAGAGTTTTCCATGGTACTCCTCCAGACGAGGAAATTGCCTCTTCAATCGGACGTGTTTTGGTGAGTGGAATACGACATGCTTTAGTATGTTGTGCAAGATGCTCTGCAGATAAAAATGGACCATGAAAATGGTCTAGGATCAGGCGCATGGAGCTGCTGAGCTTCCAACGGTATTGAGATTCAGCGAGGAAGTTCTTTTTTGCCGACTCCATCTTACTCACCAGTTTTTGGATCGTGAAAGTCGGCTTAAAGTCTAAGGTGAGCAGGGGATCTTTCATTGTGCGAAGCAAGGGACCTAGTGCGTAAAGAGGGCCGCCTTCCATTCCGTAATGCGTGAGCATGATCTCGCCCGGAGCGATCTTGTCACCGGCTGAAGCCACTACATTTTTTAGGGGCTGGGCTTCGAGTTGTTCTACCAATTCAGAGGACCAATCCACTTCCCAACCACAATTTGCGGGCGCTAGTGGATGCACTTTTACCCCGGCTTTCTCAAGCGTTTCAACCCAGGCTCCATCTGATCCGGTTTGTGGCCAAGACCCTCCACCAAGCGCCAAAACAATGGCATTGGCTTGGATTTCAACTTCCCCTTCTGGGCCCTCGAAAGAGGCTTTTCCACTCGTTAATGAAACAAGGCGATGACTCATACGAAAATCCACTCCTTGCTTACGGAGTTTTTCAACCCACCGCCGTAGGAGTGGAGCGGCCTTCAAAGCTTTCGGGTAAATCCTACCAGATTTTTGGACAAAGGTCCCAACGTTAAGCCGCGCGGCCCAAGCCCGTATTTCCTTGTTGTCAAAGTCTGCGAGAGCTCTGGTCCAAAAGTCGTGCGGTTGATCAGGTCCTTGATAGCGAGTGACAAAAGTTTCTATTTCCTCCGAGTGCGTCAGGTTAAGTCCCCCTTTTCCAGCTACTAAAAATTTCCGCCCTACCGATCGCTTCTGATCACATAGCGTGACCTTCATGCCGGCGCTGGAAGCAACTTCAGCAGCCCGTAACCCTGAAGGTCCGCCTCCGATGATAAGAATATGTGACACGCCAACTTATTTCTGAGGCGCGGCAAAGAC
>JAKMGP010000093.1 GCA_022424905.1 Akkermansiaceae bacterium | reverse complement strand
TCAGGGAAGATTTGCTTTTTGGCATGGCCTGCATCTTATGATTTCAATCCCCAAAGGGTCAACTTTAGATCCTACTTCGAATCACTTAGGGGATTTATTAACCACTCAAAAGAGATCCCGAACCCACCTGACAGATTTTAAGCGAATTAGCCGTATCCTCCAGCTATTAAAACATCAGGGTTTTGTGACTCTCGAATTTGACGAGAATGAAGAACTGCAAAACATTCCTACCTAAAACCCTCTCCACTCTTCGCAAATATTTATAGCCCCCTTTAACTCCATGAAGTTCTTTTTTATAATTAGCACATTTCTCATATCTCCTCTCTGGAGCCAAGTTGAGGTCGCCGAACTCCCCGGAGACATTGCCAAGAAGGCTACCTCTCTAAATCCACAATTTCTGATTTTTGGGAAAAGCCAGGTTACGAAGGATAAAAAAATCCCCCTCCTGATCTTCCTCCACGGGGCCGGAGGGGTCGGAGATGAAATCCGTAAAGTGGAGCGCCAGCCACGTCGACTTCTTGAAACCATCAAGAAGGCGGGCCACAAGTGCCTCTGCATCGTACCTCAAGCCATGAAAAGGGCGCGCGATCAGAAAAAAAGAGGCGGCTGGATTCCAGCAGACCTTAATCTTCTTCTTGAACATCTAAAAAAAATCCTCCCGATCGACGAAAAGCGAATTTACCTGACCGGCAATAGCATGGGCGGGTATGGCACTTTCGTCTGGGCCGCCAATTCACCAGATCACTTCGCTGCGATCGCTCCTATTGTCGGAGGCCTCGGATCCGGGGGACCAAAAGATGTGACTCCGAGACTTGATGAATGGGGAAAGAACCTAGCCAAGATTCCCATGAAGGCCTACTACGGAAAAAAAGACCGCGTCGTCCCAGCCGACCGAGGCGAAATGGTCATGAAAGCCATTAAAAAAGCAGGCGGAACAAAAGCTCAGCTCATCATTCTCCCCGAAGAAGGTCACGGCGCGGGAAGAGTCGCTGCTGCCGATCCTAAATTCGCCGATTGGATGTTCTCGCAGCAGAAAAAGTAAATCACTCCGGCTTCTTGATTTTTCTTAAATTAAAAGATGTTTCTAGCCATCAAGCACTGCAGCTTGCAGGGTCGAACCTCATGAACGCTTCTCTCTTTTTCGCTCTTTCTCTTTTCATGCTCAACCCGGTCCTCCGGGCCCAGAAAATCGATATCGAGAAGCTCGATCCAAACATGACTTTGGAAAAGGCCGACTCGAAAGGAATCGCTTGGTTCGACCCACGCGCCGCGCCCTTCCGTCTTGTTGGTTTCCCGTGGATTGACGAAGACAAGGTCTACCGTAGGTTACCCCTGAAACCGAAATGGCCGATCCGCATAGCCGTTAACAGCCTCGCCAATTCAACCGCAGGCGGTCAGATCCAGTTCCAGTCGGACAGCGCAAAAATTCTTCTCCGGGTTAAACTGAGGCAGCCTTCCGGGATGTACCACATGCCCGCGACCGGACAGAGCGGGTTCGATCTCTACGTTGGGGGGCCGTTCAAACAACGCTACCTCGCCACCTCGAGATTCAGCGCGACGGCCAAGGACTATGAAGTCACTCTTTTTAATGCCTCAAAAGGGAACCGTCACTTCACCTTGAACTTCCCGCTCTACAACGGAGTCGAATCAGTCGAAATCGGAGTAATAGCGGGCGCAACCATTGCCCCTCCCCTTCCCTATGCCAACAATGGGCGAGTCGTCGTTTACGGAACCTCCATCACCCAGGGTGGATGTGCCTCACGCCCCGGCATGGCATACCCCAATATTCTCAGCCGACGGATCAATCAGGAATTCGTCAATCTCGGTTTCTCCGGAAACGGCAAAGGCGAGCCGGCCCTCGCCAAACTCATCAATCAAATTGATCATAAAAAGCTCATCATTCTCGACTACGAAGCGAACGCCGGAGAGACGATCCGAAAAACGCTCGCCCCTTTTGTTGATGTTCTTCGTGCGCACGACAAAGACGTCCCCATTCTGATCATGTCAAAAATCCATTACGCGGGCGAATTGAACAGCCACTCCCAACTTGAAACGGCCCAGGGCAGAGCAAAATTCCAGGCCGATTTTGTGAGAGCCCGGCAAGCCGCCGGTGACAAGCACATCCATTTCCTCAACGGCGGCTCGCTCCTCGGCGAACATGCCCACGAATGCACGGTCGACGGTGTCCACCCGACCGATCTCGGCTTCATGAAAATGGCCGAAGCGATCCAGCCGATGATTAAAACGATTATCGAATAGAATCACGGGACTAACGATGGAATTGACAAGGCAGGCGGAGAAATTCTCATCTATCGATTATTGAATCAGACTAAAAACACCACCCACTCATATGAAGCTCATCCAAACTCTCATCATCACATTCTTAGCCCTCGGACCGTGGCTCCTGGGAGGAGAAGAAACAAGCAATAGTTTCACTTCAATTTTCGACGGGAAGTCACTGAACGGCTGGCGAGAAGCGCCAAAGGGCAAAGCGCTCGCCTGGTCGGTCAAGGACGGGGTGATTCAGGGAGAGGGTAAGGAGAACCGTCAGGTCTACCTGATCTACTCAGGCGATGAATCCCTTCGGGACTTCGAGTTGAAATTCAACTACCGGCTTCCAACCAAGGGAAATACAGGCGTGGAAACACGAGCGCGGGTGGACAAGACCGGAAAACGTGACTTTGAAGGATACCACGCCGACCTCGGTCATGTTGGGATCGGTGATGGGATTCTGGGCGCATGGGATTTCCACTTTGGAAAAGGAACAAGAAAAGAGTTTCCCTGCCCAAGGGGGGCGAGCCTCACGATTGATGAGAATGACAAAGGGCATCATGAAAAAATTGAAAATGCCGTAGCCGTGGCTGAGATCAAAAAAGGCGGCTGGAACTCCTGCCGAATCGTCGCAAAAGGGAATCACTTCCAATTCTTTATCAACGGGAAACTATCTTCAGAATTCACCGACAAGCTGAAAGGCCAACAACTCAAGGAAGGGTTCATCGGCCTTCAACTCCACGACAAGGGAATGATCGTAGAATTTAAAGATCTCTTCCTAAAGAAAGAGTAATACCTACTTTCTTTTGTCTTCCTTGAACTTAAAAGCTTCTCCGCCCACCAGATCCCCACTTGTAAATGAGGGACACCAATGTTGCTCAATGTGTTGGATGACGAGGTCCGTTCCGGTAAAGTGATCAACGCCCGGTGGACGCTCCGGGTTGTACATTGTATCTGTCATGTCACGCATCAGAGCGACATTTTTCCCAAGCTTCACCATTTGCCGAATCCCAAAGGGACGGCCCAAAACACACATGTTAAGGTGCACTCCACACAGAATGACATTCTCAATTTTTCGTTCGGCCAAAAGGTTCCAGGTTTCCTGACCATTGTCGGTAATGGCATCACCCTTCATAATCTCGATCGTCTTAATCTGTCGGGTCCAGGCCTCCCGGATTTCACATTTCTCCCCTTTGCAACTGCAACCCATATCCGAATCATCAATCGGCAGCACGCCCTCGAATTTTGGATCGGGCCAACACCAGTTGGTGCCCCAACGTTCTTTCACGCTAAGCGGGAAGGGTGTTTTTGAAAAGGGTGCGGCTTTGGCAAGCTTGCGTTGAGGGGTATTTTCGTAAAACGAGACCACGCTGCTGGGAGCATGGATGATAAAGATTCCTTTTTCCCGCGCCGCTTTGATCATTTTATTCATGGGCCCGGCCAACTCCCCCACCCGCCTCGCTGCGGATTCACACCAATGATCGTCCCACATGTCACAGATGATCAAGGCCGTCTTTCCGGTCTCCCACTTGGCTTTCGTCTCAGCCGCTCTCTTTGGCGCTTCTTTCGATCGTGACCGGAGAGTCAGGCCCAGTTTGTTATCTTCTGCCATGAGATTAGGATTAAGTGCCATCGTAATTGCGAATAAACCGAACAATCGCCTTGAAATTTGATTCATCCCGGCACTCTAGAGACCACCGGATAAACTCACAAGATCAAAGGCGGGCTGCCTACGCATGCCGATCAATCAACCCGTCCGATACAGATGAGCTCTTTCATCGTACGCGCGTAGATTTTTCCATCACGGTAAGACAAGCTCGAGAGAGACCAGGTTTTCCCCGACAGTCCGAGGTCGCTGATCGAGACGAGGGCGTTCTCATTAAGAACGGCAGCATTCCATTTCAGGACATAGACCATCCCGATCATAGTGGGCAGGTAGAGATGTTCGCCAACCACGATCGGACTGGCTGCGGAACAATGTCCCCAGCCGCTGCCGGCATTGCGTTTGTCGTTGGTGGCGAGATTTCCCGCAGCATTGCGCATGTCGTTGGGAAGGGCCTTGGTCCAATTCGCTTTTCCTTGAACGACTTGCACGGGGACTTCAAGGTATTCCACCTTGCCCGTTTTCACGTTCACGCGCCCGATGCGAAACCCGCTGAAGGAGCGGAAGTAGTGATAGTCACCGACTAAAAGATTGGTTTGGTAAGTGAAGGGCTTTTTTGAGGCTTTCAATTTTTGACCAGATTCGATTTGGTATTTTCCGTCGATCTGACGGCAGATCTGCACTCCTTCCAAGACGGAAACCTTGTCGCGGATCTTGCCGGTTTTAAGATCAATGGTGACATGATTGGCGCCGACAAACTGCGCGGCCAGGTCAGAATTAGAAACTCCGTTTTGGTGTGAGACGTAGCCTTTCAGCGGAAGAGCCCAGATCGTTTTTCCATCCGCGGCATTGAGTAAAGAAATCCCATACGGTTCTTCCGGCGGCTGATGTCCGCCGCCGCGCGCGGTGAGGATGGTCTGGGTGCTTTTTCCGAGGAGGGGAGTGGTGTGGATACTCGTTCCGGATTCTCCGATCCATGCCAGCTCGCCGGTTTTCATGTCGTAGGCATGCAACCAGGTCCAGTAAGCACGGTCCCGGCCGAGTGGTTTGGCCCCCGCCTTGGTAGTGACTTTGGGATCGAGATCAGATGGCTTGACACGAACTACGATGACTTTTCCATCGTGAAGAATAGGCTCGTGCTGGCGGGAATGATGTCTCCCAAAGGGAACCCAGGTTCTCGACCAGAGTTGCTTTCCGTCGAAGTCGAAGCACTTCATCGATCCTCCGACATTGGTGAAGCAAACCCGCTCGCCGTCGCTCACCGGTGAAGCAGCGGTGTTATCGCTGAAGAGACTGGAGAGATCGGTCACGCGGGAGCCGGGGAGTTCCCTGCGCCAGAGTTCTTTGCCGGTCGCGGCATCGAAACATTGTCCGATGATTAAGGAACCGGTTTCGGCATCGCCGTCCGTGGGAGCATGCGAGGCGACAAAGACGCGGCCCTTGGAAACAACGACGCTTCCCTGCCCCGTGTTCGGGAGAGGAACCCGCCACACAACACCCTTATCTTGCGATACGCTGAAATTCGAAAGAGCGTTCCCCTCAACAATAAAATTGCCATTCGGACCAGCAGCTTGCCCCCAGTCATCACATTGGGCGGTCCCAGCCAGCAAATGAGCCGCGAGAAAAATAGCGAGAATTTTTGAAAACTTCATAGCAAAGTTCTTTTACTTAAAACGCGAAATTTCTCCTATCAGATCAATTCACTTCAAACTCATAATCCAAGCCGAGATGTCTGCCACATCCTGCCCGCTCAAGGTATTCGAGAAACTGGCGGGCATAATAGAATTCTTGGCATCAACGCGCTTCTTGACTTCGTCGGGCTTCACCACAATTTGCTCTCCGGTCAGCAGAACAAGCTTCATACTCAGCGCGGTCTCCTCGCCAATCATGCCGAACAAAACGCGTCCGTCCTTCATTTCCAGACTCGTTTGCTGGAAACCTTCCACGATGTAGGCATCGGGCTCAAGCGTTGATTGGATGACATAATCCATATCGCGCCGTTTTCCGATCCCCATCAAATCGGGTCCAATAGCGACACCCCGATTTCCCACCTTGTGACAGGCGAAACAAGTTCCCCTTCCAAAAAATAGCTCCTTCCCATGCTTCAGGTCGGCCTTGGGAAGCGCTTCCTTTGCCCCAGCGATCGTCGTTTTCTTGGCCCCTGCTTTGGAGAGGAAGACCTGATACATTGATTCACCCCCAGAACCTCCGACCTTGTTCCCGCCTAGCACTACCTCTCCAGCCTTAACTGATCGCCGATAAACCGGAAACGATTCGCCATTACTAATCTTTAGCATCATGTCGGTTTTCTCCATCCCTGCGACAAGAGCCTTTGGCGGGGCCGTTCGTCCATCGTATGCAAGATAAAGAACGGCCGGCAGATTGGTTTGAAAGCGAAGAAAATCCGCATCACGGTTGGCCTTATCGTCGTTGTGGGTGCGGAGATGAGTTGCTCCCGCGAGAGCGTCCGGAATCCCGGTAAAAGTGTACTGACGGTCGGCATACACTAGGACACCGCGCTGCAAGCCATCAAGATTTGCCTGGTACGATTTCGCGGACCCTTTCCCACCGATCCCCTCGACGAACAAACGATCCTTCCATTCCGATTCGGTAATCTTGTAGACCGTAATCGATTCAATCTCTGAGACCCTTCGCTTCCCATCAAAAATGGCCGCCTTGATGGTCATCTCATCCGATACCGTGATCTCTTTGGGCGCCTTGGGTGAAGTGTTGGTCGGACTGGAACCATCTGAGGTGAAACGGATTTGGAACGGGGTCTTGGTTTCAAAGATCACCTTGGTGGAGTCCCGAAAATTGCGCTGAGACGCTAAAATCGCCAGCCCCGCCCCAAATCCTGCCTCCGAACCCTCCAAAAATGACAATGCCCTTTGCTGCAAATCCCGGTCACCTTCCTCCATCAGACCCAGTGCCGCCATACGGCGAATGCCCTCTCGTTCGTCTGCGAGCATTTCGCGACGTTCATTCTCAGACAATTGCCGACGCATCACCTGCCAGTCGGTGTAGAATGCGATCCGCTCGCTTTCCGGTGCAATGGCATCAACAATGGCCTTGCTGTGCCCACCCCAGCCAATGCGATCAAGCGACTGCATTGCAGCAGTTCGAATGCGCGACTCATCGTCCGTGAGAAGTTTGATTAAAACCGGCACCGCTTTGATCACGTTATTCTCACCGAGCACACGCGTGGCCTGGATACGTAAGTTGAGATCACCACTTTTAAGAGCAATTCTTATGATCTCAGTGTGATCGGCCTTCCGGTCTTTCTCGATGTGCCCAAGAGCCCATAAACTCCAGGTCGCCTGGGTTTCGGTCAAGGCGTTGGATTCAATCGTTTTAATCAGTTTCGAGCGCACCAAATCTCCGCGTCGAACTAACTCATCCTGCGCGTTCACCCGCCAGACGTGCACTTGGTGACCAATGTCCTCCATAAGCTCTTCGAAGCTCCATGTCTTAATCTCTTTTTTGCGTTTCGCAGAATTCCATTTCGACTGCGAAATCAATGGCCTCTCATGACGCAGGCGGAACACCCGCCCCTGATACTTTGCACTCTCTTCAGGAGTCCACTTTTCCTTGGAAACATAATCGGTGCCGTAAACCGAACCCCAACCCGCGATATACAGCGCTCCATCAGGACCGACTTCGATATCAGTCGGACGGAACAAGCTCCGACCTTTCGCCCCCTTATAGCCCAAATCCCCAGCTTGGGTCACCCCACCATCAATGATTTTCCTTTTTTTCTCGGCAGGAACTTGCAAGGCCCCCTTCCATTCCGGCTTGTAGAGAAAGATACAGTTGTTCGTCCAATCAGCGATCAGATGGCGGTTGCGATATTCCTCTGGAAAGTGCTCTGAAGTATAAAACACAACCCCAGTCCCGGAACCACTGACACTGGGAAAAAGATCAGATGATGGGGCAACAGCTGGATGCTTGCCCATCCAGTCAAACTTCCATGGATGACGCATTGAGTAATGGCCATGACGAATCGGCATAAAAATACGGTCGGCCGGCGGCCCCGGATCGTTGTCGGTGGCCAGCCAGTTGAACCCACTGTCCATGCACATGTCCCACGGATTACGCATCCCCCGCGCATAGAGTTCGAGGTCGTGGCCACCGGCCCGGCAACGGAAAATCCCACCCTCTTTTTCATCCTTATTGATGGGATGGTAGCTCTTCTTGTAGGTGTCTCTGGTGTAAATCTTAGTAAGCGGATACGCCGTCTTGTCATCGGACTTAATTCCCATCAGGTTGCGGATTGGTTTAGGCGCGTTCGGCTTCACCCAAGTGTTACCCATCGTAAAATAAAGCCAACCATCGGGCCCCCAGTTCAGCCCGTGCACGCTATGGCGGAGGTTATTGAGACCCGTATAAATAATTTGATACTCGTCGGCGACATCATCGCCATCGGTATCACGTAACACCGTAATCTCAGGCGCATTCGCAACCCATAATTCGTCACCTTTCCAAGCCATCGACTGGACACAATTCAGTCCCTCGGCAAAAGTCTTCACTTTCTCTGCAACCCCATCGCCATCCTCATCAATGAGGATTTTGATATAGTCGGTTGGAGAATCTTCCTTGGGCTGCCGGTATTGCGGACCAGCACCCACATAGAGTCGTCCGTGTTTGTCAAAACACAGAGAAGAGGGATTGATGATATGGGGTTCTCGGACGAAAAAATCGACTTCGAAGCCATCTTCGACATCGGGAAGCGCGTCTTTATCGACTTCGGCGAAGAGGGCTGTCGCCGAAAAAATAGGGAGAATAAAAAAGAACAATTTCATTTGGATAAAAGGACTACGATTGGAAACAGGCATTTTACTCATCAACATAAAAAACATCGGAATCATCAATATCTGGGATTCCGACCACAAGCACCCGCATTTTCCCAACAGCACCATGCACCACGCCCGGAGGGATATGGACCATCGTTCCTGGTCTTACTTCTTGTTCCTCCCCATCAAGCAAGACTTTACCCTCGCCCTCAAGAACGTAGTAGAGCTCGGTTGAGATTTTGTGATAGTGAGGTTTAGCGCCGTCAATATCGACCGCGTGGGCCCAAGCTGCCACGCCCTCATCACCCTGACTGAGGAGGCGGTAGCGATGCCCACAAGCACTCTGTTCCTTGGCTGCCTCGTCTTGGTGACGGATAATGAGATTGTTAGGGTTCTTTGCCATTTCGAATACTATACTCAGCGAGCCGAGTGTAATCTTCAAGCTAGGCGATCTTTTCTTGGGCGATTGAAGACCGAACCCCTAATAAGTTCCTTCAAGGCTCCTAATCCTACGGTCCAATTTTACCATAACGGACACGAAAGCTTTGCTTTCTCGGCGAGCTTCCTAACGGGCGATAAAACAGATTTAGTTTAGGCCGGTTCTCAATATTTGGATTTTCGGCCGCCGTAATCGCATATCGCTGATCATTCACACCAATATCAGCTGTAGAATTTACCCGTAGAAAAAGATATTTCCCACCCGCATATCTTGAATTCTCTTCATAAAAATTTTGCAGATATTGGGTGATACCACTCAGCGGATTCGAGGTCACGACTTCACCGCTATTACTTGTCGAGTAGTCGAAGATTGCATCTTCCAATTTCAAAACAGCTGGATTGCCCGTCGGAGTCTCGCTGTATTCAAGAATGGGAGTTGTATCATCCTTAACCCCAAGCACCCACAAATCAGCATCCCACTGGGCGAAAGTGCGCACGACATGTAATTCTAGTTCAGCCAGTGCAATCTCCATTCCATTTTCAAGAACCGGTAATTCAAAGATCAGCACTGCATCTCTTCCACCAGCGGAGGGAATTGAACCCACTCTTAAAGTTTCAAAGCCCCGAATCGCTGTGACCGGAGAGCCTTCGGCGAGCACATAGTCAGCGGCATTACCCTCGATCACATCACTACTGGAAAACCCGGGAACGGGGAGGCTCAACCTCGTCGGCGTCCCCCCTCCTTCAAAGGTTCCTACAACTTGCCAATCGATTAGATCCGAAGAAGTCTCAATCTTAAAAAGCGAAGCATCAGCACCTTGAACACTCCAAGATGCACCCTGCGGTTTCATCGAAAATCCAGATGCTTTCATGAAGCCCAACCGCTCCGTCGTTTGCACCAGCTCTCTCTTCATAGCTGCCAAATCATCTGCTCGCTCCGGCAAAGAATAGAGATTATTGATCTCATAAGGATCTCCATCACGACTCGCATCATAAAGCTCATTCCAACTAGTATCGTCGGAATAATTGACCAACTTGAGCCCGTCGGCCCGTCGCAATCCAAGATGAGGAACAACCGCCGCAGCCGGAAACTCCGGATCGATATTGTATGAAAAAATAAACGAATCCCGCCAATCATTCGGTGTGGATCCAGCTATGAGCGGGAGCAGACTACGACCCTGCATGCTCTCAGGAACCGGCACCCCAGCCAACTCAAGAATTGTCGGTGCAATATCAACATTCAGGGCAATTGGATCCACTGTGAGAGGCTTCGATTGGCCGGCAGGATAACGAATCATCAAGGGAATCCTTAAACTTTCCTCATAAGCCGATCGCTTATCACCTAACCGATGCTCACCTCTAAAAAAACCATTATCGCTGATGAAGATCACAGCCGTATTATCCGCAATTTCCAGATCATCGAGGAGCGCCAGAATATCACCGACATTTTGATCAATCCCCACTACTGTTCGCATGTAGTCACGGAGTTGAGTCTGACTGGACCCACCGTTCGCTCTTGGGGCAAATGGCGGGGGAACCGAGAGATTCGGAACCGCTACCGCCGTATCAGAAGAAAACAGTCCACGACTTCGTTCCGGCGGGGCCCAAGGTTGATGGGGCGTCTTAAAGCCGAGAACCGTCAACGACGGACGTCCTGCAGCATGTTGGGCCGTAATAAATTTTTTGGCCTGCTCCGTCGAAACATCATCAACCCAATCACTTTCCGATGAAGTAAAAAGCGAGCGCCCCGACTCATCGAAGAACTCTGTTTTAAAGTAAGTTCCTTGACCCTCGAATGACACGGCAGTGTCGAACCCCGGACGATCTTTTTGAGTGCCCATATGCCATTTACCAAAATATCCCGTGGCATAACCGGTCTCCTGCAACAAGGTGGCATAAGTAGTCGCAGTCGCCGGAAAATGAGTGTGATTATCGGTGACGCGATGAAGATGAGGGTATTGCCCCGTCAACATTGTTGCTCGTGATGGTGAGCAGATTGAATAGACCACAAAAGCGTTATTGAAGTGGATCCCCTCACTCGAAAGCCGATCCATGTTCGGTGTTTGTTTTACTGGGTTAGACAACCAAGGAAACCGAGCAACCCTTCCCCTGGATTCAATAGAGTCCTGCATGAAACTCGTTGCGTCCCATCGCTGGTCGTCAGGAATAATCACGATGATATTTGGCCCCTTTGGGATAGGACGCGGATCAGCTGTCGGGTCTATGGAAACAAAACCGTTATTCTGATCTTTGAAAACACCCGAGAAAGCAACGTTGTCGATCTGCACATTTCCTCCCCCTGCATTTCCCGACCAGACGAAGCGAAACGAAGCCTTCTCCCCCGGAGGAATTCGACTTGCTGAACCAATTACCGGCTCTAAGACCAACGAAACATTTTCAACTCCTCGAGCAATCCAAGTGTTGGTGTAAAGCAAGGTTAAATCAGCTACCTCAGAATCGCTTGTCGCTTTGATCAGCTCACCAGGCGCTGCCAAATAACGGAGCTCTAATGTATCCGGAGAAGTCGCAGGATTAGCAAGTCCCCGTGCATCGAAATGAATCGCACCCAACTCAAAATAATAATCACTATGATTTGTGATCGAGAAATCTCCTTTTAATTGATTCACATTACCGGAGTCCGCAAATTTCCAAGAACTCGTACCCCTATTTACTTCGCCATTAGGCGGCGGATTCCCAAAAGGACCAATCCGAACTCCAGGAGATCCATCCGCCAGAGTGGCGCTAGTGATGGCAAGAGACGCTCCAAATGTCCCTCCGTTCAGAAAGTCTTTATTTGTCGCCTGGCCTAGTCCTCCCCATCCCTCTGCTGAGGCATTTCTTCCGATACTCCCTGTTAAATAGAGATTCCCCAAACTCGAACCCATCGGGGTAGTATCATAAGTGGAGTTCGAATCAGGGGTATCGTCTTGAATTCCGGAATTATTATTTCCAGATCTACTATTTTCAAAGGTCTGCCACCCGATGATGTGCTGCTGCGCAGCCGAATTTTGGGCACTCAGCAAACCCATAAACCCGAGGGTATAAAGCTTAAAGAGGTGGCTCTTCTGACGGATGGAAAACATGGGATTGATAGCGGGTGATTTTTTAATTCCTCCTATCTAAGAGAAGATTAGGGGAGAAAGATGAATCCCAAATGAATAAAACCTAATTTCGCCATAAAACTGGTCTCGAATAAGTCAAAAAGGACTCACTGGCCGAATCGGTATTTTTGAGCGACTTCCGAATTTTCTAGTCAACAAAGCAACTCATCCCGCCCCATTAGGGGCTCTTCGGTCATGCAATCAGATCGTGGACCACGTTGCCGTGAACGTCGGTGAGGCGATAGTCACGCCCAGAATAGCGGTAGGTAAGCTTCTTGTGATCGAGGCCCATGAGGTGGAGAATCGTCGCGTTCATGTCGTGGACATGGACGCGGTCCTCGACCGCTGATAGTCCAAACTCATCGGTAGCACCGTAGCTAAAGCCTTTCTTAACTCCCCCGCCCGCCATCCAGGTGGTGTAGCCGTAATGGTCGTGGTCGCGGCCTTTTTTTCCTTCGGAAGTGGGCGCACGCCCAAATTCTCCACCCCAGACGACAAGCGTCTCATCGAGTAAACCGCGTCCTTCTAGATCTTTCAGCAAGGCTGCGATTCCCTGATCGCATGCTTTGGCAAGCTTCGCATGCCCACCAACGATATCACCATGGCCGGTGTCCCAAGCAATATCGTATCCATCGATAGAATGTGAGAGCTGAACGACGCGCACGCCTTCCTCGACTAGGCGTCGAGCGATGAGGCAGCCTTTGGCAAATTCGCTCTCCCCATAAAGTTTCCGGGTTTCCTCACTCTCCTTTGCAACGTCGAAGACTTCCGGAACTGAGAACTGCATCCGGAAAGCCATCTCCATAGCTTGGATCCCAGCCTCAAGGTTCTGATCCTGCTCGAGCCGCTCAAGGTGCAGCTTGTTGATCTTCGTCAAGAGGTCAGCCTGCTTACGCTGCTCCTCTCGCGAGAGATTCGAGTTTTTCAAATCACGAATCACGGCATCCGGCTTCATATTCTGAATGTTGACGTATGAACCTGCGTAAGCCCCTGGCAAGAAGGCATTCCCCCAATTAGCGAGCTTCCCCCGCGGCTGAGCCCGCGGCGACATCGCCACAAATCCTGGAAGATTTTCGGTTTCCGCTCCAAGCCCATAGGTCAGCCAAGATCCCATGCTCGGGCGGTTAGGCTGCAGGGCCCCAAGATTGGTCATCAGGATCCCCCCGGCATGCTCGGGGATATCAGTATGCATCGAATGGACAAAGGTGATGTCGTCGACACACTTCGCGACCTCCGGAAAAATGTCGCTGACCCACTTGCCACTCTCACCGTATTGTTTGAATCCAAACGGAGAGGGCATGAGGCCCATTTTGGTATTACGCAGAGATTTCCGATCGACGCTTTTGGGACGTTCCCCAGCATGTTTCGCAAGCAATGGCTTGTAGTCAAAGGTATCGACCTGCGACGGTCCACCTGGCATGAAGAGCTGGATGAGCCGCTTTGCCTTTGGTGCGAAATGAGGTTTCTTTGGAGCAAGCGGATTAGCAGAACTTTCAGCACCAAGAGCGGTGTTTCCAAACATGCTCGCCAATCCGATACTTCCAATTCCCGCCCCCATTTTTGCGAGCGCCTCCCGTCGGGTGATTTGAGATTGCATCGCCCGGCGATAAGCCAGTTCGTGTTCGAGGAATTTCATAATACTACTGGATTTGGATGAGTTCGTGGGCGCTTAACAAAACTTGTGCATATTGATGCCAACTTTTGGGACTTGGCTTATCGCCGAGCCATTGCTTCCCAAGCTCAGTTTCGGCAGGATCTGGGTAGCGAGAATAAAGCTGCTGATAAGCTTTTTTGATTCGGTCGGAAGTTGGCTCCTTCAGTCCGTTGAGATGATCGCCCAAGGTCCTCGCTCGCTCGTTCATAAAAGGACTATTCATCATAAAGAGATACTGCTGAGGAACAGTGCTGGTTGGGCGGGATGCACTTGTCGAAACCGCCGCCGGGAAATCGAAAAGGCGTAGGAAGGCATCGGACTCAAAACGATCGCCGGTACGACTGATGGTAGCGTAGAGGGTGCGACGCTTACTTCGCAGAATCTCCCCATCGGGTTTTCCCCCGACTCTTTGATCAAGTTCGCCAGTAACAGCGAGCAAGGAATCACGCCACGCTTCAACTTCAAGCCGGCGCGGGTTCATTCGCCACAGGAAGTGATTATCACCATCCACCGTGAATTTTTCTTTGTTAAAGCGGCTGCTCATTTGCCATGTCGACGAAAGCATGATCTGGCGATGAAGCCGTTTCATCGACCACCCATGTTCGACAAAATCGCGGGCGAGCCAGTCGAGTAGTTGGGGATGTGTTGGCTTCTCACCTAGAACCCCAAAGTTACTAGGAGTTCTGACTAAGCCTTTGCCAAAATGCCATTGCCAGACCCGGTTGACGATGACCCGGGCGGTAAGCGGATTGTCTGGAGCGGTGACGGATTGGGCCAGTTCGCGGCGACCACTCCCCTCGGTATAGGGTGGTGGCGATTCTCCGGCGAGGATTTGAATGAATCGGCGAGGAACCAATTCCCCCTTCTTTCGCAAATCCCCCCTCAGGGCAACATGCATGTTGTTCTTACCAGCCTCTTGAAGAACATGAGCCGTCTCATATTTTTTTGGAGCGACTTTCTTCAAGCGATCCAACTCGGCACGCATCGTAGCGACTTTCTTCTTCGCCTCTTCACTCATCGATTTCTCGATGTGTTTCCGCTCGATCTTGAGCCGTTTGCTTTCGTCATTAAGGAACTGATTGACGGCATTATTCTGGTTTTTGATTGCGTCCTGACCTCCCCTGTAGGCGTCAACAATAGCTTGAGGAACGAGAGGGTGCTCGCCAATCCGAGTGTTCTTGAAAATTCCGGCGATCGCGTAGTAGTCCTGCGTCGTGATAGGATCGAACTTATGATCATGACATCTCGCACAAGCGGCAGTTAAACCAAGGAAAGCCCGGGAAAAGGTGTCAACTCGGTCCGAAAGAGTCTCGGCTTGAGCCTGTGCTTTAGCCTCAGGGTCACCCCCATCAGAGGTGTAACTTGGGCCAACTACGAAGAATCCAGTCGCAACTGGGTCCCGATGATCATCAATGACATCCCCCGAAATCTGGCGGGAAACAAACTCGTTATACGGCATGTCAGCATTTAGGGCATTAACAACCCAGTCACGATATCGCCAGGCATCTGGCAGAGCCCTATTATCACCAAATCCACCCAAGCCATCGCTGTAACGCGCAACGTCGAGCCAATGTCTCGCCCAACGTTCGCCGTAATGATCCGAGGCTAAAAGTCGGTCGACAACTTTCTCGAAAGCATTGACCGCTGCGTCCTCAAGGAACTCCTCGACTTGTTCCGGTGTCGGCGGCAACCCGGTCAAATCAAGATAGGCTCGGCGGATGAGTATCCGCTTTTCAGCAGCCGCATTCGGCTCGAGGTTCTTTTCTTCAAGTTTTGAAAGTGTGTAGTAATCAATCGGCGACCGTGGCCAAGAACGGTTTTCTACTGGCGGCAAATCGGATTTCACAACTGGTTTAAATGACCAATGCTCCCGACGAAAACGATCCCAATCGTAAGCTTCTTTAGGTTGAGCTTGGGCAATTTCGGAAGTCGTGTCCGCCCCGGGCCAAGGAGCACCCATTTTCACCCAGTCAGTCAGGATTTTGATTTGTTCCTCCTTTAATTTTCCCTTCGGCGGCATCTCCATGTCTTCGTTGCGGTAATTCACCGCTTCGACGA
>JAKMGP010000070.1 GCA_022424905.1 Akkermansiaceae bacterium | reverse complement strand
AGAAGGAATCGGGCAACCCAGATTTGGTCTGCAGCCCTCTTGGAGCCTTTGCCGAAGACTTGGAACTCCCACTGTCCCATAGCGACCTCGGCGTTGATGCCCTCGTGGTTAATGCCTGCATAGAGGCAGAGGTCTAGATGCTCGTCTGCGATAGCACGGCCGATATCACCGACATTTTTGTAACCAACACCGCAGTAGTAGCCGCCTTGTGGTTCAGGATATCCGCCTTTCGGGAATCCGAGGATGTTGCCGTCTTTTTCAAAAAAGTACTCTTGCTCGAAACCAAACCATGCGTTCTCATCGTCGAGAATTGTGGCCCGGGCGTTGGATGGGTGAGGAGAGCCGTCCGGAAGCATCACTTCGCACATGACGAGCGCTCCGTTTTCGCGAGTTCCGTCAGCGTAAATTGCTACGGGCTTGAGCACGCAGTCGGAATCACCACCTTCTGCTTGCTGGGTTGAAGAACCATCGAAGCCCCACTCAGGAAGTTGTTCGAGGGTTGGAAACTCATCAAATTCTTTGATGCAGCATTTAGTACGGAGATTTGGAACGGGTGTGTAGCCGTCCAGCCAGATGTAATCGAGTCGGTATTTTGCCATTGGTCTGATTTGTTTGTCTGGAAAAAGAATTTCCAAATTTGAATCGCATTGAGGGTCTACGAAAATTGCTTCCCCGACACAATTCCTAATTAATTCAGCAATTGGTGTGCCAACTCTAAATACGGGATATTTCTGCTACGATCAAGGTGGTGTCATCCTTGTCGTCGTTCTCGATGGCTTTATAAGAGAGATTCTGCATGGTCTCGGGGACCGACTTTTGCTCGGTGAGCATGTTACGAATGGTGTCTTCCCAAAGTCCATCCATAATTCCGTCGGAGCAAATCATAATGCGTTGGGTGTCCTTCAGGGGTAGAGATCCAGTCTTAGGGAATGGTTCATGGCTGCTTCCGCCAAGAACATCGGTTAGGACTGATCTTCGAGGATGATTGCGGTAGGCATATTCCGTAATATCACCTCTTTGCCACTGATGCCATGCCCTGCAGTCATCCTGTGTGAGTTGCCGCACTCCTTCGTTATCAATTAGGTAGAGGCGGGAATCACCAATATGCGCCCAAAAGAGTCTACTATGGCTGATCCAAGCCATCGTTAGGGTGGCACCCATTCCCTCTGTGTTGCCATTCTGCTTGGCGAGTTCGGTCACGTCGTGGTGGCATTGGCGAAGTAATGCGTCGAGGGCATTTTGAGCGTCTTCGCTTGTTCCGAGTTGATGATAGAGTTCCGCGGCCTCTTTGCGGATGCGGGACATGAGGAGGCGGGAGGCAAATTCACCAGCGTTATGCCCACCCATTCCGTCTGAGACGGCGAGGACGAGATGTGAGGGATCGAGAAGAATTTCTCCTGATTTAGGAAGCGGGTCTGTCGATTTAGGATTTACGGTGAGAGTAATAAACGAGTCGTCATTACTAAGGTGCCCATTTCCCTTAATGCTGGATGCTGCCCAATTGGCTCGGAGGACGTTAGTTTTACAGGCTTTAAGTTCCGAGGGGATAGGAAGAATTTCGGAGAGCTCGAAGTCGATAAGGCAGAATTTTCCGAGATGAGGTGAGTAAGTGACATTGCGTGGTTCGGGGTCATCGTGCCGAATTCCGAATTTGTTTTCTAGTTCCTGGAACAAGACTTGTGCCTTTTCAAGCGTGATAAGGGGTGCAGGCGAGCCACAATTAGTGGTTATGAGCGTCAAAGTTTCAGGATCATGTCCAACTAAGCGGGGGACATTAGTTGCGCCCCGATCTTCGAGGGCCTTTAAAACAGCCACTTCATTTGCAAATCTTTTGTCGGAATCTGTGCCGCGAAATTGTTTGTGAACATGCCCGCGAAAGTCAATCCGAACGAGTGATCTAAGGCCGTCTTTCAGTTCCTTCATCGCTTCGCTCCTAGGCTAGCAATCTTGAAGATCGATCCAAGATCATTAGCGTCTTTTAAAATCTTATGGATTCGCGATTTCCACTATTGATTATTCCCGCTATGAATCCTCATGAATGCGCGAGAAAATTGTAGCGGGACAGCGATGGGTCAGTACGAGTGAACCCGAGCTAGGTTTGGGGGTTTTGTTGGAATCGCAGGGAACTAGAGTTGTCATCCTATTCGCAACAGCAAATGAAAAGCGAATGTTTGCTGTGGATTCGGCACCCATTCTTAGGGTGCGTTTTAAGGTTGGCGATGAAATCCTGATTCACACAGGAGAGACGATTATCATTGATCGGGTTGAGGACAAGGATGGGCTCCTGATCTATCATCAAGGTGATCAATCGGTTTCCGAGGGTGAGCTGGATGATTCTATCAGTTTTTCTAAGCCCGATGATCGACTGCTTGGTGGACAAATTGACGATCTCCGGACCTTCAACCTGCGGATTGAATCACTCTTTCGATCATCCAAGATTCGAAAATCGCCAGTGCGGGGTTTTTTAGGCGGGCGGGTTGATTTTATTCCGCATCAAATTGCGATTGCCCGTGAAGTGTCATCGCGACTGGCGCCGCGGGTTCTTTTGGCAGATGAGGTAGGGCTTGGAAAGACGATCGAGGCGTGTTTGATCCTCCATCGACTCCATCTGACGGGGCGAGCCGATAGGGTGCTGATTCTTTTGCCTGAGGCATTAGTGCATCAGTGGTTTGTCGAGCTTCTGCGCCGCTTCAATTTGCTTTTCGCGATTTTTGATGAGGAAAGATGTCAGTCAATTTCGGGAGAGAATCCATTTTT
>JAKMGP010000304.1 GCA_022424905.1 Akkermansiaceae bacterium | reverse complement strand
TGACCAATTTGTGCTGGCTCGATTTTCCCATAGGCCTTCACAATTCCCTCCGCGATTTTACTCGGTAAGAATTCGGTGTAAGCCGGGTCTGCCATTGTTCCCAAACAATAATCCATCGTGCTCGGAGCAGAGTGGGTATGAGTCGCTGCAATTACGATTCGATCAATTGGAATCCCAGTCTTTTGTGATGCCAGAGCTTTTGTCCGATCACAAACATCCCGAGGAATCATGCAGCTATCGACCACTGCTACCGCGATGCTGACTTCACCACGCTGTAAAACAAAACAACGCGCCTTGAGATCACCTGGCTGCATCTTCCCCCGCCTTCTTTCAACAAACCCTCCATTGATCAAAAGAGAATCAAAAGGAGGTGTGATATCCTGGACGTGAGCACCTGCTAACAAGTTTTGCTCTGCAAGATGAGAATCAGCTGACAGCAATAAAAGCCCCACCAAGAGAAAACTTCCAAGAGCACTTAGAAGAAGGAGACGCCTAGCTAATGAGGCGGGGTTGATAATCTTTAAAGGCACCATAACTAATCTAAGAGACAAAGGAGGGCAGCCTATCTTTCAGCGGTAGATTTGGCCAGCTCTGATCTGGGATCTCATGATGTGACAGAGCCCCTTTGACCCGACAAAGCCGCTCCTGAACAGAAAGTCGTCAACTGAAGCTTTTGTACAAAGTAAGAGCGGGTCCGCAAACTCACGGATCCGCCCTTCTATTCTATTGAGCTAATTTACTTTTTGAGCAACTCGACCATTGCCTTGCCCATCGCATCACCAACGTTCATGTAGGTTTCGGCGTTCCCACTATAGTGCCCGCCGGAGCTTCCCCCCTTTGACAGCGGATGCGTATAAACCGCCGCCACGTTTCCTTTGAATTCGGGGTATTTGCCGGATTCACCATCAACTGCAAGCATGGCATCTAGAATCTTGCCACCTCCATCAGTGGACCCCTGCTTGGTCTGACCAAGAGATGCCGTCACAAACTTTGCATGGGGTGCCTTAAAATCCTTACGAAGAGACTTAATTAGACTCACAAGGTTCTTCTCATATCGCTGCGAAAGAGCTTCGCTCCGGCTGTCGCGATCGCCCTGCCACCAAAGAAATCCTGCCACTTCATACTTTGTCGCCTCAGGGTAATATTTATCGAGTTCCGCGAGGACCTTCTTCGCACGATCGACATCGCCATCATATTGAAGGCCGGCATACCAACCAATGGGCTTAGGATCTTCGCCTTTTTTCCACCTTTCAGGTGAACCTTTATATCCGGGGTGAACCCAAGCCTGACCTTTCGAATCGGTGAATTCAAAACCTTCACTGCCTGGAGGGAGAAGGTCCCAACCAAGACCCCGGTTTCCAATGCAGCTTTTAAGGATCATGACCGGAGCATCGACCGATTGACCAATGTGATGACCAATCCCAATCTCAGGACCGATCTTACCTTTCCCGATCTTCATCCACTCGTTGTTGAATTGCCTAGTTTTACCCGGGCCTCCACTCCCCATCACGCGGACGTTGCGCACATCCTTGCGCTCGGTCCAATTACCCTCGTCATCAACAAGGTAAGGATAGAGACCTTTTTCCTTCACGGCATGCTCGAGAGACCCTTCGCCTCCACTAATCTTGCCAAATCCAAGCATGTTGGACTGTCCCATCAGAATGTAGACTTGAACCGGCTTGCTCATGTCGGCGGGCTTCCCATCGGGATCGGGAAGCTCGGCGCTTACGACACCGGCAAAGCAAAAACTCATGGCAGCCAAAAGGCTCGATGCGTTACTAACATTTTTCATTTTCATAAATATCGGATTAACTTGTTAATTCTGAAGGGTCCAAACGTGCGGCGCGAACAAGAGCTTTCAAAACTTCCACCAAATCTCCTGCCCCATTTAGGATAGGTCAATCACTCCTTTTTCACCGCCAGAAGCTGGATCAAACCGATCGCCTTTTCTGCAAATCTCGCTCCTAGAGTGCGATAACCCTCCTTGGTATAGTGCAAATCATGGATCACCTTCCCGCCCACCTCGCGGTCGTTTAAATCATCGGTATCGACCCACGTTCCCCGGGGATGAGCTTCAGCAAAGGCTTTCTGAACCTTCCTGATGTTCAAGCGCCCCTCAAGCCGCTTCGGGTTATCGAGCCCGCTGTCGCTAATTCTTCCGATGACAATATTGATTTCCTTGAAGGCCAAATCCGCCTGTAACTGCTGCAGCAACTCCTTGAGGTAGGCATCGTAGGCCGTGTTGTTGAGATCTGATTCGCCCTGCATCCAAACCAAGGTCACAGTTTTTAGGGCTTCCCCTTCTATCGCCATCTTCACCTTCTTGATCAAGGGGTCGTAAAGATCTCCCCTCACCTTCGGAACACGACCCCGCGTTGGAGGAGGGTCTTCATGGTTTGTCTTGGCCCAACTGCGGATCGACTGACCGCTATTGGCATTTTTCACCACGATGACCCCATCTTTCCCAAAAGCTTTGGTCACGGCCGGGGTAAACGTGAGAGATTCATCCATCCCGGCCATGTTCGATTGACCGGAAAGGATGAACAAATTTTTCTCTTCTCTCTGCGCCTTTTCCGCTCCCACATCAGGCGTAGAAAACAAAACGATGACAAGCGCGCCTAGAACTCCTTGTTGCAATTTCATGAGTCAGTGTTGTTCGAAATAAATTACATCGAGAGTCAGATACAAAACTATCATCAAAGCGATACGTTTTTCTGGGCTATAAATAGATAGACGTCTCAAGCTAGGAAATTAGCATACCGAAATGACAAACAAAGTGATCGGAAAAGCTCTGATTGTAATTGGGGACGCAACTGAGACCGTAGATACTCTCTACCCCTACTACCGCTTGCAAGAGGCTGGAATTGAACCAGTAGTGATCGCTCCAGAAAAAAGGCTCTATCAAATGGTGATGCACGAAGTCCGCCCGGGCTGGACCATCACACGTGAGTGGGAGGGATATCAGCTAGCTGCAGATCTTGCTTTTTCAGAAGTGAATCCAGAGGACTATCTCGGCATTCTATTCTCCGGCGGACGAGCACCAGAATACATTCGTGAAGATCCGGATCTTATTCAATTAACCCAATGGTTTTTTGAGCGCAATAAACCGATTGCTAGCGTTTGTCACGGGGTTGAGATTCCGGCGCGCGCGGATTGCGTGAAGGGTCGACGGATGGCAACCGTGGCAAAGTGCCAGTTTGACCTCGAGATTTGTGGCGGAATTTACGTCAACGAAGCCTGTGTGATCGATAGAAACTTGGTCTCAGGCAGAACCTTTCATGACAACGGGCACTATGTGGGACCTTGGATCAAGATGCTCGAGGAAGAGGCGAAGAAATGAATCGAAGAAATTTTTCAACTCTCATCGGAGGTTCCGCTCTTTTCACTTCTGCGAGGGGCCTAGAACAAGAATGGTCGCCCCGCTATGTCATGTCATCAGCGATGTATGGAACTATGCCTCTTGATCATGTTTTATCAGAGGCAGTAAAAACAGGCAGTGAATCGGTAGATATTTGGCGCAAAGTTCATGCGACTCATCGCGAGCAAATCAGCAAAATCGGAGATGAAGCTTTTCAAGAGCTCCTCAAAAAGCATCTCACCACGATGTCAGTTTCAACCTGCTATCCCCTTGGACCTTTCCGGCAGGACAATGAGATGCGCTGGACGAAGAAGAACGGGGGCTCGATCACAGTGTGCGGCTCAGGTGGGATGGGGCCCAAAGATCCGGTGGGCCAAGAAGCTAAAAAACAAGTAAAAGCCTTTTTTGAAAAACTGAAACCCCACTATGAACTGGCCGAAGAACTTGGTGTCACCATGGCCATTGAAAATCATAAGAATTCAATGCTCTCTTCTCCCGATTCAATAAGGTATTTTTACGAATTAAATCCTTCGAAGAATGTCGGGGTTGCTTTCGCCCCACATCATCTTCACGACGTCATTGATCAGATTCCTGCACTACTCAGGGAAGGAGGAAATACCCATGTTCCATTCATTTATTTCCAAGAATATCATCCCTCTTCGAAAAAGAAGATGTCCGAACAGGAACAACTCAAACAACTCCCCGGGTTTGGAAACCTCGATTACATCCCCATCCTGAAAGTCCTTCGTGACATCCGATACTCGGGACTTGTGGAGATCTTTGGCCACCCGGTCCCAAGAGGAATTCCAATGCTTGGGTCCGCAGCAGAAATTACAAAAGCCATCAACACCTCAAGGGCATATCTTAATGACTGCCTGAAAAAATGATGCAAAATTTTCTATCCGCTTTATTGCTACTCACCTGGGGAGGAGCTCATGCCGAACCTCATGTCGTCGGCTACGAGCGTTTTCATTCGCGGGCTCCTTCGGCACAAGGGGGCGCGGTTCTTTTTTCTGAACTCGGCTGCGCCAATTGCCACGGAGGTTCCCAAGTTATCATTCCCCGGAAAGGTCCTTCCCTCGAAAACCTATCAAGTAGGGTGAGTCATGATTGGGTCATACAATTTCTTCAGAATCCCGAGGCTAGCCGCCAAGGATCCACCATGCCGCACATGGCACATGGCCTCGTCGAACAAGAAATCGATGCCATCGTTTCTTATCTAGCTACCCTTGGGAAGGGACTCAAATTTAAGAAAGCCCGTCATGCCAATGCAGAACGTGGAAGCGCTCTCTATCATGAAAAAGGCTGTGTGGCCTGCCATGCTCCAACCCGTGATTTTCGTGGGCCACAAGGAAGTGGCTTAAAACTCACTTCAGCTCTAGCAGTCCCATTACCAGATCTGGGGCAGAAGACGACTCTCACCGCGCTGGAACACTTTCTCGCTGACCCTTCGAAGTTTCGTCCAGATAGTCGAATGCCTCGTATTTCTCTTGAAAAACAGGAGGCCATCGACCTTGCCGCTCACTTGCTCGACTACCAATCAAGCGATCCAAGACAGGCTCCTGATCTTATTCCCTGGCCCAAAATAGATCACGAAAAAGTCGCCCGAGGAAGATCGCTAGTCACCAAAATGAACTGTGCTTCGTGCCACGACCTACCGGAAATAAAAGTATCAAAATTACGTCCACTTGCATTGTCCTCTTCTTTTGAAAATGGGGCCTGCATCTCAAAGAATTCTGTCAAGGGAGCACCCCACTATCGCCTCACTGAAACACAACGCACATCCCTAGCTCTCTATCTTAAGGGAAACAAAACTGTCCCGCCAAATTCTTTGAAGGGTCATCTAAGCTTTGCCGCTATGAATTGTTACGCCTGCCACAGCCGCGATGGAAGAGGCGGTCCGGTCCCAGAGGTTGATTCTTTCTTCATCGGTAACAAAAGCCTTGGTGACTCCGGCCGCGTTCCTCCACCCCTCACTGGCATTGGTCATAAACTTCAATACGACTGGCTGGCTGGGGTGCTGGAAGGACGCAAAGATCGCCAGATTCGTCCTTATTTAAAAACACAGATGCCGGCCTATCCGGGCCATGCGGAAGTTCTCGCAAAGTGGCTCGCTGAGCTTGATTCCGATCCACGGGCACAACCCATCATCCTAAATTCAAAGCACACCGAAATGGGGGGTAAGCTCCTGGGCAATCAGGGCGGCGTCAACTGTATCACCTGCCACAGCTGGGGGGATCAACAATCACTCGGGATCCCGGCTCTGGATATTAGTTCGCTTGATCAGCGAATTCAACCCAGCTGGTTCCGCTCCTATCTTCTCGACCCTTCCAGCTATCGCCCTGGAACGCTCATGCCCTCTTTTTGGCCCAGAGGCCAATCCTCCATTCGCAATGTTCTTGATGGTAACACGGAACACCAGATCGCCGCCATTTGGGGATTCATCAAAGCAGGAAAAGGCTCACCGCAGGGATTGCCAGATCAGCATAGCAGTCGCTTTGAACTTGTGCCGCAAACCACTCCTATCATCCAGCGTGCCTTCTTCGAGAAGACAGGAACAAAGGCCATCTTGGTAGGGTTCCCAGGAGAAATTCATCTCGCTTACGATGGAATGAAATCACAACTATCACTGGTCTGGAGGGGACAATTTTTCGATGCCTATGGCACCTGGTTCTCAAGATTTGCGCCATTCGAAAAACCTTTAAGTAGCGAAGTCTATCCAGTTAATAATGCCGGGCTCGAAGCATCACGTTTCCGAGGTTATACGATCGGCCCTCGTGGCAACCCCACGTTTTTATCCAGTCGGGTCAATCAAACCATCAAAGATAGCTATCGGATTGAAGACGAAAAGTTGATCCGGATGGTGAAGTGGGACCAAGGAACATCTCCGCAAGTCGCGCATCCGGCAGGATTGCGGGTTGAGACAATCACGGGCGACCGCAGCATCAAATATATCTATTCATGGAAATGAGAAATTTGAGTCGACGCCTTCTCGGTCAACCTAAAAGAGCCAAGGTGCGACTCCAGCTTGCCCTAGTTATCTCGATGACATTGGTCACTCAGGCAGAAGAGACCAAGATTCCCAAATCATACGAGCGCTTCGAAATCCTCGCCGCAGGTGGGGAAAAAGATTCCCGCGATCCAGCATGGGTACCCAGTAAGGGTATCCCCATGGAGGTGAGTGGCATGGAATGGATTGAGGACAAGTTGGCAGTTTGTATTCGCAAGGGAGAAATCTGGATGCTCGAGAATCCCTTGTCTACCGATCGTAATAAAATCAATTTCAAGCTCTTCGCTTCCGGACTACATGAACCGCTTGGATTGCTAAAAGATGGGGAGGACCTCTTGGTGGCCCAACGGGGTGAAGTAACACGTCTCCGAGATAGCAATAATAATGGAGAGGCGGATGCTTACCTCACCGAGTGTGACGGCTGGAATGTCTCGGGCAACTACCACGCCTATGCTTACGGCCCAGCTCGCGACGGAAATGGCAACCTCTGGGTGTCCCTCAACCTGGGCATGGGAAAGCTAGCAAACAATCACATCGGCTGGCGTGGTTGGGCTGGAACAATTGGCAAGGACGGCTCCTTCCAGCCCAAAGCCTTAGGGATGCGTTCGCCTTCTGGGATGGGAGCAAATTTGAAAGGGGACTTATTCTTCTCGGATCAACAAGGGACCTGGATTCCCGCCACTCCAATTTACCATCTCAGGCCCGGCGTCTTTTATGGAAATCAGGAATCGCTCGCCAGCCTCAAGTCGCCAGAAGCTCCCTTTGAAATGAAGGTGATTCCGAAGCCTAATCAAGATTATGGAGAAGCGCTCACTAGCTCAGAGAGATTTGTCCCACCCGCAGTTTGGCTGCCCTACAATAAGATGGGGCGGTCTGCGACTGATGTGCAAGTTATCGACCAAGCCGGAAAATTTGGTCCCTTCGACGGACAATTCCTGATCGGTGAGTTTACCAACTCCGCGGTGAATCGTGTCTTTTTGGAGGAAGTGGATGGACAGTATCAAGGGGCTTGCTTCCCGTTCTTAAATGACTTCCCCGCAGCAGTCTTGCGCCTTCAATTTGCACCTGATGGCTCGCTGTTTGTTGGAATGAGCAACCGTGGTTGGTCGTCTCTAGGAAATCGGAGTTATGGACTGCAGCGGATTACCTTTAATCAAAAAACACCATTTGCAATCAAGGAGATGAAAGCCCAGCCCGAAGGTTTCGAATTGGTTTTTACCGAGCCACTCCATCCCGATTCATTGACCCCCGAGTCATTTAAGGTGAGTAGTTTTACTTACCAATATTCCTCTCGTTACGGTGGTGACGAAATTAATCCTGCTCGGCACAAAATCAGTGGAATTAAAACTTCTAAGGGCGGGAGATCAGTCCGCTTTAAGGTCGAAAATCTAAGAACCAACTATGTCTTTGAGCTGACCACCCAAGGGCTGAGATCAAAGTTAGATCAAAGGCTAAAACACCCTCAAGCATGGTACACCCTCAACCGTATTCCAAGCGACTAGCATCGCGAATTCATTCTAGCCAATTCACTCCGATATTTGCACCTCGACGAATCGAACCACGCCATTTACCCAAAGGCCTCATGAACTTTTCCCGTGCCCTCCCTCTACTGGCCACTACCGCTCTGGTGGCCTCTCTTGCTTTCATCAATCACCGGGGAATGGCTGAAGAAGTGGCCAAGGAGAACCCCTCAAAGGAGTTCACCTTCATCCAGATGTGCGATACTCAGCTCGGTATGGGCGGATACGAACACGACGTCAAAACCTTCGAACTCGCGGTCGAGCAGATCAATGCCATGGCTCCCGATTTCGTCCTCATCTGCGGTGATCTCGTCGGCAAGGCCAACGACAAATCCTTTGCCGACTTCAACCGGATCAAAGGTGGCTTCAAAATCCCCTGCCACTGTGCCGCTGGAAATCACGACGTTGGAAACAAACCCACCGCGGAATCTCTCAAAAACTATCGCGAAACAATTGGGAAGGATTACTTCACCCTCGAACACAAGGGATACACCTTTGTCGTAGCGAACACGCAACTTTGGAAGGCTCCTCTCAAAGGTGAGTCCGAAAAACACGACGCCTGGTTCAAGGCCGCATTAAAATCAGCCAAGAAAAAAGGTAGCCCGGTCGTTGTCGTGACGCACTACCCGCTCTTTGTCAAAGAGCCCGATGAGAAGGAAAGCTACTACAACATCGAGCCCGCCAAGCGGAAGGAGTTGCTCAATCTTTTTAAAACCAACGGAGTGGTCGCGATGCTCGCCGGCCACACCCACAAGCTCGTCGTCAATGACTACGAAGGTATCCAGATGGTGAATGGTGAGACGACCAGCAAGAACTTCGACAAACGCCCCCTCGGCTTCCGGAAATGGACGGCCAAAGAAGAAGGAAAGCTGAGCCACGAGTATGTGAAACTCGCGGGAGAAATTTCCAAGAAGTAGCTGGGCCAAAATTAAACAAGCAAGCCATTCAATGGTCCGGTGCTATCAGCAAACTGCTTCATGCCGGTTCCCATCAACTTGGCTTGCGATAGCCATAGATTCGCCAAAGGAGTATTTTCAGGACAATTGAGGACGCGGCCTGTCTTGATCCTGCCATTGGCTGAGCCAGCCACGATTACTGGAAGCTCATTCATGGTGTGATCTTTTCCATCACCCAATCCTGATCCCAAAGTGACCATGGAATGGTCCAAAAGTGTCCCAGCTCCCTCGCTGATCGCGTCCATTTGCTCCAACACCTCAGCGAAGAGCTCCATATAAAATCGGTCCACTTGAACCAAAAACTTTTTCACCCCTTCGTTGTCCTGCCCGTGTGTGAGCCCATGATGCGACTTGGTGAATTGTAGTTCATGGAAGTGTTGGGGAGATCCCCATCTTTCGGGAGCAAGCATGAAGGTCGCCACATGGGTCAAGTCACCCTGGAAAGCCACCACCAGCAACTTGCCCATTAGTTTGATATACTCTCCACGCGTCATCGGGCCTTCGCCTGGCTCGAGGACGTCCGCTCTCTTACGCTTGCGATAATACTCGTTTAGCTTCTCGATCTGTATTTCGATTTCCCGCACGGAATCGAAGTATTCATCCAGCTTGCTCTTATCATGATAGGTCAGATTCTTTTTAAAGTTGGCAGCATCTTCCAAGATTAGATCGGTGATGTCTTTGTTCGAATTACTCGTCTTAAAGAGTCGTTGATAGACCTTGCTCGGGTCTTTCATCGCGGTTGCAACATGCTCTGGGCCATACCAAGAAATATTGTCGAGGTAGATCGACTCCTTGAGGTCCTTAAAACTATTACAATTCAACTCCAATGACCGGATCGGAGTCCGATGGCTCACCTTGTCCGCAATGAGATGGTCCAATGTCCGGTCCATCGGATAAGGCGACTTAAGCTTGCCATTTGGATCAGCCGAAGAGAGGTAGCAGGAACTGCATTGATTATGAACGTCGACCCCTCTCACATTCACCCTTGATAGTCCGGTGATCAGGGAAACTTTACTCCCCACGCTCTTAAGCGGGCTAAGAGTGGGCATCGAAAGGAAGTCCGTGTTTCCCTCCTCCGGAAAAAAATGATCCCTCACAAAGCCCATCGGCGAATAAAACGAGGCAAAACGCAATGAAGGCTCCTTGTCCTTCTTCGTTTTTGGATCAGCGGCATACATCTCCAGCCAGGGAAGGGCCATCGCGCTGCCACTGGCTCCAAGAAGAAATTTTCGTCGTCCAATCGATTTCATGGTTTCGTAATTTGAGTAATAATTGGGTGGACTGCAATATTTTTGATCACGTCCCGCATTCGGTAGCCACCAGCTCGACTTGCCTTGGCAATTTCACCTGTCGCAATGCGATCCGCCAAGGTGAGCTCACGCCCAAGGGCATATGACAGGAGGTGCCCGATGAAGGCCTTCGCGAAGAGATCCTCCTCAGCTAGGATGGCATCCTTGAAACCCACGATGTCCGTGAACTCGTGTTTCCCAAACAGCTTCCCACTCGCATCTACTTTCAATCCGGTCCGGTAATGATCCCGCCAGCGGCCCAGCAAGTCATAGTTTTCTAGGGCAAAGCCAAAGGGATCAATCTTTACGTGACAGCTCGCACACTGAGCATCGCTGCTGTGTTGATTGAGTTTTTGCCGAACCGTCAGACCCTCCTTTTGAAGCGTTTTATCATCCGCCCGCAGGTCAGGAATATCATCGGGCGGAGGCTCGGGTGGATCATTAAAAATGACGGACGAAACCCATGAGCCACGCGTGATCGGGAGTGATCGGAACGGACTGGAGGTCATCACCATCACCGCTCCTGTCGTCATGACACCACCATTTCTTCGGTCTGTGACAGGGGTTCGCGTGTATTCAATATCACGTAGATTTACGTTGATCGAATAAGTGGCAGCCCTGCCCTGATACCATTCGCTCAGTAAATGGCTCCGGTAAGTAAAATCTGAATCAACCAGCTCGGAAATCGGTCTATTCTCGATAAAGATCGTCTCAAAATTCAAGAGCGGCTCCAGCATCATGTGCATCCCCCGCTTGTAGGAAATCTTATCGTCTCCTCCAAAGTAGTAGTCGCGATGCGATTTAAAGTCCGGAGAGGCCGAAACCAGATTATTCAGTTTCAACCACTGGGGGGCAAAACTATCACAGAAATTCTTTACGCGATGGTGATTGAGCATGCGTTCCACTTGCCCGGTCAAAACCTCGGCATTTTGAAGCTCTCCGTTAGCGGCCAACTCGAGCAATTCCTCGTCTGGGATAGAGCTCCACAAAAACATCGAAAGACGCGTCGCTAAATTGAATGAAGCCTGATTGGGTGACACCTCATCTCGCTCGTTATGAACAAAGATAAATCGCGGAGAAGCCAGAGCCGCCGACACCACATCCTTCATGCTCCGGGTGAAATCTCCGCTCTTTTGATACTGCCGGTCAAAGTATCTTGAATAGAGCTTCCCCGTCTTGTCATCGGTAGGCGAATGAAAGGCCTTCAAGAGGAATTTTTTGATCCTCTCATGTGCAATCTTCTCAACTGGTTGCTCAACCTTGGGCTTGTCCTCCTCGGGTAAGCTCCAACTGCCCATCACCTCATCTTCAGCGATTCCTTTCTCGCCGGAGGCAATGCTTTGAATCTGAAGTCGACTCAAACCGGATCGGTAAAGAAGGATATCATTCAAATCACCATGAAAAGGCTCGTTGCCATGGGCCCCAACCAACATCGGCCCAGCGCTTTGGGTGTAAAGCTGTCCGGCCATCGTCTTGCTGCCAAGCTCCTTTCCGTCCAGGTAGAGACGAATCTTTTTGCCGTCGATCGTCCCCGCAACATGATGCCATTTCCCGTCGCCAAGTATTTTGGGATCCACTGCAGCTCCAAACTCTTCATACTTTCCCGCGATACCCGCGCCCATCCAGAGCCCCCAGATTTTGCCGGTCCGGCCAATCGCCAGCAATTGGCGACGCCATGAATCCTCGCGCCGGACAATAGTCTGCCATTGATCAGACAAATTTGTGGGGCGGATCCAAGCGCTGACCGTCAGTCCGGTGCCCCCGGCCGCGACGGATCGATCCACCGAGATTGTGGCTCTCCGAGCCTTCGACTTGGGATTCGATGGATCCTCAAACAGGTCATACCAAACCCCGCAGTTCTCATCGAAATTTTCGGCATGAACGATGGAACGGCTCAGCTCCAAAAACGACTCCATGAGAACTGGAGACAAACTCAAATGATCACCACGATTATTGAAGCCATTCTCCGCCGGAGGATCCTTGGGAAAGGCCATGACACCGAGCAGGCGATTTTCCAGCAACTGCTGGAGCCCCATGATCCGATTCCCCACTCTGACAACCTTGGGCATTTCCCCCAACTCAGGCCTAAAATAATTACTATGATCCCGGATAATACGATCGTTAATTGAATAGACCCATGACTCGAGATCGAAGAGGTCTCGAACCGCATTGCCATATTCAAAGCGATTCATGCGCCGCAATCTCATCGGCACCAACGGCTGGTCGTGTCTCGTAGAATTGGCGAATGCTTTTTTCAGGTCTGATATCAAAAGGTCTCGTTGATTCTGAGTGGGCTGAACCTCCTCTTCTGGAGGCATTTCATTTTTGTCGAGGACCTCGATGATTTCTTCAATCAACTCGGGATCTTCCTCAAGGTCGGCCCATGTCGCATACTTTGTGAGATCGACTTTCCCCTTCGTCTTTTTTCGACCATGGCACTCGTAGCAATGCTTTTCAAAAATCTGTTGAACTCCCTTTTTAAAATCGCGTATCTGCGCAGAAGGTTTTTCAGCGTGAGCGGAAGACGAGGCGAAGAAAGCTGCCGCAAACGCAAACCTTGCTAAAAACTTCCAGACCATTTCCACCATGGAAGAATAGAGACGTCCCCTGCCCGGGTCGAGGCAGAAAGATCGGGCTAGAAAGGAGTCGCGATACGAATTAGCCTCCCGTTTTTTTCATGACGTATGGCAGCGAGAACTTGCTGCTTGGGCGAGTGAGGAATTCATCCAGCACGGGCGAGTAAGTCTCCACTTGGATCCGGTCCTCGCCGGGACGGAAAGTCAAGATGCGCAAGAATCCGCTCCCCGCCTTAATTCGCGGGAGATCAAAATACCAATAATCAGATTGGATCTGGTGGACAAGGTTTCCGTGCCGTCCCTCGCTGGTCAATCGGCTCTCTCCGGCATGTCCCGAAAGCACCAGAAAGATATGGGCGTGTCGGCTCACAAACTTTTCCCAGATTGCTTGTCCCGAGTTGCCTTTGATGGGATACCCATCGGATTCTGAAAGCCGCCCTTTCTTCGTGAGATACCCATGGGTGACCACAACAATCCGGTGGTCGGGATGCCTCTCCGCCACTTGGTTTGCCCAAGCTATCGCTTCGTCCCTCGGTTTGAACTCGAGGGTAATCATCAAAAAGTCCATCCCGCTTGCCTGGAAAAAGAGGTAATAGTTCTCGGTTTTCCCGGCCTCCCGAAAGTGCCCCTCTTTCTCAGGAGCGAAGTGTGGATCATACAAAGGGTTCTTCGTGAAACGTGAAGGTGGAAAATAACGACTGAACTGGCTTGCGCGAGATTGGCTCGTCTTGCGCAGCTGAGGTGAATACCCCATGTCATGATTTCCAGAGCAGAGAACGTAAGGAACATGAGACTCGATCGTCTTGAAAGCGGCGTCCGCGATCTTCCATTCATCGTCGTGCTCGGTCTGAGTGATATCTCCCACATGTGTCACCAAGGCAATGTTTCTTGCCTCGTGATTTTTTTTAATCCATTCGGTCTGCCCAAAAAAGCAGGCTCTCTGATCGCCGATCTCTGGCCAATGTTTTTGAGTTTCCCGGTGCCGGGTATCGGCATAACCCTGAGTATCCGGCAAGACGATCAGTGTGAAGTCATCTGCTGGTTTGACAGAATCATGGGTGATTGGAGGAGGCAGCGTTTTTGTCTCATCGGCAAAAATAGAAGCCGTCCACAACAACGGACAGACAAGCCGGATCGGTTGTCGAAATAAGCACTTCATGAGGCCTCAAAGAAAAATTGCTCTAACGTAACTCTGCTTTGACCCGGAAGAAACGCTTGCTATCAACTATCGCAGGTGTTGCCAAGCGCACGGTGCGAGTCACCGTTCCATCGCCATTGGAAGTCACGACTAACTCGACGAAATCGGCCGGGTCATTGCTCCAGTTTTGAAGGTCGGTGGTTGTCTCAACCGATGTCCGCACATCATCAGCGACTTCCTTCACGGTGTAGGTGAAAGAATCGTAAAGGATACCATCAATAAGCATGCGGCTAGCACTGGCAGATCCCGATTGAGTCGCATCATTGTCACTGGTTCCAAGCGCATGCTCCAGAAGAGCATTCAATCCATCACCGTCGAGATCATCCGATGGATTGCCCGCAAGAAGAGTGCCATCCGAACTTCCAGGCGTTCCTCCAGGAGCGACACTCGCTCTCCAATGAGTAGGCTCAGAGGGGTCGAGATTCTGACCCGGCGCCCTAAGAACAATGCTATAGCCAAGCGTGTCGGCTGCTACAGGCCAAGGCGACTTATCGTTATAAGAGAATTCCTTAATCGTGCCGTTCGAGGCGTCCTCAAGTTTCAACTTCTCCCCTGCATTACTCAAGCTCGTAAAGTTTGCAAAGACTCCCGCGACTGGGAGTCCTTCACCATAAGCGAGTTCAAATGCGGCAAGATCACGCACAACGAGAACCCGCCCGCCTGGTGCCAAGCTAGTGACCGAGCTTCCAGTAAAATCAAAATCGATGCCATTGGTAAACTTCACGCCTGCAAGATCCAGAGTTACGGAGTCACTCACGTTCATCAATTCGATATACTCGGCAAGTCCATCAGGCTCGGGATGATACATGATTTCAGTAATGACGAGATGCTCCTGTTGATCGGTAGGATTGCCGGCGTAGGAAGTGAAATTGTTCTCCATTCCATGTTGGTCAATAAGCGTAAGCGTTTCTCCAAGGTTCGAGAGGTGCCCTTTATAGGGACTCACCACAAAATTTCCCTGCCCTCCGGTAGGTCCAGTCGTGCGAGCGCGAAAAGACTTAGCATGCGGGCTTAGGTAGAGTGTCCAGCCCGCAGGAATGACCGTGCCAGCAGGTATCTCAAATTCAACTCCACCTTTTACCTTCCAGTTTGAGACATCGACCGCAATCCCATTGTTGTTCACAAGCTCGATATACTCTTCATCCTGATTGGTCGAAACGGGGTTAAATTCGATTGCTCCAAACTCGATTAGAGGCTCAATACTCCCGTTAGAATCAGCGATACCACCATGCAATTCCGGCATGAAGATTAGGTCGCTACTTCCCAAAGACCGATTCATGCCATGGATCGCAAGGACATTGGTCCCAGGTCTGAGTGCACCCAGGGATGCGCTAACATTCCAGGTATCATACTCTAAAGGGTCAGCTTCATAGCCAGCAGTAGCAATCGAGTTCCAAGCAGGATTAGACGGAGCTTTTTCTGATGCGATCTTGGTGCCGTTGAGGTAAACGACAAAACCATCATCATACTTCATTCGCAACTCCATCGCCTGATAGATAGTGGGGTCCGCAACCTCGAATTCACAACGCATGTAGACCGAGGAATGAGTGCCCCGCATCGTTGCTTCAGTATCGGTGCCAATGAGCGGATCATATTTTGTGCTAGAGTCGAATCCTACGCCAGTATTTCCCGCAAGCCAGTTGGTGTCGTTAAAATCAAATTCCATCCAGGAGTTATCGACGGAGTCGTCGTTTGGAACGAGGTGAGTCAGAGGTGCTCCCGCTGATAACAGAGGAGTGTAGGCAAGACTCAGCTGACCCGTCTGCGCATCAGGGATGGAATTTTGGGCGTAAATAAATGCCCTTCGCGGCGCCAAAAATTCGTCGCGCAAACGCTGGACTCCTTCAGCCATAGTTTCGACGTCAGGATGGTTAGTAGTATACGGAACTGCGGGAGCAGAACCCCCGTCCGCGTTGTGTAGCCAAGAACCCCACTTTTCAAAATCGAGCTGGGCATCTGAAGGC
>JAKMGP010000258.1 GCA_022424905.1 Akkermansiaceae bacterium | reverse complement strand
AGCCGCGGCTCTATGATTCGAGACCAATGGATGCGTGAAAGCCTTCGCGATATGGGCAACCAAGATGCTGGTGCCGGATTCCTAGCTCACTTATTCGTGAACGGACTTTACTGGGGGCTCCACAATGTTGCCGAACGACAAGATAACGCCCATTATGCCAACTACGATGGAGGCGACAGTGATCTCATTGACGCTCGGAACGGAGGAACCTTTGTCGAAGGAAACTCCACTGCTTGGAATGCCATGCGCTCGGTCGTCAACACTCGCAACTGGAAGAACATTCAAAAAGTTCTCGACGTCGACAATTATATCGACTTCCAGATCATCCAGATTTTCGGAGGAAACCAAGATCTGAAATTTGACGGAAACTGGCGTGCTGCCGGAGGCGGCCCATATTCTACTCCAACCGAAATGCGCCCATGGAAGCTCTATTCCTGGGACGGGGAACGGGTTCTCGAGAACCCTTCCTCTAACTCAAATCCGCGTGATATTGTTCGTATTCAATCAAGCCTGCAAGCAATCCCAGAATATCGCCAACGCTTTGCCGACCGCGCACACATGCACCTTACCGGAGATGGAGCTCTTACTCCTGAAAAAACAAGGGCTCGTTGGGAAAAATATGCAGCAACCATCGACAAGGCGGTCATTGCCGAAGCCGCCCGCTGGGGCGACCACCGCCGCTCCACGGCATACGATCGTGACGAATGGTTAACAGAACAAAATCGGCTCTACAATTCCTACTTCCCGGTTCGAACAAACAACGTCATTAGGCAACTCAAAAACTCTAATTTATACCCTACATTAGAATCTCCTAATTTTGCCATCAACGGACAAACATCCAGAGGCGGATTTGCAGGAGGCAACAATCAACTAACTCTCAACGGAGAGACTGGAACCATCTACTACACCCTTGATGGAACAGATCCTCTCCGCTCAGACGGGACAATTTCTCCAAAAGCGATTCCAATTTTCTCCGGCGTAGCGACTGAATTAGTCTTTCCATTTGAGTCAGACCAATGGCGTTACCAAGCCTCCTCGGTTGCACTTTCCTCAAGCAATGTTGTGAGAACAAATCCCGCTTCGGGATACAACTCAAACGATTGGAAACACCCTCAATTTGACGACAGCTCTTGGGAAGAAGGTCAGGGTTTGATCGGAGGACGCACCGCAACCTCAATCAATGCCGCTCGTGCAAACACAATTCTAGATATTGGATCATTCGGGAGTGGTTACCCCGCCGTCTACTTCCGAAAAAGTTTTGAAGTGATTGATGCTGCCGATGTGACTTCACTCACCTTCTCAACAATCATGGACGATGGACTGATTGTTTATCTTAATGGGAAAGAAATGTTCCGAGAAAATATGAAAGCTGGAACTGTAACCTACAACGATTTTGCAATCCGTAGTTCTAACGAAAACGAGAGTTTTGAAACCGAAGTTTCAATAGCTCCAGGCGACCTTCTCGAAGGAACAAACACTCTCTCGATTGAACTTCATAATTCTAGCGCCAACAGTAGCGACTTAGGAATTGATGTCGCACTTTCTCTTTCACGCCCAGCCGGGAAGCCCATCATCAATCTGCCAGAATCAGCGCTTATCACAGCACGTTTAAAACTTGAAGATGAATGGTCTGCTACCGTTTCCGGAACCTTCCTCTTGGAGCAACCAGCAAACGCTACAAACCTCGTGATTAGCGAGATCAACTACCACCCACGGGAAGCCACCCTCCTTGAGAAACTCGACGCTGCGCCCCTCGATCTCGAAAACAAGGATCTCTTTGAATATGTCGAACTCACCAACACCGGAGCAACCGCGATTAATCTTGCCGATCTCTCCTTCACGGAAGGAATCTCACTTTCCCTCTCCCCCTATCCACTTGCTCCTGGCGGACGAGCACTCGTCGTGCGGGATCGAGTCGCTTTTCTGGAGCGATATGGTCAGAATCTTTCCAACCTGATCGCGGGAACTTTTATTGGTGCCCTCGATAACAACGGTGAAACCCTCACCCTCCTAGATAGCGCGGGAAAATTAATCAGCTCTTTTCGCTTCGACGATTCAGACTCTTGGCCAGCCCGCCCCGACGGTGATGGCTCATCATTGGAGCTTCGTCACCTTACCAGCGACCTTTCTAATCCCGATAGCTGGGTTCCCAGCGTAGCCTTCCACGGCTCCCCGGGGACTAACGGCCCCATTGCCAATCGAAGAGTGGTCATCAACGAAGTCAGATCAGCTGACCCCGGCTTGGACTTCATCGAACTACACAACACCACTGCCTCACCCCTCGAGATCGGAGGATGGCTTCTCACAGACTCCAAGAGGGTTTATCGTTCATACGAACTTCCCGAGAAGACACTCAGGGGACTCGGCTATTTTGCCATAGAGGAAAGTCAGTTTAACACTCCCCCAGCAAATCCAATCACCAACTATACGGGAGTCGCGGGCGCAAGCCCAACCACTGTAAAAAGCACCGCTCACGGATTATCCACCGGAGATCTTATCACGATTGATGGTTACAATGGCTTTTCCAAATTTAATGAGAGCTTCGAAATCATAGTCATTGATCAAAACAGCTTTATGATCGACGCCATCTTCCTCGACAACACGGCCATTAAAGGAAATTGGAGTACCGGCCGCCCCTTTGGCCTGAATAGTGGAGGACAGGGCGACAACCTCTGGCTCGTTGAAACCGACAGCTCGGGTCACCCAATCAGCTTTGTCGACCAAGTTGAATTTGCAGCGGCAGCTCCTGGAACCACCCTCGGGCGTTGGCCAGATGGGATGGGAACGGACACGCTATTCACGATGACAGCTCGCACACCCGAGGCTCCAAATAGTGGGCCGGCCCTCGGGCCAGTCTTCATTTCCGAAATTCACTACGCTCCAGCCGGTTCCGATTCGCACGAATTTGTCGAACTCACTAACATCGGAGATGCCACAGTCTCACTTGAATTCTGGAAACTGAGGGGAGGGCTCGATTTCAACTTCAATGCCTCTCACCGCATCGCCGCAGGCGCATCAATCGTTATTGTCACTTTTGATCCTCAAATTAATATCGCCCAAACTATTAATTTTCGAGAGACCTTTGACATTACGCCCTCAGTTACCCTAATTGGGCCTGCCAGCGACGGGCCTCTCAATAATTCGAACGGGACAGTGCGACTGCAAAAAGGCCTCGACGACGACGGCTCAGATCAGATCACAACCGATGTCGTTCGCTATCAATCAGCTCTTCCTTGGCCTGTTGCGACTGGGGGCTCATCGCTAACGCGTAATGGAGCAATTGACTTTGGAAATTTCTCGAGCTCTTGGAATACCGCAAAGCCTACACCTGGACGAATTCTTGAAACCGAAAGCTACCAAAAATGGGCCTCAACAAATGGTGTTGGTATCGAAGACCTAGATCCAGACGGTGATTCCCTCTCAAACCTTCTCGAATTCGCGCTGGGTACTGATCCGAATTCTCCTGATGAGCTCGCTTCTCTCGTCCAGATCGGCCTCGATGGAACGGTCAGCTTCACCAGGCAGATCGATCACAGTGGCGTAACTCTTGAGTTCCAGACCTCTTCCGACCTCAAGACGTGGTCAACGAGAGAAACTGTTGTTAGCGCAGTGTCAGGATCGATCCAAACAAGGCAATTCAACTTCAACCTATCGGACACTACCAAGACATTCTGGCGTCTTCGGGCTCTTTCATTCTAGGCGAGTTTAAGCCGACCCACTAAAGCAACTTATGGGCCTCCTACCCGTATTCTCTGCTGTTTGAATGTGCTTATTTTTCACTTCAACTGACGAAGGATTAGAAGATGCCTGAGTCGGCGGCGCCTCCCTCGGGAGGAGGATAAGCAAAGCCACTCTTGCCAGATATGGATCCATGGTTTCAACTTCTAAGCATAACACTATGAAATTTGGAATTATTGGGGCTGGGATGATCGGACATTTCCACGCCAAAGCAATTACCGCCATGACCGGGGGCACTCTCCACTCGGTTTTTGATCTTCGCCAGGAGGCCGCAGATAAACTCGCTCACGAATATGGAGCTAAGGCTTTTTCCAACATCGCGGAATTCCTTGCCGAACCTGAACTAGAAATCGTGACCGTCGGCACCCCCAGCGGTGCTCATCTCGACCCAACCTTGGCAGCACTCAAGGCGGGGAAACACGCCATCGTCGAAAAACCACTTGAGATTACCATCCCCCGGATTGACGAGTTAATGTTAGCCGCCGAAGAAAATGACAAAACCCTTGCAGCAGTCCTTAATCGAAGATTCCACCCCGGAATGGACGCCTTCAAAAAAGCAGCCGACGAAGGTCGCTTCGGGACCCTCGTCTCGGCTTCGGCATATATTAAGTGGTATCGTGACCAAGCTTACTACGATTCCGCTGGGTGGCGCGGAACCTGGGCCCTCGACGGAGGTGGAGCCCTCATGAACCAATCCATTCACACTGTCGACGCTCTCGTCTACCTCGCTGGGCCCGTAAAAAGCGTTCAAGCCACAACAGTTTGCCTTGCTCATGAGCGGATCGAAGTCGAGGACCACTGCGTCGCCATTATTGAATTCGAGAATGGGGCACGTGGAGTCATCGAAGCCTCAACCTGCACTTGGTCAAAGGACGGGCACCCTGCCCGAGTCCAACTCGCTGGAACCGACGGATCAGCCTTCCTTGCCGACGAAGCCTTTGAAATTTGGGACTTCCGCGAGGAGAATCCTGAGGATGCCGAAATTAAGAGCACCCTTATGAAGGGACAGGAAGCGGGCCTTGGAGCAAATGATCCCACCGCCATCAACTTCTACCAGCACCAACGAAACTTCGAAGAAGTAGTCGCAGCCATTAACGAAGGCCGGCAGCCATCAACTTCAGCAACCGAAGCCCGAAAATCAGTTGAAGTCATTACCGCTATTTATGAGAGCGCTCAAAATGATGGAAAGAAAATCTTTCTTTAGCTGGTCGTTCATAGCTAGCGGCAAAGCTAAATTCTGACGCTGCAACATCAAACGGAGCTCCGAAAAAAGCCCTCTCGAAAAAGAAAGGTCCCTCCACCCAAGATTCATCACAAGCTTAGATCAAGATCGTTTATTATTCCCATGAGAGTGCTCATTCTAATTTTTTGTTCTTTAAGTATCTTACAGGCGCAGACTCAGCCCTCTCCCTCTGATCCTCAGGCAACTGAAGAAGTCAAAATTTTGCTAAAGCGTCTGCACGATCAGGCAGGAAAGGGAATCATGATCGGGCACCAAGATGCCACGGCTTATGGAGTGGGCTGGAGATCTGAAACTGGCAGAAGCGATATCAAGGAAGTTTGTGGGGATTATCCAGCAGTTTATGGCTGGGACCTCGGAGACATTCATCTTGATCACAATCTCGACGGCGTCTCCTTCACTGAAATGAAACGCCTAATTCGCGAGGCGGATGCCCGTGGTGGTATCAATACGATTTCAATGCACCTCGATCATCCGGTAAGCGGGCGCAACGCCTGGGATAACACAAAGGTGGTTGACCAAGTCCTCCCAGGAGGAACCGCCTCTAAGAAATTTCTAGCAACCTTAGATTTGATCGCTGCGTTTTTGGGCGATTTAAAGCGTGAAGATGGCAGTTGCATTCCTGTAATCCTGCGACCCTTTCATGAACACAGTGAACGATGGCCTTGGTGGGGCCGAAGCCACTGTGAAGATGGCGAATTTATAGCTCTATGGCGTATGACTGTGAATCACCTGCGGCTAACAAGACACCTTCACCATATTCTTTATGCCATCTCTCCTCAAGATATTGTCGATGAAGAAGACTACATGGAAGGCTATCCTGGTGATGATTACGTCGATATCTTTGGGCTCGATTATTACAAAATCTGGAAGCAGCGCGACGTGCGGCAAATGGGTAAAGTTCTATCGATGGTCGCACAACTCGCTGAGTCCCATGGTAAAATTTCGGCTTTAACAGAAACTGGAATTGATAAAGTTCCTATTGCTAATTGGTGGACTGAGCGCCTCCTGCCAGCGCTCAACTACGACGAATGGTCCCGGAAAACAGCTTGGGCATTGTTGTGGCGTAACAAATCGCGTGGACATCATTTTGGCCCGCACCGCGGACATCCAAGCGCCCCTGATTTTACGAGATTTTATGATAATGAACTTACGATCTTTGAAGCGCAGACCGCAATGCAGGAAGTTAAGGCGGCACAAGAAATCCTGATCAAAAATCAACACTGCCTGTCGAACGTTGCCAAGGTCGTGCAACGAGGAAAGGTCCTTTACCATAGGGCCGTAAATTCCAATTTCCCCGGGGATCGACCCATTACGGATGAGACCTTATTTCCGATTTGGTCGATGACAAAACCGATCACCAGCGTGGCCGCAATGATTTTACATGAGCGTGGGTCTCTTCGACTAGATGACCCAGTTTCTAAAGTAATTCCACAACTTTCTCAGCTGAGAGTACACGACAAGAAAGGCGTCACCGAACCCGTTAAGAGAGAGGTTACCTTCCGGGATCTTTTGCGACACACTTCAGGAATTTATGGTTACGACGGATCCTTTCATGAGGAGGGTACATGGAAAGAGATCATAGAACTGAAAGACCTTGCTGAAATGATTGATCTTCTAGTCCAACAACCCCTTAAGCATCATCCCGGAGAGCGTTATACCTACGGCATGAGCACTGCTATCCTTGGGAGAGCAATCGAAATAATATCCGGGCAGGACTTCGCATCTTTTCTCAAGAAGGAGATCTTTCAGCCTTTAGATATGGGAGACACCAGCTTTCATCTTAATGATGAAGATCGAGAAGAACGCTTTCAGCCGCTATTCGTTAAGGAGAAATCGAATTTTCGTCGAGGAACCAAAGCGGAGGATGAATTATATTATCAACCCGGAAGTGCTTTGGCTTTAGGGGGCGAAGGTTTGATTTCAAATCTTCGCGATTATGGCCGATTTTGCCAGATGTTGGTCGACCGGGGGCGAACTCGTGATGGCAAAACAATCATCTCTGAAGAGACGCTATCACTTATGCTGAGCGACCAGATGGGAGAAATTCCCGGTTATGGTGGAGAGCGGTCTGCCAATCATTTGGGTTTAGGGTTTTATGTCCTAGAAAACCCTGAACTAGGTGGCGATGGAGCACCCAAAGGTATTTATGGGTGGAGTGGGTATCACACCACCCACTTTTGGATTGATCCAGTCAACGAACTCTACGCCATTTTTTTGACCCGTTTATATCCCACACCGGGCGAAAGTTTACAGTTTTTCAGGAAAGCGGTTTATCAAGGTTTCGGGCAATAACTCCCACTTTTGATCTCAAAGGAGCTAACCGTAATGGACCTTTGGCATTTCGACACAAGGAGCATGAAACACCTCGGCGAACGCTAGGCGGAGCTGAGGCACAAGGCGCAAACAAACGCCAATGGAAGCAAAAGTTGGGGCGAATAATCGCCTCTCCTGCGGTTCCCTACTGGCTGTTCAAAGCAATGAAACTTTCACTTATCAAGAATCTCTGGAGTTGCTTGATCTGCCTTTTCTGTATCCTTCTGGTGACTCCAGCCCAACTCTAGCTTTAAAGTGACACAGGAGACGTTGAGAAAACACGAAGCAATAATCGGCAGCAAAAAAACAATCTTCATGAGGTAAAGAACCCGTAGGCAGCTCCTCCTACAAGCTTTAATTTCTTCATCTAAGGCCCAAAAAAACGTGCCGAGGTGACCCTAAACACGTTTGAAAGCATTGGAAACTTCGCTGGTGGCAAGGCCGGCGTTACTTGTGCGAGTGATTCGAATGATCTTTGCAACACTCGCCGCCCTCGCCGCAGCAAGAGGCAGTCTTAGTGCAGCTACAGCTGGAGAAAAGAGCCAAGCTGGCACACGTCATGATAATAGATATAATTTTCATAGTCGCTTGAGAAAAACAAACCACCGCAGGCCCTGACAAGAGCAATCTTCTAAATCACCATTTTTTTCGTGACCGGAGGTCCAGGCAATCCAGATTTATCAGCAGGTAAAACAATCGAGAGCGATTTGATTCTAACGAGAGCCAGGAGCGTCAGCTGGCTACCTCATGTTTTTGATTATTGCTGTCCCTTTACCTGAATCCGGTAAAACCGCTCGGCAGAGATAGCGTTAACTGGACTAGCGGATCTAAATTTCATGGTGGCTGTTCCATCGCCGTTATGATCAGTCGCGACGTGAGTCATTTCCTTTTCGTTCGTCCAACTCACCAAGTCACTACTCCCTTGTAGGGAATACTGAAGCCCGACAGCCGCAAGATTGATCCTGAATGACACTGCAAAGAAGTCGCCCAATCCATTACTCGCTTCTCTCTCTAAACTCAAAGAAGGTAACGACCCACCAGATCTGTCGTCAGAGCCAAGCGCATATTCAAGAAATGCATTAAACCCGTCTCCGTCTTCATCTGCGGAAGCAATCCCAGTGAAAGGAACTGAATCATCCCCACCGGGATTACCATTGAGATCAACACTCGCACGCCAGCTTGTTGGCTGACTGTGATCTGGATTTGACGTGGCGTCGCTTAAAACGAGTGAAAAGCCTGAACCATCGGCAGCTGCCTCAGGCCAAGGAAATTCGATACCGTAGGTGAAATCACGGATCGGGAAGCCACCTGCGTCCAACAGGACGATCTGTTCACCCTCGTTTCTTAGAGATCCATCAAATTCACCTGCAATATTTGCAGATCCATGGCGCAGCTCAAAACCAGCGCGGTTACTCACTAGCAGGACACGCTCTCCAGGACCAAGGATGCGAGCTCTTAGCGGAAGAGCGTTATCAAAACCAGCAAAGTCGATACCATCAGCAAACGTGACTCCCTCCAAATTGATGGCCTGATTAGGATCTATATTTAGGAGCTCAATGAATTCAAAATCTCCTCGACTATCGAACCCGGCACTCGTTTCGCCGGAGGAAGGGGAAGCTGGACGATAATGAATTTCTGAAATAACTAGATTCTCAACAGACGCGGGAACTGCACTCACTACGAAGCCGGCTTGGCTTAAAGGGCTCCACTTAAACCCGTCAAAACTTCGGGCACGAACATCAACAGATTTATCCAACTCAATTGCAGCAGAGTAGACGAGTGCGTTCGCGCTGACCGCATCACCTCCTCCTCGGCTCGCGGATAGCAGACATGACCAAAGGGCGTCGTTACTACCTCGCCCTCGATTGAGTCCTTGGATCGCAAGAATGTTTTGACCTACCTTTAAAAGATTCCCTCCCCCTGAGATCGTATAGGGAGCATATTCGATTGCTTCGTCATCATCGTGAGAACCTTCAGCAATTGAATCCCAAGCGAGAGTAGCAGGGGCATTAGAGTCCTTGGCTACTTCAGTGCCATTTATGAAGGCGACGAAGCTGTCATCGTAGCGCATCTTTAAGGTAAGGCTCTCCAACGAATCGAGTTCAGCTTGTGATGATATCGTAAAGGGGATTCGGATATAACAGCTTCCGTTTTTTGAAGCCATCTGACTTTCGATATCCAAATTAAAGTAATCATCATAAAGGTTACTTGAACTTTTTTCGTAGCCGACCCCTTGATTCCCAGAAACCCAGCTGGCAAGGTTCGGAGGTGGAGTAGTATCAGTCCACTCCGCGAGTGATAAATTGCTACCTCCATTCGCAAGAGAAGGCACGAGCACCTCGCACGGGGCATTTTCCTCAACAAGTGCGATCGACGGACTTTTGCCGAGGCGGGGATCAGAACCATCTAAGGTATAGTAAATCTTCGCACCCGGCCAACCATTTGGATCACCCATTGCGAGATCGAACCCTGATTGAACCTCTCCTCCATAATTATTAAAGACAGGTGGTCGTGCGTTTCCGTTGCTACCACGAGATTGGGTTTCCATCCAATCAAGCCTCGTCGCAAGCCAGTTTTTCATCCAGTCAACCTCAGCTTGGTGAGTCCGTCGAGAAGCGAAACCGTCGGCATTCGGCCAGAGATATCTTCCCAGCGTATCCCACTCTTCAAAATTTCTAGTCACAGCATTCGGGGTTCCCCGACTACCATCAAGTTCGGTATCGTGCCGATCAATCATACTCATCATGTTGCTGGTTGAGAGTAAGCTCCGGCGTAAAAACCAAAACCGATCCCAGTAAGCCAATGTGAATTCTTTGTCCGTAAAGAGGGTGTCATACCAGTAATAATCACTCCCCCCAACCTGGGGGTAATACCATCCGCGGGGGTTCTGCCCGTTAAGATAGTTAGCGTTGCCAAGTCCTAAGTTAAAATCCCAAACAGGAAGGGCACGGATTTTCCCATTCCGTGATTTTGAAAAATAGGTACTAATTCGGTAGCCATCGATATCCTTGAAAGCTTCAGTGTAGAGGTGCGAGTCAATGAAACTTAGGCGATCGATGTAAGCTTGATATCCCTCGTCAGGATCATCGAAAGAATCGCCATGGAGAGCAGTTTCCATTTGGTTCACATAGTTGCGAATATAGGTAAACTGAGCGCTATTTGGACGCTCGGGTTCATGCATATCGAGCGGAACTCTCTCGATTGAAGTATTCCACGCTCTACTGTATGGCCCTTTGTCCTTCTTAAAGATATATCCGCCAGTGATCAGCTTTGGATCTACCGTTAAATCACCAAGCCGTTCGATATCGACCCTTTCTTTCCCTCGTTTGATTTTCTCCATTAAAACGTAGACCCCACGGTAATCATTGAGTGTCACTGTTCCACGGTTTCGGTTCATGAAGACTTCAACATACTGGGTTCTAACCCCGCCAAAGCTACCACCGGTCGTTCGGGCGGTCTCATAGACAATCGCATTACGCATGAGGGTTTTGTCAGAATAAGGAGCGTAGAGAATCCAGTCAGAATCAGCTGGCATCCCTAAAACTGAGACTTTCTTATCCTCGTCTTCATTATTCCATGTCTCCCATGCATATTGTTTTTTGGGGAATCCTGCGGAAGATTGCCCACGAATGTGCATTCCTCCTCTTCCTGTAAAATTCGGCTCAGGGTCATTGATCCGGGCGATTCCAGTAAGCTCGTCGCGATCGATTACCACTGTGTAAACAGGTTGGAAATTTCGACCGGAGCTATCGATATTAACCCCGTTTGTATCGACCACCACGATAGGAAGGTTGGAAGTGAAATTTCTAATGTTTGAAGCTAACTCGAGAAAAGTGCGGCTTTTCACATCACCTGGCAATCGACCCGCTTCGTAGACTCGTGCTCGGATTGTCGTGGTGTTTGTAATATTAAAACGAGATGCGTAAATGCGCGATGTTGTGTTCGGAATTGAGCCGTCAGTCGTATATCTAACCACCGCGGTAGGCGAAGATGGAGGGAGAATCTCTAAAGTAGCAGAGCCTGAGAAGGCTCCACCGGCCCGGTCAAATTTGACACTCTCAGCAGGTGGTCCATCAGCTTGCAAGCCAGAATTGATTGCCTCGGGAGTTGGGCTTTCCAAATAACCAACGGAACGATTGTTACCAAGTGCTCCATAGGAAATATCCTGGACTTGCTCTAGGTAGTTAAATTCTGAAACGACTGTTATCCCATCAGGTGCAATAAGAGCGAGGTATCCACCCTCTTTCGAAAGATTAAAGTTAGTGTGAAGCGAGGAATCAGGAGAACTCCGATCTTTTCCCGAGGCAAAGATGACAAAGTGATCAAAAGGTGACATGATCACTCTTGGAAGCCGCCAGAGAGTCTTTTGAGCGGGATCATTGGTGAGATAATATCCGCTAAGGTTTTGATTTTGATCCTGCCCATTGTAGAGCTCAAGCCAATCGGGGTTATCGAGATCTTCATCTTCAAGACTATCCTCGTTGTTGGCAACAAATTCGTTGATGACTAAGCCAATCGGAGCTGGTGGCTCGGCAATCTCGACATTCAAAGAAACATTATCGATATCCAGATCCATAGACGCTCCTCCAGTTCGCCCAGCGATCTGCACCCGGAATTCTTCAAGCGATACATTCTGAAGAGCGTATTGGTTGTAGACAACCTGAGGATTCCCCTGCAATCCCCGCTCCGGAAAAATCGAGACATCAACGAATACGCCTCCGGTATCATTTCGATTCATCTTAATCTCCAGAGATCCCCACTGAGAGGGTTGGAGATCATAGCTGGCATCACCACTTTCCACCCCATTGTAGTTGATAGTGGCATTGGTCCCATTAAACGTCCGGAATCCTACACCAATTGAGTTCGTGTATTGTCCTCTCTCTTCCTCATTACGCAAGCCTTCGGAACCCCCTCTGACTGCCCCTGACTCACCATGAGTAGAAGCATCTAAGAATGCTACGCTCCAACCATCAGCTTCAATATCAGATGCCCTGAAATCCATCGAAAATTGGGCATCAGACCACCCTCTCGTATTTTCCGAGATGGGAAACGACACGTAATTTCCCTGGCTTCCAACCCCGGCATCCAGCAAGTGGTAATATCCATTTCTCACAGATCCTTCATCTCCCTCCCGGAATGATGCAGCATCATACACCCCTCCTCCGTTAAAATCTGTTAAGATGGCAGCTTTTGAAAAAAGACTTAAGAAAAACCAGAGGAGGAGGGAGCGATTAGACAACATAGTAAATAAGGTACAAGAACGATACACTAAAAGCGTGATCCAGTTCAAAAATGTGTCAAATAAAATTAGATATCGATTCCTATCAATAAGCGATTCATGGACTTTGCTTGAGGAGGAGCTGACTCCAGTCGAACATCGCGAGAGTTTTTACCTCCTTCCTCGCAGGTGATTAGGACACCAATCTCCAGTATCCTGCCTTGACTTAAGGGCACTAGGCTCCACCGATCCGAATGCTCCAAGCCCCGACCATCTCAGTCAGTCCTCGAGGTGTGACCAAAATTATGAACTTGGTTGCAAGGCATCTCGCCATTAGTGGAAAGAATCCGAAACCATTGTTCGGCCCTCTAAATCACAGCAAATATTTATCTCACTCGCCTTAAAATTGAGGCGAAAAGCGTTAAACCCTGTTAAAGGTCAATCGCAAAAAACACCTACACCCTATTTTAAAAGATGGGACAAAGAACATTAACGCCCGGGACCAAATCTGCGGCCACCACCACGAGCGGCACTTTCAATCACCTCAGCTTGAGCCTCTTCCGAGAGTCCGCTATTGGGAAGCCAGGCTTTCGCTGCCTCAGCGTCAGTTTGCACCCATGAACGGCCAACCGATTGAAGTGTTTCATTACGAGTCCCCTCATCAGAAATCGAAGCAGCCCACTCAGCCGCCACAACAGGATCTTCTCGATCAAGGGTCCGGGCAAAAGAGCTTACGGCCGCGTCACGGCTCGCTGACTCTTCCATCGTTGTTAAATACTGTCCGGCAGCCTCTGCGTCTTGCCGTGTCCATTGCTCAATCGACTGTCGCATTGCACTTGCTTGCGTGGCCTCAGGGAGCTCTTCAGCCCAACTGACAGCTGCTGCTGGATCTTTACGAGAGAGCTCTTCTGAAACTTCACGAACAGCGCGTTCAGCATATTCTTGGTCGGCATGAGACTTTACCCATTCGGCAGCAGCTTGAGGGTCACTCTGAGCAAAATTCTCCGCGACTCGATCAAACGCCGAAGATTTGATACTGCCATCCGGAAGAGATTCAGCCCAAGCCGTCGCCTGTGGCATTCCTTGCTGCATCTGAGCACGCGCAATTGCTTCCATCTGGCGATCAGTTGCATAGCCTCTCCAGCGGTCCTCTCCCCCGTCTCCACCCTCTGCCCGTCGAGCCTCATCCATTTCCAAAACAAACTCTGTTGCCAGCTGAGGATCGACCGAAGCCATCCCACTTACAACACCTTGAACTAACATTCCTTTTTCAAAACCAGCTTCAAGCCCTTCTAGGTGAGCCCGTGCCGCAGTTGGATTGGAGCTTGCCCATCCCTTCATCGCAGAAATTGAAGCGAATCCCCGACGGCGACCATCGCCACCAAGCTCTTCAACTGCCGCGAGAGCCGCTTTCCCCTCGAGCTTTCCCCAGGCCTCCAGAAAAAAGGCCATTTGCTCGCCATTCTCGCCACCATTTTTTCGCTTCTCTAACAGAGCTTCGAATACCTCTCGTGCATTCTCCGCCTTCAATGTGAGGAGAAGATCGGCGAATAATTTATTGGCCACTAGAGCATCCGTTTCCCGTTGATACTGCGCCAATGTCACACCCTGTGATGAGCCGTTAGCCTGAGTTTTGTTGGAGCCCCCTTCCTTTCCACTCTCAGAAGAAGAAGATCTTACCTGATTAGAGCGATTTTGACTGGAACGATTCTTGCCAACTCCATTAGACAACTCTGCTTCGGAACCCTCTGGTGTATCATTCTTTCCGAGATAAAAGGCACCTACGGCAACGAACACCCATACAACATTGAGAACGATAACTTTATTCATGATAGTTTCTTCTGACAGTGTTTAAACCGAAAACATCCACACAAGTTGCATGTAAATGTCATTTAGTTTCAAAAGGTACAAGAAAATCCCAACGATTTTATTGTTCCAACAAAGGTGTATACAAACTCTTTTGATACCCTCAACGCAAGATTGTTCTCACCTCTTATGCCGAAAATCTTCTAACAGTGACAACCTAACTCGTCAAAATTCGCTGATTGACGGCACTTATTTATAAGAAGTAGGCTTTTCCTTCACATTGTAAAACAAACTTGATGCGCCAGAAACAAACAACCTTTTTATTAGCGATCTCCATAGCGATTTCGACTCCTCTCTCCGCACAGGAAATCGACACTGACGGAGACGGAATCCTAGACGAAGCCGAAACAAACACCGGAACTTATATCGATGCCAATGATACCGGCACAGACCCTCTTAATCCAGATACGGATGG
>JAKMGP010000251.1 GCA_022424905.1 Akkermansiaceae bacterium | reverse complement strand
CATTCGCAGAAAACGTCACCGCGAAGGAGTCCAGATTCTTTAAGAGTGGCGATGGCGGCAAAGACTTTTTCAGGATTACTGGGAAGGTAACGCGGGTAGCGTCGGTCCAGTCCGGCCTTGAAGAAGGCGTCACATCGGTGCTCAGCCTCGGCAAGCATCGCGGTAACTTCATCCGGTATCTCGCAGGGCTGCGAGATCACATTAAGTTGTTCGAGAGACACAGTAGCGGGTTATCTTCTTTGGTGTTTCGGCAAGAATTGCACGGCATCAGCGATGACGTATTTTCCTTCGGTTCCTTCGTTTGAAATAATGACTGATCCTTTTTTTCCTTTCTTGAATTCGTAGGTTCCCAAGGAACGAAAGAGTCTCCCATGCTGGGGGACATCTTGTTGATTGATCCGAATGGTGGATTTTCCGTTCGCGTGAACGATCGTCACGGGGGTAACGGTCGAGCGCCTTGAATTGTAGCAATGGGAGAGACGAACTTCATATTTCCCAGATCGTGGGAGATTAGGAATGAAGGTCGCGGATTTTTCCCCTTTGTCCGATTTTTGGTCATGGAGGTATCCGATGCCAACATAGGGCGGGGTATGGGTTGAGTATTGCCATTTTCCCTTGAGGATGGCGCTGGTCTCATCGAGAACAACTCCAGGGAGAGTATCTGGGTTTGCGATGATGAATTTTAGGTTGGCCTTGAGGTCGACTTCACCTGGCGCGTGAGTGTTCGGTGCGGCATCGGGATGAGGTTCGATGGAAAAGACGAGACTTCCTCCTAGAAGGAATAGAATCGAGAGAAACCATCTTTTCATTTTGAGGAGACTAGCGAGAGCATTCTGGGAGTGCGATGTCATTTCACTTTGTTTTTAAGTTTTTGTTTCCGAGTTCTCGAATTGTGAAAATTTTCCGTATTCACTTTCGTAACCGACCCACATGTCCCGCTTCTCTTTTGCTTCCCACCTTTGGGCATTCGGGGCTGTTTTTTCGGGGTCTTTTCTATTTGCGGTGGAAATCACTCCCGAAAAAATGGGCAAAGAGGCCGCGAAACTCGATGTGCTCATTAGCTCCGTTCTTGAAAAATCGGAAAAGACCAAACCGGCTCCGGTTGATGACTTCACCTTTCTACGCCGCGCTTCCTTGGTGGCCATCGGGAGGATCCCTACTCTGGCCGAGATCAAGGAATTTACCAACGATCCGGCTGCGGATAAACGCAATCGCCTTGTCAATCGGCTTTATCGTTCGAAGGGTTATCAAAGCCACATGAATAATTGGTTTCATGACCATCTAAGGCTCAACGAGGTGAAATTACAGGGAGGATACTTTAGTTCTAATACTCCTCTCATTAATTGGACGCGGCAGGCGGTTCGCGAAAATAAAAGCTGGAAAGCGATGACCGTTGAATTGCTGTCGAGCCGCGGCAATGGCTGGACTGGCTCGGGGGCTTCCCATTATTACACCCGGGATATTGGTATGCCGCTAGACAACTCTGCCAACACCATGCGGGCTTTTTTGGGGGTTCGCATGGAGTGTGCCCAGTGCCACGATGATCCAGGTTCGAGCTGGGAACGAATTGACTTTTTCAATCTTGCTGCTTTCACCCACGGCAAAAGCAATTACGGGCGCCTCGATTTTTTAAGAGGTAGGGGTTTATTCGTTAAAATGTCGTCGGATAAAAAATTTAATGTGCCGGGTCTTCATCACTTGCACTTCTTTAGCGATGCGATTGGCCAGTATGCCGCCAGTGGGATTGAGCCCGGTAAGGGGACAGGGAGGATCAAGCTCCCTGATGATTACCAATACGAAGATGGTGATCCGGGCGAGATGGTAGAGGGCCGAACTCCCTTTGGAGGGAAGGTGCGCCTTGAATCAAAAAAGACCAACCCGGATAGTCTTGATCGATTTGCGGCATGGGTGGTGGGTGAGGAAAACCCGACTTTTGGTGGTTCAATCGCGGCGAGAATGTGGCTGCGGGTGATGGGTGCCAAATTGCACAAGAAGGACAACGAAGAATTTCTAGATCCAAAAGATCCTGTCACCGGTGCTCTTAGTGGTGCGTTGATGAAGCTCATCAAGGACTACGACTACGATCTTCGCGCCTTTCAACAGACTCTCATGCTGACCAAGACCTTTGCTCTAAAATCCGCTCCGGATGCCGAGGCTTCCTTTCATGGCCTACTAGGCCGGCCCATCGAGAGGATGAGTGCCGAGCAAATTTGGGACTCATTGATCACGCTCGTTCTCGAAGACCCAGAAGCTCCGCAGCGGCTGGAAGATATGGAGCACCTTTTCATTCACGGCCGATACATTGGCCGCCTCGAGGACATCATCGAAAAGGTTCATTCCTTTAAGACAATCAGGGATTATCAGAAGTGGATCATCGTGAAATACAAGGAAGCGCGCGACGGGACCGGACCAAAGGCACCTGTCCCAAGGCCCCCGACTTACATCGCGGGTCACGGTCGTCTGATGACTTCGGCAATTCGGGGAATGGCTCGTGCCTCGGAGCTTCCCAGCCCGGCATTGCCCAACCATTTCCTCCGGAAGTTCGGCCAATCCGATCGAATTAGTATCGATGGTGCGACCAATGAAGGAAGCCTGACCCAGACGCTCCAGATGCTCAACGGAGCAACTCAAACCATGGTTGCAACCAAGGATGATACCGCCATTCGTAAGATTTTTGAGGTCCCTGGTTCGTTCGACGAAAAGGGAGTCTTGCTCTTCCAGTCTATCCTCACCCGAATGCCTTCTGACCAGGAACGTGCAATGTGTAATAAGGAGCTGGTTGATCGCGAGGGCAAGGGGCTGGCCAACATCGTTTCTGCTCTCGTCTGTACTCCTGAATTTCTTTTCATCTATTAATGAACTCCTTGAATCAAAAGCTGAGCGATGAATTTTCTCGTCGCGAATTCCTTCGAGATGCCTCCCAAAAATTCCTAGGGGTCAGCCTTGCCCCCATGCTTGGAGGGAGCCTTGCTTCCCAAGCTCTCGGCGAGAAAATTTCCGCAAAAAGACCGAATCCGGCGACCCACGTTATTTTTCTCAACATGGCTGGTGGGATGAGCCACATCGATACCTTTGATCTGAAGCCCGGGCAGGATGTCCAAGGGCCGGTTAAAGGGATCCCGACAACGGCCGATGGGCTTCAGATTGCCAATTATCTTCCCGAAACGGCGAAGGTCATGAAGGATGTTTGCACCATTCACTCGATGCAGTCGAAGCAAGGTGATCATGATCAAGCCAGCTACCTTCTTCATAAGGGCTACAACCAACTCGGCACAATTGTTCATCCGGCGCTTGGCAGTTGGGTTACCCGGTTAAAGGGTACTGATAACGATACCCTTCCCGGATACATTGCGGTGAATAGTCCGGCCAACATGATTGGTGCGGGTTGGATGGGAGCCAAGTTTGCCCCGGCAGTGGTGACGAATCCCGAAAAGGGGTTGGAAGGAACGAGCAGGCATCCTTCTGTGAATGAAGAGGACTTTGAACGCCGACTTAGCCTCACTGATGCCATCAATAAGCGTTTTCACCGTGAGAATCCCTCGCCCAATGCCAAGAATTTCGGAATGCTTTTTGATGAAGCAGTGCGGGTCATGAAGAGCGAGGACCTGGCCGCTTTTGATCTTACCAAAGAAAGCCCGACGATTCGTAATCGATATGGTCGCCATTCTTTCGGACAAGGTTGTCTTCTTGCCCGCCGGCTGGTGGAACATGGCGTTCGTTTTATCGAGGTTACCCTCGGTGATTGGGACACCCACTATGATAACTTTACTGGAGTACAAGCCCGCTGCCAGTTGCTTGATTCAGCTTATAGCTCACTGATCACTGACCTCGGAGCGCGTGGTTTGCTAAAATCCACTTTGGTCGTATTGAGCTCAGAATTTGGGCGAACTCCTGAGATCCAAAAACAGCATCGCAACGGTCGCAGTCATCACCCCGGAGCCTTCACCAGCCTCCTCGCAGGTGGGGGAGTAAAAGGTGGTATGACTTACGGTAAGACTGACAAGGAGGCTCGGAAAGTGATCGAGAACCCGGTCACCTTCCATGACCTCAATTCTACCATCGCATATAGCCTTGGACTTGATCATGCAAAAGTCATCGAGTCCCCGAGCAAGCGACCCTTCCGCATGGCTGGCCCTGACAAAGAAGATGCTGGCCCGATCACCGAGATTTTTGGGTAGAACCATGGATTCCGTTCCCGGTCGGCAATTTCAGGGTAAGTTTGAGCAGAACTGAATCTCCAGCGGAGGTGTCCAAAGAGTTGAGGGGATTTGAGTGCTTGTAGCACGGAGATTACTTCCAAATATTACCCCTTGTAAGATCTCGTATCGCTCGGACGTTAAGCATAATCTCAGACATTTAGTTCTCTCCGATGCTCTTAAAGTTTCGCCTTCAATTTCTCGCTGCCTTTTTCGTCAGTGGGGTTTCGGCGGGGGGAGTCGGGCTTGATTTCTTTGAGGCCAAGATTCGCCCGGTTTTGGTCGATAAGTGTTACGAATGTCACTCCGTGGAGGCGGCCAACCGCGGTAAGCTTAAGGGAGGGTTATTTTTGGATACCAAGAAGGGTATCCGAAAAGGCGGGGATACGGGTCCAGCGGTTATTCCAGGGAATCTTTCCGAAAGTCTCATTTTAAAAGCGCTGCGCCAGGAAGAATTGGAGATGCCCCCCAAGGGGAGGCTTTCCGACGAAATCATCTCCTATTTTTCCCAATGGATCGAGGCGGGTGCGATCGATCCGCGGGAACAATCCGAGAGTGAACTGAAGAGCAAGACAATTGATGCGTCCAGCCACTGGGCCTTTCAGCCGCCGAAAGAACCGAAGCTTCCGGAGGTCAAGAATTCCAAGTGGGCTCGATCGGAAATTGATGGCTTCATCTTGCGGCAACTCGAAGAACAGAACTTGAGGCCGGTGCCTACTGCTTCGCCTCGCGTGCTGGTGCGAAGAATTTACTTCGACCTCTTAGGGCTTCCTCCGACGCCCGATCAGGTCGACGAATTTCTTAAGAATTCTGCAAAGGATCAGAATAGTGCGATTGGGAAGCTCGTTGATTCACTTTTGAAGTCTTCCCATTATGGTGAACGTTGGGGGAGGCATTGGCTTGATGTGGCCCGTTACGCCGAGGATCAAGCCCACACTTTTGGAGTTAAGAAGCGAGCGAACGCCCATCAATACCGTGATTGGGTCATTCAGATGTTTAATGAAGATCTACCATTCGATAAGTTCATCAAATTCCAATTGGCGGGTGATCTGATAGAGAATGAATCGGAAGATCGTTTCCGCCAGTTTGCTGGTCTTGGGTTTTTAGGTCTCGGGGCTCAGTACTATAAAAATTCCGACAAGGCTCAAGCTGAGGCCGATGAGCTTGATGATACTATCGATACCGTGACCCGTGGGTTCCTCGGGCTAACGGTGTCGTGTGCGCGATGCCACGATCATAAATTTGATCCTATTCCGACCCGGGATTATTACGCTTTAGCAGGAGTGTTTAACGGACGAAGATATTCTGAAATTCCGTTGGTAGGAGAGGAGAAGGTGAAGGCTTACAATGATGAACAGCGAGCCATCAAGGATATCGAATCAAAACATCGTAGCTACCTTAGAGGGATCGGTAAACAAGAAGGCCAAAAAAGGCTTGGTCAAGTGAGCCGATATTTACAGGAAGGTTGGCGATTGGTGACTTTAAAATCGCAAGGGGTGAAGATTTCGGACGATGAGTTTGCGGAGCAGGCGGGGCTCCATCGTCATTATACAAGGCGATTCAGGGAAATGCTGGAGAAAAGTCGTAAGAATGACCTGATGAAGCGTTTGCCTGAGTTGAAAGGGTGGCATGAGGTAAAGGTGAATTTCACGGAAGAGCCGACAGTCAAAACTCTTAAGGTTCCTGATGAAATCGTAACGTTGTCTGATCAATTCCAAAACTTCGTAGATCGTGCTGAGGAAGCCATTTCGCAGATTGAGACTGAGAAGGCAGAGGAGTTGGCAAAAGCCCGCAATTTAGAAGATCGATTGAATAAGATCATCGGAAAGATGGAGAATGATCAGAAGCGCCTTCTTAAAAATATTTGGTTTGATGGCCATGCTCCTCTCTATGCTCCCGAAAATGATGCTTATGCGAAGCTTTTGAATGAGGAGCAAAAAGCGGAAGCAGATCGAATGAAGGCGGAATTTGAATCTCTTCGTAAAAAAGCTAAGCCCAAGTATGCCCTAGCCCATGGAGTTCAGGGAGGAGGTAAGGCGATGCAGGTCTACATTCGTGGTAATCCGGCGAGCAAAGGTGAATGGGTTGCTCGGGGGACTCTTGAAATTTTGGAAGATGAACCTCGACCGACTGATCCCGAAGCAGCCAAGAAGCATCCTTTTTCACGTCTTGATCTTGCTGAGGCTATTGCTTCGCCGCAGAACCCTCTCACCGCGCGGGTGATTGTGAACCGTGTTTGGCAGTGGCACTTCGGGAAGGGTTTGGTGACGACTTCAAGCAACTTTGGTCTTTTAGGTGAAGCCCCGACTCATCCCGAATTACTCGATTGGTTGACCGTCAATTTTATAAAGAACGGATGGTCACTTAAGTGGTTGCATCGCGAGATTCTCAAATCGGCAACCTACCGACTCTCTAGTCAGCGGAGTTCTAAAAACGAAGAACTTGATGGTGATAATCGCTTCCGTTGGCGGTTCGATCGTCGTCGCCTAGAAGTCGAAGCCTGGAGGGATGCCTTACTCGCAATCTCTGGAAATCTCGACCCGAAGATGGGTGGGCCGACGATCGAGCTCAGTAAAAGCAAAACACGTCGAACGGTATACGCGAGCATTAGTCGGCATCAGCTGGATGGGATGCTAAGGATTTTTGACTTTCCCGACGCAAATGTTTCTGCGGCTTCCCGAACGGAGACGACTGTTCCACAACAACAACTTTTCGTTCTAAATAGTGACTTTATTATCGATCAGGCGAGGGCTTTTGCCAAACGGGTGACGGTTGAACATGATGGAGTTCCGGAGCAGGTCGAATTTGCCTACCGCCTTGTTTTTGGGCGTTCACCCTCGAAAGCAGAATCACAAGTTGCGCAAGCCTATCTTAGTATTGAAAAAGAAAAGAACGACAAACTTTCCCGCTGGGAGCAGTATTGTCAGGCGTTGCTCGCGAGCAACGAATTGATGTATCTCGATTAACATGCAGGACGGAACCTTCCATCAATCAACCATGAATCGCCGCGATATTCTGAAACGTGCGGGAGGAGGATTCGCGTCGCTTGGGCTTGCTGGAGTTCTTGCCGATCAAGGTTTATTAGCTTCGGAAAGTCCGCTCGTTCCAAAATCACCCCATATTCGCCCCAAGGCCAAACGTATCATTCACCTCTTTATGAATGGTGGACCTTCACAGGTCGATACCTTTGACCCTAAGCCGGCTCTCGAGAAATACCATGGGCAACGCCCGCCGGGAGCTGAACGTAAAACAGAAAGACGAACCGGGGGGCTTTTCAAATCTCCTTTCAAGTTTAAGAAATCGGGGCAGTCCGGGATTCCGGTCAGCGAAATTTTCCCCGAGGTTGCAAAGTGTATCGATGACATCTGCGTCATTCGGTCTATGCACACTGATGTGCCCAATCACGAGCCTTCCCTGCTTATGATGAATTCGGGGATCACTCAGCCAATTCGCCCCAGCATGGGGTCGTGGCTTAGTTATGGTTTGGGGACCGAAAATCAAAATC
>JAKMGP010000233.1 GCA_022424905.1 Akkermansiaceae bacterium | reverse complement strand
ATCGGAGACAGTGACACCTTCGTTCAGCACCGCTCGTGAGCTTTCTTTTGTGAGTAATGATCGGGCACCTGGGATTGATTATTTAAGGGGGCAACTCAACGAAGCGCTGCATGGTCACAAGGTCCGGAAAATGGATAATCGATCACTGACTTTGCTTGCTCAAAGTGACGCTTCAAAATACGCAATATTGGTTCTTAAATCTAAAACGGCTCTTCCTTACTCTAGTGTTTTTATAGAATTGGATAGCGGCTATTGGGATCGCGAATCTGAGGACCGACTGAGGCAGGAAATGAAGGCAGCTCAGGAAAGAGGACGGAAACAGCTAATTGAGTCAAATGAAACGAACAACTGAGGAGATTGATCAGGAGCGAGAGGAAGCTTGGATTGGGGATGCGATTCTGGCCCTCTACATGAGAGAGTGGCTTCTTCGAGAGAAAGGGAAGATCGATGGTGAGGCGTTTATTAGGGCAACCTCGAATGATTTCTTGCGAGTGAAAGGGAACCCGACAGCTGTGGAAGCAGAAATCGGCCGCGAGTATCAAGAAAAGGGTCTCCAAGCTGGTTTCGATTACGTTGAGCAGAAGCTTATTCCTCTTTTTATTCAGCGCGAAAAAGTGCGGGAGCGTCAAAAGGCCCGACGTTAGCGAGGGCCCTACTCTGTCCCCTCGCGCTACGGTTGTGAGGGTTCCATATTTTCAAGGTTTCTCGGCGAGTGATTCTGGGATTGGGATACCGGTTGCTCGTGGATTCCCCAATAATAATACTATTTTGCCCGCTCATTTCCCCAAAGGAGAACATGAAGCCGTGGGCTAAAATGATAGCCTTGATCTCGGCAAATATCAGCAAGCCAGAGCGAACGGTGTTGAAGTGTTTCAGCGTCCCGGCCTTCAGGCATTAGGTGAATCCGGTCGGGGGAAAGGTTTAGCTTCGAATGTAAGGTCTTTATTTCGTCAAGATCGGATTGGTTGCAGACGACAAACTTGAAGAATGCTTTTTCTAACGAAGCAAAAAGACCGAGGGCCTTGAAATTTAAGCGAAGCTTTTCGTCGATTCCCGAGTTCGAGAGTTTGGGAGAAACGTTAAATTGGGTTGGGATAGCAATAAAGTCGTCACTTGGAAGCTTGGTGCCATTTGTTTCGACTTCGATGAATGCTATCTCAGGCAACAATCTGGTGAGTTTCACCAATTCATCTTGTTGAAGCAAGGGCTCACCTCCGGTGAGGACGAGGCGGTTACAGTTGTAACTCAAAATGAGTGGCGCGATTTCAGCCGGACTAAGTTCGACGATTTCTTCGGTCTTTGAAAATTTCACCCCATCCTGATGGGTCCAGGGAGTTTGCTCCCAGTTCCATGTGTAAGGTGTGTCACACCAATGGCAGTGAAGATTACAAAGCGAGAGCCGAAGAAAGACGGCGGGAAAGCCTAGGGAGGCTCCTTCGCCCTGTAAGGTATGAAAGATCTCGGGGGACCCATCGGCAAGGCGTGAGACTTTCATGGCTTAGGGTCAAAAGGAGGGTTCTCGTGGTGAGAATTAGAGGAGGGTATATGTTTTGAGGAGGCTTCGAAGTTTCTCCGTTTTTTCGTCGGTAAGGTTGACGAGGGGGAGTCTGATTTCATCGGTGCAGTGACCTTGCAAGGCAACAGCTGATTTGATGGGGACTGGATTCGTGTCGAGTCCCATGAGGCCTGAAAGAAGTGGATAGTAGCGCTTCTGGATCTCTAGAGCTTCGGCAAATTCTCCTTCGAGGCAGCGATTGACGAGGCTAGTCATCACTTCGGGGATTAGGTTTGAGGCGACGCTGACAAGGCCGACCGCCCCGCATGACATGAAAGGGAGGGTGAGAGGGTCGTCTCCGGAAAGAATCTGGAAATCTTCGGGAACAGCTTGAACAAGCTGGTTGATTCGATCAACTGAGCCGCCTGCCTCCTTATTTGCCACGATGTTTTCGCAGTCGCGAGCAAGGCGGGCAATGGTCTCGATGCTAATCTCGATCACGGAGCGTCCGGGAATTGAGTAAAGCATCACTGGAAGCCCGGTATTTGCAGCGATTGTCTTATAGTGCTGATAGAGGCCATCTTGAGAAGGCTTGTTGTAATAAGGGCAAACTTGAAGTGAGGCGTCCGCGCCGGCTTTTTCGGAAGCTTGAGTGAGATGGATAGCTTCGTTGGTAGAATTTGCGCCGCTTCCTGCGACGACGAGGAGGCGCTTATCAGCATACTCAACTGCTGCGCTGATGACCTCAAGGTGCTCGTTTGAATCGAGAGTGGGTGATTCTCCAGTGGTGCCTACGGGAACAATTCCGGTGATTCCCGCCGCGACTTGGCGATCGATAAGGGCTTTAAAAGCCCCGTGATCAAGAGCGCCATCGCGAAAAGGAGTGATGAGGGCGGTAAAGGTGCCAGTGAACATGGAGGTGTTCTAATGCGAAACCTTCTGATTGTATAGAGCTCGTCTCTGAAAAATAAGGCGGTTTCCGGAGCAACTCTAGCCCTTCCAGTTCAGTGCTCCTTTCTTGAGCGCGTAAACGTAGGCAATCGTCAGGATTCCGGCGAAGCTGGCCATGCTCCAAAGAACCATGACATTCTCGCGGACGAGGTCGGCAAAGCTAACTGCCCAAGGATACATGAAGACAACCTCAATATCGAAGATTACAAAAAGCATCGCTACGAGATAGAATTTCACACTAAAACGTGGGGCTCCCTCTCCGATTGGCAGCATGCCACATTCGTAAGGAGTTTCCTTGGTTTCGTTGTGGCTTCCCCTCTTGCCAAGAAGAACGCTAAGCCCAAGGGCCGCGCCTGCAAATCCGATGGCTGCGAGGGCCTGAAGAATAACAGGAAGATAATCGTTCAACATAATTTTAGAGCAGTAATGTGATAGGCTTAAGCCTTGTTCAATCGTTAATCGCCTTTCGTCTAGAAGCAATTAACCGCGTCGTTGCCGACGCAGTTAATTAAAGGATTCGGAGCTAGCAAAGCCAGCATCAATTTTTGCGAAATTCTCTTCGCTTCGAGAATTAACCCTCTTGCTGAGCAATATTGTCGCTGTGCGCTTCCTGAATGCGCTCGAGTCCGCGATATTCCTTACCATCTTTTTCGGCAAGGCCACGGGTAACCAGATTTTGCAGCTTTTCATAAGCGCGAAGACGAAGCATTTCTTCTCCACCACTTACTGCATTACGCTCTTTCAACCGCTCATAGACATCCTCAAAAAGGTCATTGAATCCGAAAAGTTTCGGATCTGAACCCAGAACATTCACCAGTTCATCGGTGACATGATCAGGAAGTCGACGGGAGAAACGCGTCCGTTTAGTAGTTGCCATAACGACGAAAGGTTAACAGGAATTTACGGAAATAGCGACCAAAAAAGCTACAAAGAATGTGAAATCTAAATATTTAGTAAACAATTAAGTTAGGTTTTCTTAATAAAGAGTCTTCCATGGACTTAATGTAAAGTGATTGTCCTTTGTGACATGGTTAGTTTTGGCTAGCGTTCCCCACGTGATTGCACGTCTGAAAGGTGAAGTTTGGGAAGCTCTTCCGGGGAGAATCGTGGTGGGGGCTAGTGGGGTAGGGTATCTTGTGCACTTACCTCTCTCAACTTATGACCAGCTCAATCCGCTCGAGGGAGATTCGATTGATCTGCGGATATACCAGCATGTGCGTGAGAATTCGCTGACTTTATACGGTTTCGCGCGGGACGAGGAAAAAGATGTTTTCATGCTCCTGATTGACCGTGTGAGTGGAATTGGCCCGGCGACAGCCTTGGCGGTTTTGGGTGGATTGCCGGTTGAAGGCTTCAAACAGGCAGTGATTCAAGGAGATGCTGCGGGAATATCCGGTGTGAAAGGGATTGGCAAAAAGACTGCGGAGAGAATCATTTTGGAATTGAAAGACAAGGTTGGGGTTGTCGAGACTTGGGATGCAGATCCGAATCGAACCGACTCGGCGCGAGATGCGGAAATGGGATTGATGGCACTCGGCTTCAAGCAGGCGGAAGCTCGAAAGGCGGTTGATCGTGTTTTAAAGGAAAAGCCAAGTGCCGACAGCGCCGAGCTTATCCGCCTTGGCCTTAGGGGGTAGTTTACCTAAAAAGCACGTTGAGTTCGGGGGGGCAAATTGTCAAGGTTACGGTAGTTTCTAGGCCTTAAGATAGATCATCCGGGGTAAGAACATTGTGCGTAAAAAGCGATCACAGCATTCTAGAAATCTAAATGGGTTTCTATGATTTCGGACATTGAAAAAGCGTGAGCATTACAATTTTGCGCCACTGAATTTCTCCGAACATACCTGAAGAATCCGATGAAAGCATCAACTTCCGAATCCGTCTCTAAGTCACTCGCTCCATCTCCCACCATGACGAATTTGCTTGGCCCAATTTCTGCGCGGATTGACCTAATGATTTCAGGTTTTCCTCCGGATCTCGTTGTTGGGTAATTTTCGTCGAATCCAAGATATTGTCCTCCGACATCAAATTGTAAAGGCACCGCTTCAACTCTTGCGATTCCAAGTTCTCGAGCGAGGGGGGCAATACAAGGTTCGAAGCCACCAGAGATAATGAGGCACTCCCATCCTTGGTCCTGCAATTTTTTGATGGTCTCTTTAGCGGTCGGCTCGACGGTATTGAGATACATCCTTCCGACTTCTGCACACTGAGCACGGGTTGGCTTAATGAGATCAAGACGTCTAGCGAAAATTTCTTCGACAGGAACTTTACCATCCATCGCAAGATTCGTGAGGTCCTCAACTTCCTGAAAGATTTGGTCCCCGGCAATTCGGGCCAATTCATCGACACCTTCGATGGATGACAGAGTTGAGTCGCAGTCAAAGGCGATGATTTTTTTCATGATGAGTTAGAAGATTTGAACTGCAGTGCCTATCGGAGTGAGTTCGAAAAGTTCAAGCATCTGCTTGTTCGCTAGCCGGATGCAACCATGTGATGCCGGCTTCCCGATCAAATCTTCGGCATGGGTTCCGTGGAAGTAGATGTAGCGGCGGTAGGTATTACGATTTTCGGGGTCAAGTCCGTGGAGCCAGAGGATACGGGTGAGAATCGCATCGTCTGATTTCTTTCCCTGCCAGATCCTTCGCGGGAGACGTCCTTTGAATAAGGTGTGGAGTGGCGCTCCCTCGCCGATGCGTTCCCGAACTACAAAATTTCCGGTGGGCGTTCGGAAGGATCCGTCTTCAAATCCTGCGCCATTGGCAGCAGTTGAAGCAAAGGCTTCAAAAATTTTGTTCTCTTCTTTGAACAGAGTGACTTGTTGTCGATCGAGAGAAACTTCGATACGGCAACGATTGTCTGGCCAATTCATATAAGATAATGGAGATCAAAGGAGTTGTGGCTCGGCAGGACGTGATTCATCAGAATCAGGGGCCTCAAGTTTCCGGTTTGGTTCTTGGGGTTTCATGCCAAGGCGGTCGATGAGCGCAAGGTCTTTTTCGATTGCCGGATTTTTGGCGGTGAGGAGCTTGTCCCCGTAGAAAATAGAGTTGGCTCCGGCAAAGAAGCAAAGAGCCTGTGCTTCTTCCGATAATTGCGTTCGGCCAGCTGAAAGACGGACTTTAGCTTTGGGCACAGCAAGTCTGGCTAAGGCTATGATCCGGACGAGTTCGAAGACGTCGACTCCTTGTTTTTCGGCCAGCGGGGTGCCAGGCATAGGCATGAGGGAGTTAATGGGAACGGACTCGGGTTGTGGATTGAAGCCGGAAATGACCTCTAGCATTTTGAGGCGGTCTTCAGTCGTTTCGCCAAGTCCAAGGATACCGCCGCAGCAAATCGACATTCCGGCATCTTGTGCGTGACGAATTGTGTTGAGGCGATCTTGGAAGGTGTGCGTGGTGACAATATTAGGGTAGTGCTCAGGAGAGGTGTCGATGTTGTGGTTGTAGGCAGTTACTCCGGCATCTTTGAGCTTTTCAGCTTCGGAAGGTCCTAGCTCGCCGAGAGTCACACAAACTTCCATGCCGAGTTCGGAAACATCACGGACGATGTCGAGGACTTGTTCGAATCGCTGGGTTCCCTCGCGAACACCGCGCCAGGCAGCTCCCATGCAGAAACGGGTTGAGCCGCTTTCGCGGGCAGCGGTGGCCCGCTTCATGATGTCGCACTTCTCCATGAGGCGTTCGGCATCGACTCCGCTTTTATAGCGGGCGGACTGAGCGCAGTAGGAGCAATCTTCGGAGCAGCCCCCGGTTTTGATGGAGAGGAGAGTGCAGAGCTGGACTTCGGCAGTCGGCCAGTTTTCCTCGTGGATCTGGCGGGAACGCTGGATCAGGTCGAAAAGCGGGAGTTGATAGAGGGAGTTGAGTTCTTCAAAGGTCATAAAATTGTTGGTGAGGAGTTACCGAATCCACTCGCCGGAAACGGTGGGCATTTTACCAAGAGAGAGCGCTGCATAGTCGGTTTTTCCTTTGGCACCAACGAGGGGGAATCCCATATGGCGTTTCCAAACGGCAGACATACTTTCACCTGTGTGGCAGCCCCAGCTTTGGCAAAAGGCATTCTTCGTGAAGATGCGGCGGTTGATCTTCTCGAGGTCTCTTTCGTGAATCCAGGTCTGGCTGACTGCCATTACGTCACTGCCGTAGTCGAGCATGAAGCAGTGGCGGTTGGAGTGACCAAAAAAATCGAAAGTAACGATATCTCGCTGGAGGTTGATCGTGGAAATTACTTGAGCGCCAGTATTGATCCAAACAAGTTGAGCATTTCTTTTGATTGCCTGTTCTTCGATCCATGAAGTATAGGGCTTTTGGTCGTCGCGTCCTCGGGTGAGGTAACCATTTTTGTAAACAATCCAAGTGATCGTAGACCCGGCCCCATAGGATTTCCGTATTTCATCCATCCGCATAGTCGAGGCTCGAACGAAATTGGCCCACCAGCTATCATGGCGATCTTGTTCCACGCGAAGGTTTTCCCACTTCCGTGAGGCTGGGCCGCCACAAAGAATCACATGCTGACTCCCAAAAAGAGGCAGTCCTAGGATAAGTAAGAGTGAAAGGACCCAAAACTTCATGGCGTGAGTATGTCTTTGCTTTGAGGTGGCTTCAAGGCTGGAGGCGATAAGTTCAGTGAGGAGGAGGGATTGACTTATTTTAATCGATTTTGGCGGAGATGTTTGGTGACTAGTAGGGTCTTGGTTGCTTGGATGAGATGGTTGATGAGGCCAAAATAGCCCCTGCAAACCTCGAATCGTTGACTGCTGTAGCCTCTTTTTCGTAAGCAAGGAGGAAGGTCCCATCATCAGTCTCGTGAATTGTCGCTTGCGAATCGTGTCGATCTAGTTCGATCACATGCTTCCAGTTGCTAAGGTCGGTGGACTGGGAAAGGTGGCTATCAGCGGTTTTTGGGAATCGAATCCTAGCTCACCCGATCTTGTTCTTGCGTAATATCGTGAGGGGTCGCAGTTGTGCGGGAACTAGATGTTGCGACAGGCAGTCAAAAGGGCCTCAAGAGATATGTGCGAGGGGCTAGTTAAAGTCCCATAGCATCGGAGAACGTGCTAAGAGCTGATTCAAGCCGTTTGGTCTGTGTGCCAAAGTTTATGCGAACACAGCGGTCTCTCCCAAAGAACTTGCCGTCAGAAAGGAAGAGCCCGGCGTCTTCTGCTGCTTGGACCGGGTTCTCTATTTGGAGAGATTCACAGTCAACCCAAGCTAGATAGGTGGCTTCGATATTAGGAACTTTGGCACCGGGTATTTTTTGGCGAATCGTCGAAGTGAGAAGGTCTCGATTTTTACGAAGGTAAGCGAGAAGGTCTTGTCGCCACGGTTCACCGTGTTTGTAGGCTGCTTCAGCCGCATAATAAGCGATGCAATTGATCTCGGGTAGAGTGTGGCCGCGAACCGCGGTGAAACGGCGTCGGATGGAGTCATTTGGAATGATCGCAAAGGCGTAGCCGAGGCCAGCGATATTATAGGTTTTACTCGGAGCTAAGAGGGTGATGGTTCTTTCACGCAGGGATTCGGGTAGGTTAAGGGCGGAGAAGTGAGGAGTCCTTTTTTCGTCAAGAATGAGGTCGCAGTGAATTTCGTCTGAAAGCAAAATTAGATCATGCTTCTCACAGAAGGTGGCGAGTTGAATGATCTCTTCTTCCTTAAAAACTCGGCCCATTGGGTTTTGGGGATTACTGAGAAGAAAGATTTTGGTGTCGGAGGTAATTTTGTCTTCGAGAGCTTGCCAATCGAAGGTCCACTGTCCGTTGATTTCAACGTGATCGACGCTGAGGAGTTCCATCGAGGCATCATGATGGATTCCGAGGAATGGAGGGTAGATGGGGGTGCAGGTAAGAACTTTCTCTCCGGGTTTCCCGAAAGCTCGGGCGGCGAGAGAGAGCGCAGGGACAAGGCCGCCAAGGTGAATGATTTCTTCTTCAGGGCAGGTGTAGCCGATTCGGTCAAGGAGATAGCCTTGGAGGGTTTCGACGAGGGAAGGATGTGGGACGGCATATCCGAAGACTCCGTGGTCGACCCGTCTGCGGATGGTTTCGATGACTTCGGGTGGGGAGGTGAAATCCATGTCAGCGACCCAAAAAGGGTCGAGGTCGCCACGGCGGTCCCATTTGAGAGAGCCTGTTTCACGTCGGCCAATCGGATTATCGAAATTCGTCATGAGAGGATCATGGAGGAGTTGTGGAGGGGGCCAATCATGAAAGAAGCGAAAATCATAAAACTTGGTTGATAGGGCGGTTTGGTCCCCGTTTCTGTGATCAGTTTCCTGCCCTGGTTTGCTAGGTGCTGCTTTTTAGGTTCCACAGAATTTTCCCACCAAATGTGATCAGCATTAGAGCTTATTCTTGTTCTGGAGCCAAACCTGGAAGGCTGACCTTTGCCAGAGCTTCTTCGATCTTGGGATTGACCTCATGTTTAAGCGCTTGGACGGCCATTTTGAGTGCGTTTTTGATTGCGAGAGTGGAGGAGCCGCCGTGGGCGATGATCACCACACCATTGACGCCGAGAAGAGGGCTTCCTCCGTAAGATTCATAATTGGTGCGATCCTTAACGGCCTGGAAGGCGCCTCTGCCAAGGAGCGCTCCGGTGATGCGGATAGGATTCTTTTTGAATTCTTCTTTCATCCATTTGGACATGGCCTTGGCGGTGGCTTCGCAACTTTTAAGAACGATGTTGCCGGTGAAGCCGTCGCAGAGGCAGACGTCGAGCTTGGTTTGGAAAAGGTCGTGGCCTTCAACATTACCACAGAGGGTGAAGGGGGCGTCGCCTTGTTCGACTAGATTTTTGAGGAGAATCATCGTTTCCTTTGTGAAGGCAGTTCCTTTTTCTTCTTCCTCACCGTTGGACATAATACCAACCTGGGGGTCGTTGACCTTCAGGACTTCGCGAGCGTAAACGCTACCCATGATGGCATAGCCGAGAAGGTGGCTTGGCTTGGCCTCGGGATTGGCTCCAGCATCCAGAAGGTTACAGACGCCAAATTCATTGGGCATGGGCGAGGCTATGCCAGCTCGTTGCACACCCTTTAGGAGGCGGAGCTTTACCGTGGCAGTTGCGACAGCTGCTCCTGTGTTACCCGCCGAGACGAGGGCCTGAGCGTCACCTTTTTTGACGAGATCAGCTGCGATGGAGATTGAAGAATTTTTCTTGCGCCTAAGCGCCTTGGCTCCGGACTCTTCCATGCCAACGACTTCAGGAGCCTCAATAAAGAGGGCACGCGGGTCGGTCAGGCCGCACTCGGCAGCGGCCTTTTTCAGCTGATCGGTTGGTCCGGTGAGGAGAATAGCCTCAATCTCTGAGTCTTCAGCGAGGATGTCGCGCGCTCCTTCGAGGTTGACTCTTGGGGCGTGGTCGCCGCCCATGGCATCGAGTGCAATCTTCATCACGGTAAAAAAGCGCGGAGGGTGCCCCCGCGCTCAGAAAAGTTTTGGAATTTTGTTTGGATGACGTGATCTAGATTTGATCGATGTCGGTGACCACCTGGCGATCACGGTATGTTCCGCAAGCCGGGCAGGCGATATGTCCGGGAATGCTAGTGCCGCACTCAGGACAGGTCTTGAGAAGGGGCTTACGCCAACGGTTGGCTCCACGACGGAGCTTCTGTTTGTGCTTGGAGGTGCGACGTTTTGGTGAGGCCATGAATCTGGTGGGTAAGAAGGTTAATCTTGAGAGTCGAATGCGTCTAGAGCACCCCATGGATTGGGCTTTTCCGGCGCGGGGGCGGGTTCTACTCCATCATCGGTCGGTTTGTCTACTGCTAAATACTTCGGATCTATTTCGCAATTTGCGGGGCTATCACCGTCTTCGCAGCGTGGGTTGGTGGGGAGTTCAAGTAGGATTTCCTCCCGAATTTGGGGGGCGGGGTCGATGATTCCATCGTTTCCAAGCTCAATACTAACCGCAACAGATGGCATCGAGATGGTTTGCTTGAAGGAATGAAGGCTTCGCATGCAGGTGAGCTCAAATGTAGCCTGCAGGCTACCATTTAAAAGGAGTTCGGTGTCAAAGCGCTGGGTAAAAAGAGAGTATTTTAGTGCGCTGGCGCTGATGATGTCACTCTCCTGAAGGTCAAAGACTTCGGGAGGAAGCTCGCCCTCAAAGTGCTGGCCTTCGTCGGGTAAGTTAGCGAGATCAATTTTCATGAGCAGAATTGTAGATTGAAATCAGGGCTTTGTATCGCGAAAATACCGCTGTGGAGAAAATTCCGACTAAAGTCCTTTTGGGTGCCTACATGGAGGGGGTTTTTCCGATGTCGGAAGATGGTGAAATTTATTGGTTTCAACCAAAGGAGCGGGGGATTATTCCCCTCGATGACCGATTTCATATTCCGCGCGGTTTGAGACGTTCGATGAAAAAGCGACCCTTCGAGGTCCGATTTGACACTTCTTTTAGGGGCGTGATGGAGGGATGCCGTGACCGAGAGGAAACCTGGATTGACCCGGTAATCATGGAGAGTTATTGCGAGCTCTTTAAACAAGGATTTGCCCATTCGGTGGAGTGCTGGGATGAAGAGGGATTACAAGGTGGGCTATACGGGGTGCGACTGGGACGGGCTTTTTTTGGCGAGAGCATGTTTAGCAGCAAGACCGACGCGAGTAAAATTGCTCTGGTGAACTTGGTTGAATGGCTTCGCGAAGAGAGGGTTATTTTGCTGGATACTCAGTGGATGACCGATCATTTGAGAACTTTCGGAGGCTACGAAGTTCCGCAGGTCGAGTATCGCCAGATGCTTGCGGAGGCGGTGGAGATTTGAAACTTTTTGATTAAGGGCAGAGGTCGCGGAAGAAAATGGGGCCTCTCAACTTAGACATTATGAGGGTCACGGCCCCTCCTTGAATACTAATGTTGGTCCAGTTTTTAAGGTCGGAGGATTGTTGAATGATGCCAAGACGGGAGGGAGTGATGAAAAGGTGACCGTTGCTTATCGAGAATTCCGGTTCGCGCGGGCGGGGATTTTCGTTCTGTGAAATGATGCGGAGTCCTTCGTCTTTATCATAACCAATTTGAACCTAGCCTTCTTCTCCGATAATGTCACTATCAAAGGTGATGAGTTGTGAGCCGCCGGAAGAAATCGTGAATGGGGAGCTTTGCTCATCGTCGCCGGAGTTGGACGAGATTTGCTGCCTTTCCTCCGATTTGAGTGAATCAACCGCGTAGAATTGATATCCTTGGGCGATCCCCACATAGCGGGTGAAAATTGTAATGATTTCAGAATCAGCTGAATCAAATGAGAGGGAAACAGCAATGAGTCCCCACGGAACATTTACGTCTAGATAGTAGACCTCATGGTTCTCCGGGATGCCAAAGAATTCCTTGTCTGTTGGATCGGTCGCTTCATTAAGCTCAAATTCGTAGTAACGGGCAAGTGCCGACGATGAAAGTAACACTGATAAAAACAGAAGTAATCTCACGCCGTCACTCTCAAATTCGGAAGAGAAAAGACAATGCCGAAATCTACCACTCGCAGAGCGATTCGATGTGGTCGGCGGAGCCGTCGCGGAGCCAGGCATCCAGTTGAGCGGGGTCTTTGAGTTGCTGGCCGCGGGATCTTGGCACAACGATGAATTCTGAATCGATGCCGGAGAGGGTCGTGAGGTCACCCCAGAGTTTTTCGAATTGTGTTACGGGGAAAACGTCTTCCTGGCCGTGGCCCCAGCGCTTTTTCACTTCTTTGAGCGTGATATAAGTGGGAAGGGTTGAGGCGACTTTTCGGATGCCAGCGAGGATCTTCTTTTC
>JAKMGP010000208.1 GCA_022424905.1 Akkermansiaceae bacterium | reverse complement strand
CTTCAGCACACATGCATGCATACCTAAAAAGGTATGGATGAAGTCCATTATTTGGTGGATCGAATACCGGATACAAATCTTCTTCCTGATTCATGATTCTTCCTCCTTGGTTCGTGGTTCCTGATTTGGGCTGCAGGGTGCAGGACCCATTTGCATTAGACCGTTTTCGATCCATGCGTCCAATGAGCGGAGGTCGACAAGACGTCTCCCTCTGCTTGCGTTCGGTCGCTTCACAAGCGACGAACGAATTAGGCCATCTGCAATCGCATTGTAGAGGTGGCGTTCTGATAACCCGCTGTAATCAGCGGCCTTCTTTAATGTCGCCCATCTAGGGCATCCTTTTTGCATTGTAGGTTACAATTAAGAGGATCCTGTTGATCTCTAATCCCAAGCGGACCCAATTAATTGGAGGTAAGTAGCGTCGATGCTAAATACTCTAATTGATTAGAGATCGGCGCGGATGCTTTTAACAGGACTTTCACCACAACTGCTCACACTACCTGCCAACGGTAATTCTCTTGCTGGTCCCCGAAGGGCTAGGGTCAGAATAAATGGACAATTCCCGCACTTTCAAGAAAGGTGACCAAACCTAACTTGCAAAAGTTTTCGAGGAAGAAACCTTCCTTGCTGCAGGGACGTGAATATGAAAGCACACTTCAAAAACCTCCGCAAGGGGTGAGAAGTGATTTTTGATGTTTTTCTTTTTTTGCGATGTCTACAAAACTCGCTCAGTTCTCCTTCGGCTCCGAAACGTGAACAATTATTCGATAAATTATATATCTGGAAGTTGAGCTACCGCTCGATCAAGAGCTTCGTCATGGTGAGAATATCGACCGTGAACACCAGCTGATTGATGGCCGGTTAGCTTCTGGCGAACGTCTGCATGCACATCTGCATCTGCAAGCCATGATGCAAAGGTATGTCGTAGGGAATGGAAGGAACGTCTCTTAGGAACGTTATCAGAATCTATGATTTCTCGCGGCACTTTAGCTTGTTCCATGATGCGAACAAACTGAGTTGAGAGAGTACCTGTCTTAGTCCCCTTGAACTTAGGAAATAAGTCTCCTTTCTTCCCCTCAATCCACTTTAAGCATGGGGGAGTTAGAGGAATAGTGACGGACTTCCGCGACCTTTTTGTTTTTTCTGGCCTGATTACAAGACGAGTGCCTTGGATATGACTATCCTCTAAACGTATGATGTCACTGAGTCGTAGTCCAGTATGCGCCGCAATAAGAATAGCTCCCTTCCATTGCTCGCTGGTGGCGGAGTGGTCTATCAACGTCCTAACTTCATCCAAGGTGAATGGCGCTACTTCCTTGCTATCGGTTTCTGGTAAGGGACGGACCCCTTGCGCGACATTAATTCTTGCTAGGTCCTTTTCTACAGCGTCATTAAGAGATCTTCGAAGCGCCCGCAGGTCCATGTTGGCTGTTGCGGCTTTGATGGTTCTCTTTGTCCCTTTTACCTTCATTTTCACAATCTTGGCGTGAGCCTTTTCGACATGCGATTTCGTTAGTTCTCCAATTGGTTTTGCGGAGACTGCATGACCTAACGCAGCAGTCATTCTTCTCACCATATCGTAGTAAGTAGCGATGCTCTTAGAGCTGACATGATGCTTCTGTGATTCCACCCAATCGGTAAGATGCTCCTTAACGCTGACGACTCGAAAGGACGGGTTAGCCAGTTGGTGAATCCGTCTAAGATAATCTTCCGTTTTAGCTAGAGTTAGCTCACCCGAAGCAGCCTCACGCACCGCTGTTTCGATAATAGCAGAAAATTGTTTTGGGAGATGGCTGTCGTCGCTCCTTCGCTCAAATTCATTAGCCTCCAATTTGGTGGCAATTTTCTCGGCTTCTCGCTTTTTAGAAGTGCCAGTTGAGCGTGAGATGCGGTCTCCGTTTGAATCAAAAAACTGGGCATACCAATTGGGTGAATTTCGCTTTTTGTAGAGGGTAGACATGGTCTGAGCTGTAGGCACTAGTGTAGGCAGTAAGTAGCTGAAAACAACTGAATAGTGCCTACACTAGCGCTGAAACCATTGATTTATAAGGGATGCGGTCAAATAGGTCCTTGGTTCGAACCCAAGCGCCGGAGCCATTGAAGGCCCTAATCCATAACGGATTAGGGCCTTCGCCTTTTCTAGAGATAGCTAGTGTGAACACCTAGTGTGAACGCAATTTTAGGCTGTTTTAGGCCCTTATAAGGGTGTTTTAAGACCCCTCTGAAGGGTCCTATTTCTGCTTTTTTGACACTTTTTTTGCATAATCAGAGACCCGAAAATGGTTTTTTCCGGCAAATTAGTTAGGAAAAGTTAACTTGTTTTCGCCTTTTTGGGGCCAAAATGAGTATCTGTGTCGGGCAAAAACTGCCCTTTTGAGGTGAAAAAAAATCGGGTTTCGAACCTCTTGGGATGCTCCACATGCAATTTTGGACCTCTTTTAAGTGCAATTTCTTCGTCCTCAGCCGCCGAAGTGAGACCTGATCGGAGCAATTTTCGGGTCCATTTGCGTCATGTCCGCACCCTTTTGGGGAACCGACCTTCGGCGGATCTCTGAAAAGGGAGTGTTGGAAAGGGGAGACACGCCACCGGTGGGGGTGCGGTTTTTTGGGTGGGTTGGTCTGTATATAATAGGGTGCTGAGAAAAAAATTGATCGGTCTCATCTGCAGCCTTGAATCCCGATTCCTCCTTTAGTGAACCGTGAATCAGGACCCAAAGAAATGCCCGAAGGCCTCTCAGGCTTGCCAATTTCAAAATTATTCTGCTTCGACCCGAAAAAAAAGTCGATTAGAGGCGGGAACGCCCGCTTCAGTCAAATCGAGGGTGACTGTAATCGTTTCAACTTCGTTTGGATTTTCATCATCCGTAGATGAAAAGCCGTCTGCGATATCCCAGTCCAGATTTGTGAGATCTGTAGAATACTTTACGAGATAAGAGGTTGCTTCCGCATTCCGCCAAGTGAGAGTCAACTTATGGTCCTTTTTTTCATAAGCAATTCTGGTGATAGCAAGGCCAATGGGACCTCGGAGGCGTAAGACGAGGTGTAAGGTAGATTCCTTTTGAATGTTGTAGTCTTGGAGGGTGAGGCCATCCTCAAGCTGCTTGCCAGCAAAAATTAATCTCTGTTGATCTGGTGGGATGCCTTCACGATCTTGTATTTTAGCTTTTACATTATCTATCGTGTCGGACGCTTCAACATCGAGTGTAATGGTCTTTCCAGTTAGTGTTTTGACAAAGATTTGCATAGCGTGGAGAGGCGCGAATCCACACACGAAGAGCGCAAGAAGGGCTTGAAGCGAATTCATGATACGGCAGTCGTAAAACATGCCTGTTGGCGTGGGAAGCTTGAAAGCGGACAGGTGTTAGGTGATTACGGCATATCGAACCCTTCACCCCGATTCCTCTTCCCTAATCCCTGTTCATTGTTTCCCGATTCAGGGTAAAGGGTTCGGGAATCAGGGTGGAGTGAGGCTGCTAGTCGGTGGAGTAGGGGAGGGCTGCCGATGAGCAGGTGCGGGGACTGCGGGGGCTGTTTTCTTACTTCTTTTAGAATTTATATATACACACCACACACGAGCAGCGGCAGGACTACGGAATTAGCACCCGCAGTCCCCGCACCTTTGGAGAGAAGAGCTGAACCCCGTATCCTGTTCCCTGTATCGCTGAATC
>JAKMGP010000204.1 GCA_022424905.1 Akkermansiaceae bacterium | reverse complement strand
AAATGGATTGGAAATCCCTTGGTATCGGGCCATACGATGGGGAGGGATGGGGTAATGATAAGCATTTTGCCTATGCTACGCTAGGCACTAGCGTGGTTGATGAGAATACTGGCGAGATCATGGTTTTCATGACGTCTCTCCATCCCGTTCCGTTTATGTATAAGAGCCGGGATCACGGCAAGACTTGGAAACTTGAAAAGATCGTCTTGCATAAAGACTCCAGAGGTTTTTTTCCAAGCCCCAACCCGGCGCACGGCCCCGGTATCACCATTAAGCACGGCCAGCATAAGGGGCGCCTTCTGGCCGCCTCTCACGTAATGCCGGATTATCGCAAACAGGGTGGAGATCAAAACTCTTATTCCAACGCGGTTTACAGCGATGACCATGGTAAGACATGGCACTCAAGCGAACCCTTTCCGTTGAAGGGAACCGGTGAATGCGGTTTGGTCGAGCTTAACGATGGGACAATATACATTAATACCCGAACGAGTGCGAGGAAGGGGAATCGCTGGATCGCCTATAGCGATGATAGTGGAGAGACCTGGCGTGATCTTAACGAAGACGATGAGTTGTTTGACGGACCGCCTGATATTTACGGCTGCAAAGCCGGGCTGCTGAGGCTCGACCGTGACGACTGCGATATTCTTCTGTTCAGTTCGCCCGATCCAAGTTTGCCGGAGAAACAGAATCGGGCGAACGTCAACGTATGGGCTAGTTTCGATGGTGGTAAGACATGGCCCATCAATCGTTTGATCAAAGAAGGTCCTGGCAATTATTCGTGGATAACCCAGGGAAGAAAAGGGACACCTAGTGAAGGATTCATTTATGTTCGCTCTATTGAAGGCGGGTTGGCGCGATTCAACATGGCTTGGCTGCTACAACCGGACGACAAAAAAGCCGGGAAGTATGCCTTCGCTAAAGACTCCCCGGTCGGCAAGAACTTGGTAAGGATTGGTCCTGATTCCGATGAGTTTGTCCTACCTCCGAGGCATGTCTATCGGATGCAGCAGAAGCCGCCTTTCGTGAAGGCGGTAAAAAATGCCAAGCTTTTCAAGATCAGCGATGACAGGATCGAGAATCTCGAGACCGGCTATAAACTCGTCGATTCCAAAGCCAAGGCGCATATCCTGCCCCACAAGATTTATCTGGCCGGCGATGAAATGAAAATCAGTTGCAACGTCTCTTCCGGTAGCATCACCGTCTCGTTACTCGATCCCAACGGGGAAATAATCAAAAATAGCGAACCGATCACTGGTGGTTTCAAGGCCAGAGAGATCGTCAAATGGTCTGACGGATTCAAGCTCGACAAGTACGTGGCGACTCCCGTCACGGTCCGGTTTGAGCTCGAAGGCAATGCAGAGCTCTACGCCATAAGATTCGACAAATTGTTTTGGGAGTAGCACCCCTATTAGGATCAAAAGATCTGTCACGGTATTAGGTGAGAGCGGCGGTAGATACTCCCCCCGGTGAGGTGGTGCGCTTTAGATGGCGGGGATTGCGTTGGAAGCTTATTCAAAAAACTCCTTATCTCGCTTACGGGAAAACCTCCCAGAGATTTGGAGTCTCTGTTTTGTCAATTATGGAGCAGTGTTTCGAGGAAGTAATCCCCTCACTTCTTTCAGCTATCGCATGAATCAATCGAGCGTTGAAATAAAACGGAGGGTCGTATTTTTAATGGGGCTTACATAGATCGCATCACTGGAGCCCCCAAAATACCGCCTACACAGTATTTTGAAGTTAGATTGATCAGCTCTCCAAATAATTCATTCCTTTGCTGTCCTAATTGCATATGCATTTGAGCGCCTTCTGGCCCGTTGTATATTTCTGTTATTCCATAGAGGGTATGTCCTGTCTCTCCAAGATCGGGCTCGAGGGGGTTGCTAAATTCAGGACTTCTCATCACTGCATAGCAGAGAACGACTGGCTCCACGGTTCCTTCAATGTGATGTGTCTCACGCATAAAATCTTCGTGCTTTTCAAAAAAGGTTTCGATCTGCGCGACATCGTCATTTGGAACCCTGAAAGTGATATGAAAGCCAACACATCCAGTTTTTATTTTCATAATTTAGTTTTTCTACAGTTTAGAGTTAGACGATTCCGATCGTCGCAATCGATCCTCGGCCCACTTGTTCGCAGGTTGCAGCAGCATCGCCAAATTCTGCATCCAAACGGGTGACACGATCAAGATTTAGTATCACTACTTTGCCCGACCATGGATCAGGCGAACCGGGCAGGTAGATTGTGGCAAGGCCTTTTTTTTCGTCACGTTCTGTCTCGAAGGCGATACGGTAATATTCATCGAAGGTCACGAGCACAGGCTTCATTTGTGGCTTTGTCTCATCTCCCCCAATGGTATCGGCCATCTGATCTTTGAGAACTGAGTAGCGTGGGAAAAAGAGTGCGAGCTTTTTCTCGAAAGCGATAGAGATCTTTCTCCCGAGTGACCACCGGGCAAACATCCCAGCGGCGAAGCAAAGCAATAGGATGATGGCGATGGATAGTCCGACGAGAAGAGTAACCCCACCGGCTGTTTTTACTGGAACGTATTTGTTGAGGAACGATGAGACCGCACCGACAATCGGAGCAATTTGCCCAACGAGTGCACCCAACACAATTAGTGGTAACAAAAATAAAAGTCCGCCGATCGCAGTTGTCTTAAGGAAGGCAATGAGGCGCTTTGATTTTTTTACGATCATGCTGCAGGTCTAAATTTGGTTGAAGCAGTAACGCTTACTCCGATGGCGTGAAGGTTACAATGTGTCGTGTGAAGTCAAGCGACTTCTCCGAATGAAGCTGGCCTGTATGTTGCCTTTTGCTGAGCTGAAGCGATCTGCTATCTAGGAAACGAACTGTCATATCATTTTCACTCTGCGGGGGCTTACCCACATGGCTGGTGAGATCAATATTGAACAAATCATTTAACTTCTAGGGGCTTGGTTTTACTGGGAGAGAGTTAAAGCGGGCTCTTTAGTAGAGGGGCAGTCGTTACTGGGTTTTAAGTTTCATGCGGGTATGAAGAACTGAGCCAGCGAGGAGGATCGGGGCAAGTAAATTAACGATTGGGACAATCCAAATGATTGTGGCAATATTTCCGTTAGAAAAATATTTTGGTCTCGGTGTTAGGGAATGTCCCTTGGGAAAGCGGAGCTCTACAAGTTGTCCATATTCTTTACCTAGCAAATAGCCATTAAGAAAGATCTGTAATGCTAGGCCGAGCGGAGGAATAAACCAACCAACTAGTAATAAAGGCGAAGCCAAAATATTGAGGAAGATGGCAATTAAAAAGATGCGAGCTGAGAAAAGGCATGAAGTCAGAAATGATGGAGGCTTATTCCACTGAACATCAGGGTAATACCGTTGGTGAATTACATCTAAGATATCATCGATGAAGATCCCCACGAAGGCACCATGAATTCCGGCAAATAAAAAGTAGCTTAAAATTAAAATAACGGATCCTCCCATAAATTGAATTATACCCCGAAACCATCCTTCTCCCTCCCCAAACCAGGACGCCAGCGTCTTCGAAAACGTATCCATAATCGAATCAAGCAGTGTTGCACCTAGAATGAGAGCTAGCATGATCGAGCTAAGCGTAAGTATGGTGGAAATAATTAAAGCCCTCAGAATTTT
>JAKMGP010000189.1 GCA_022424905.1 Akkermansiaceae bacterium | reverse complement strand
TCGTAAATCGCCTGCCACTCGTTGAAAGTATTAACTTGGTCCTCAGCTTGTTCGGCAAAGTATGCCTTCGTCTCATCGGAAACAAAGAAGGTCTGCTCAGGCAGTCCGAGTCCCTTGCGGGCTTCCTCAGAAAAATTTGCGCCACCTTCACCGTGTGCCGAAGCAGTTCCGGCTACCTGGGGAATCCCACGACCAATCTCGGTCTTGGCAATGATCACGGTCGGCTTTCCACTGCCCGCCTTGGCTGCAGTGAAAGCTGAGAGGAAAGCATCCATATCATGACCATCAACGGTCACAGCATCCCAGTTAAGCGACTTAAAATAAGCTTCCGAGTCCCAACCTTGAGTCTTGTCCGCCATCGCATCGAGAGTGACGTCATTTGAGTCATAAATGAGGATGAGATTGTCTAACTGGTTATGACCGGCGAAAGCAATCGCTTCCTGCGCAACACCCTCCTGAAGGCATCCATCGCCGGCGAGGGCAACCACGTGATGGTCAAAGATGGTATGATCAGCTGTGTTATAACGGGCTGCCGCGCGCTTTCCAGAGAGGGCATACCCCACCGCATTCCCCACACCCTGGCCCAGGGGACCGGTCGTAGCCTCAACACCTTCAGTCTCGTCAAACTCGGGGTGGCCCGGAGTGATCGAGTGGAGCTTGCGGAAATCGGCAACGTCTTGGCCAGACACCTTGAAGCCCGCGAGATGAAGCCAGCTATAAATAAACATCGATCCATGACCAGCCGAGAGGATGAAACGGTCGCGGTTCAACCACTTTGGAGCAGCGGGGTTAAAACGGAGGCCTTCACCAAAAAGGACAGCGCCTAGATCAGCGCAACCAAGAGGAAGACCAAGGTGGCCCGAGGAGCAAGCATGGACGGCATCGATGGCCAATCCTCGGGCTTCGGCCGCAGCTCTAGAAAGTGCTTCTTTATTCATGAGCAGCGAAACTTCCCAAATTAGGCCTTATGATCAAGCCGTAATACAGAATGACCCCAACAACTTTGCACAAGTTAGGTGGCTGATTCCGAAATCAACGCATCGAAGTCTTCACTTTTTCCTTTTCAACATTCAGTCTTTTCATGTGAACACGCAGCCGGCGCCTCCCAAGCTCGATAAAAAACTCCTGCTTGCTGACCCCTCTCTTCGCGATGGCACCTTCAATAAGGCTGTCGTTCTTCTTGCCGAACATACTCCCGAGGAAGGAGCATTCGGATTAATTCTCAATCATCACTCTGGAAAAACGGTGGGCGATCTGATCAGCGATCCTGAATTTCTTGAACTCTTGCAAATCCCCGTTCACCTTGGGGGCCCCGTCGCCCGAGACCAGCTCACTTTCTCGGCTTTCTGGAAACGGGATTCCAAATTCGGCTTTGCCACCCGCATCGCGATGGATGAGGCCAAAACTTATCTCGGACAACCCAACACCCTCGTAAAAGCCTTTGCCGGCTACTCCGGGTGGTCAGAGGGCCAGCTTGAAGAGGAAGTCGCGCAGGATGCCTGGACCATCACGGAGCCTAAGACCAACCTCCTCAATTTACCACACGACCTCACTCTTTGGAAAAGTATCATGCGTGGGCTCTCACCTTACCATCGAATCCTCTCAAACGCCCCTGACGAGATCCTCTCGAACTAAATCAATTCGAAAATTTTTCATCCTAGAACATGAGTGTTGGTTCATTTTCTACAAAGAATCGTTCGAATCCTAAAGTTGGAAGCCTTGAAGGGAAGTGATGAATTAGATTAGGTGATTGTAACGGCCTAGTGAGAGTTATAACCTCCGCTCTTCGGCTGCTCAACAGCCTCTCTCAACCGCAACACATCTTCTAAGGTATGCTAACTGTCATCTCCTTCATTCTCTTCACTGCTGCAGCCTCCGCGCTTACAATTTGGATCACCCGGAAAGACGAACGGAATAGCTCCGACGGATTTTTCCTCGGAGGCCGAAGTCTTACCTTTCCCATCATTGCCGGCTCCCTTCTCCTCACCAACCTTTCCACCGAGCAGATGGTTGGCCTCAATGGAGCGGCCTTCAAAGACGGCCTCAGTGTCATGGCATGGGAAGTCAATGCTGTGATCGCCCTTATCATCATGGCCCTCTTCTTCCTCCCGCGTTTTCTTCGCACCGGGATCACGACCGTTCCACAATTCCTCGAGCAGCGCTATGACACCACGACACAGAGCATTGCCAATACCATTTTTCTCCTTGCCTATGCCCTCATTCTAATTCCTCTGATTCTATATTCAGGTGCCCGCGGTCTTATCGACATGATGGATCTCTCTTCGCTCACCGGCATCGAAAGCGACACTACTCTTCTTCGCCTCACCACAATTATCATAGGTATTGGGGGGCTTCTTTATGCCCGCTTTGGGGGGCTTCGAACGCTCGCAGTTCTTGATACTATTAACGGCATTGGCCTCCTCGTCGGAGGCTTCACGATCGCTTGGCTTTCAATCGATGCAGTCGGTGGTAACAACGGAATCGCGGAAGGTTGGAAGACTCTAAACGAAGTCCACCCCGAACGCCTCGACTCCACGGGTGATAAAGACTTCGGCCTCCCCTTTGGCACCCTATTTACCGGCGTTGCCCTACTCAATCTTTTCTACTGGTGCACCAACCAGCAAATCATTCAACGCACCTTCGGAGCCAGTAGTTTGGCCGAAGGTCAAAAAGGGGTACTCCTCACGGGTGGCCTCAAACTTCTCGGACCACTCTACCTCGTTATCCCCGGTATTGTCGCCTACCACCTCTATGCCAGCGACGGTATCAGCAACGACCAAGCATACGGCACCCTGGTTCGTAATCTCCTTCCCGATCATCTCACCGGGTTCTTTGCCGCCGTCATGGTCGGAGCCATTCTGAGTTCCTTCAATGCCGCGCTCAATTCCACCTCTGCTCTTTTTTCACTTGGCCTCTATAAGCACAGCATCAACCCTGAAGGCACAGAGGAACAAACTGTAAAGGCCGCTAAGCTCTTCGTTGTCTTCATCGCAATCGCAGCCATGATCGGAGCTCCCTTCCTCGCCGCCAACGATTCTATATTCGCCTATCTTCAGGACATGAACTCCATTTACTTCATTCCGATCTTCTCGGTCGTCGCCGTCGGCATGCTCAATCGTAACGTCCCCGGAAAAGCCGCCAGTATTGCTATGATTGCTGGTGTTGGCTT
>JAKMGP010000153.1 GCA_022424905.1 Akkermansiaceae bacterium | reverse complement strand
AGATAGTGGTTATTGAGAACTACAATCTTGATAGGGAGCTTGTGAATCGCGGCAGTGGCGAGTTCAAAAAGAGTCATCTGAAAGCCACCATCGCCAGAGATCGAAATGACAGTCTTGTCTGGCTGGGCAAGTTGAGCTCCGATAGCAGCGGGGAGACCGAAGCCCATAGTGCCGGCTCCACCGGATGAGAGCCAGTGATACGATTCGTCGTTCTTATAGAATTGAGCGGCCCACATTTGGTGCTGTCCAACATCGGTCGAGACAATAGCTTTGCCTTCAGTTTGTTCGTAGAATTCTTCAATGACCTGTTGCATGCGGAGTCCGCCTTGCTTCTTGTAGCTGAGAGGAAATTTCTTTTTATAACCGCCAAGTGTCTTGAGCCAATCTGCGGTATCTAGTTCTCCGATTTCTTGGTTGAGGAGAGTGAGGGCTGCCTTCGCGTCTCCGACGATTTGGATGTCGGGCACGATCATCTTATCCATTTCCGCTGGATCGATATCAATGTGGATTATTTTGGCATCTGCACAAAATTTATCGGGCTGCCCGATAATCCGATCGTCAAATCGAGAGCCGACGTTGAGGAGGAGGTCACACTCGACCATCGCCTTGTTTGCGTAGGCAGTGCCATGCATGCCAAGCATTCCGAGGCTTAGTTCGTGAGTTTCAGGAAAGACTCCTTTGCCAAGAAGAGTTGAAGTGACGGGGCACTTGAGTTTGGTTGCAAGCTCCATCAATTCCTTGTCGGCGCGCGAAATCATAGTGCCTTGACCCGCAAGGATCACGGGACGCTTGGCTTTTTTAATGAGTGCTACGGCTTCCTCTATCCCGGACGGGTCGATATTGAGAGATTCGTATGGGTCATAACCTGGAAGGTCGAGTTCGGGATCCATTGTCGCGGTGAAATCACCAGAGGAGACATCCTTCGGAACATCGATGAGGACTGGGCCAGGGCGACCAGTGGTTGCGATATGGTAAGCCTCCTTAGCAACACGGACTAAGTCGTTGGTCTCTTTGACGAGGTAGTTGTGCTTTACCACAGGGACAGTGATTCCGAAAATATCGGCTTCCTGAAAGGCATCTTTGCCCAGCATCCAAGTCACCTGTTGTCCGCAAATCACAAGCATTGGAACCGAGTCCATTTGAGCAGTCATAAGACCGGTCACGGTATTTCCCGCACCGGGCCCGGAAGTGACTAGGACGGCGGCTGGCTTCCCAGTCGCACGAGCGTAGCCGTCAGCCATGTGAACGGCTCCTTGTTCGTGGCGAACAAGAATAAACTTCATTTTGGTTTCTACTGTTTCTAGGGCGTCAAAAATTGGGATCGCTGCTCCACCAGAGTAGCCGAAGACGAATTCTATGCCGAGATCGTCGAGCGTTTTGATGAGAGCTTGAGCTCCGTCGAGTGTTTGATTGCTCATGAGGTTTTAGAGATTTCCCTGAAAAAAGGGGAAAGTGAGGTTTCGAGCAAGCGAAAATTGATAAAAAACAGGAAAACAAGAGACAATCTCGACTTGTTAACAGTGAAAATTGCCATCTATCCGTCAAAAGTAGAATTTTTCACGTTTTGAGTTTTGGAAATCCCTCTACTGAGCTTGGTATGCTGCTTCATGATCAAGACGGAATGACCATCGTATGACTGGTTCGTAGCTTTCCTTACCTTTGAGACGCCACTGAGTGGTGACCTCGCAAAGCGGCTGTCTAAGGGGCCGGCTCACAGTCCATCTGTAAAGGAAAGACGTGGTATCAGCCTTCAGCGGAACTTTGCCGAACCCGGCGACCCGCATCACGACCGATTCTGGATCAAGATCTTTTACGCCTGAGAGATCTATTTCAATGTCTGGAAGGCGTGAAGCAATGATTTCTCCGGGTTCAGGTTTGGTTGGGTGTGGCAGGGAAACCGGGATAGCGGTAACTCTAGCTCCATTGCGAAAAACCATTGCAGCGTTGAAGGCGGCGTCGTGATTTCCAAGCACGATATAACGGGGTAGAGTATACCGGGGGGAATCTCGCCGAATCTTCCCCGGTTTCACCGTGAAAAGTTGGTCATATCCTAATTCTTCCGCGAGCGGGAACATTTCGTCTGTATAGTATCCACCGGGGTAGGCGTAGGTGTTCACCTTGATCTTGAATGTGTCATCGAGAAACTTTTTCGAGTTTCCTAATTCGTTGCGAAGGAATTTTTCGTAGGCTTCCGGGCCCTCCTTGGCTGCTTTTTTAATTTTGCTTGGGAATGGGTGACTGACCGAGTGAGATCCGATGGTGCAGAGCTTGCTGGAGACCATTTCACGAATCATCGAGAGGGAGAGGGCCCGGCCACCACGATTGGACCCCACGTAGTTTTTATAAAGAAAGATTGTAAAGGGGAGTTTGAGCTCCTTCATGATGGGAAAAGCTTCGGTGTAAACTGATCTCCAGCCATCATCCATGGTGATGAGAATCGATTGGGGTGGGAGTTCTCCCTCGCCACGACGCCAAGCGAGGAACTGCTCAAGCGTGATCACCGCAATGTTGGATTTTCTAATAGCTTCCATCTGGCTCCGGAATTTTGAGGTGGGAATCCTCATTTGCGTTGCGGGAAGGGTCTTATGGAAGACGTGATAGCCTAAAACAGCGACGCGGGAGCCATCGTCATCAAAGACCTCTTTTTCGGGAGGGGTGCGGTCAGTCGCGGCAATTGGTGCTTCTTGCGCGTGAAGGCCGTAGCAAAAGATGCCCATCATAAGGGTGATTCGGACGACTGTCATTTGGTGAAAGGTTTAGTTTCTTAAACTATTTTTGGCAATGATTGAAAAAGCCTGCTCGGAGGGAGCTCCGGGCAGGCTTTCATTAGAAATTGGAAGCAGCCTTATTTGCCGGGCACTGGCTCGGCAAGATCGTTTGGCATATCGAGCGAGGCATCAATAAGCTCCTGTCGAAGCTTGCTGCCCTTTTTGCTCCAGATGTAGACAACAGGTGCCGCAATGAAGATAGAAGAGTAGGTTCCGACAACTACCCCGATCATGATTGCGAATGAGAAGTCCTTCAGAGCCGAGCCGCCAAAGATCCAAAGAACGAGGACAGCCACAAAGGTGGTGACCGAGGTCAGAATGGTTCGGGAGAGAGTTGCGTTGATCGCCAAGTTCATGACTTGGGCGACATCACCCCGCTTTGAGCGGAGTGATTCTCTCATCCGGTCGAAAACAACAATGGTGTCATTGATGGAGTAACCTGCGATCGTTAAGAACGCTCCGACGTGAATCAATGAGAGTTCAGTTCCGAACATAATAACGACTCCGATACAAATTAAGATATCGTGGAAGAGTGCCGCAAAGGCCCCGACGGCGAACGAAAATTCAAAACGGAGACTGATGTAGAATAAGACCGCCAGGAGACCAAGTCCAAGAGCGTAAAAAGAGTTCTTTAGAAACTCGCCACCAAGAGAGGGTGAAATCGTTTCGTTATCGAACGCAATATCGTAATTTTTTTCAGTATTGATCTCGCCGAGGATTCCGATGTCTGAGCGCAATTTACTTTCAATCTTTTCAAGATCGTTGCTCGCGCACTTGATTGAGATGAGATCGCCTTCGGCCCCAACAGGTTGCTCGAGCTGAATTGTAGGATTTTTTTCAAGAGTCAGATCGCTAATGGCTTTCTTGACGGTGGCTTCGCTTAATTCCTGTCCCTCCTTAAGTTGGATGTTCACGATACTTCCACCGAGAAAGTCGATGCCAAGTGAAGACTCCCGCTTAGTTCCCATGACTACGAGCGATCCTATTAAGAGGACTGAGGAGAGCATGAAGGCTGGCTTCCGCATTTCCATGAACTTAATCGTTTTAGCTGGAATCAAATTCATGAAACTGAGCTTTTTGAGAGCCTCGGTGTCGCTTCCCCAGAAGAAGAAGACACGAGTCACAAGAAGGGCTGCAAACATTGAGGAGAGAATTCCGATCGTTAGGGTGATCGCAAAGCCCTTCATTTGATCAGAAGCCCGCCAAAGAAGAATGATCGCAGTTAGAAGGGTTGTGATGTTCGCATCAAAAATCGCACTAAAGGCCTTTTCGTAGGCTGCGCGGATTGCATTGATAAGAGATTTCCCTCCCGCAATTTCCTCCCGCAAGCGCTCGTAAATGAGAACATTAGCATCAACTGCAACACCAATTGTGAGGATGATTCCGGCTATCCCTGGGAGGGTGAAGGTGGCTCCAAACATCGCCATGGCCCCAAAAAGGATGAGCATGTTTACCGTTAATCCGATGAGAGCGACGAAACCTGCAAAGCGATAGTAAATTAGGACGAAAAGAAGGGTAAGAGCCAGTCCGGCGATGGCAGCGGTCACACCTTGGCGCACGACTTCCTCACCATAGCGAGCAGTGACATTGCGCTCGGAAAGGATGTTGAGGGGGTATTTCAGAGGGTTGTTGAGAGCATTCGAAACCGTGCGAACTTCCTCACGTCCGTCTAGGCCTTCCACGATAAAGTTGCGTCCGAGAGTGGCGTTGACGGTAGGCGCTATGAGAACTTCATCGTCTAGGACGACAGCCATCCGATCACTGCCGATTGTCATGGTCTTGGTGGCATTGGTGAGGCGCCGGCCACCTTCCTTACTCAGCAAGACATTAATAACACCAAGACCATCGCCGGGGCGGGCAAGATCGACTTTATCTCCACCAACAATGGTCCTCCTGCTCAGAAGGATTTTATCCATGCCGATTACTTTTCCAGTCTCAGGGTCAGTGCGACGAATTGGAAAGACCTGATAGCCGGGTTCTAAGGTTTTCGTGCCTGCCTCGATTTGAGCAATAATTTGATTACTGTTGGGATGAACTTTCTTGAGGAGGAGGCGGGCCGTCTTTTCGATTGTCTCGCGGATTTCGTCGCGTCGTTCTGGACCGACTCCGGGCATCTCAATGATGAGGCGATTCTCACCAAGAGGCTGCATGAGGTTGTCGCTTAGGCCGCTATTGGAGAGTCGTTTTGAAAGAGTTGCTTTGGCTTGTTCAATCGCACCCTCGTTGACGGGCAGGGAGTTCCCTTCTTCATCTTTTCCTGGCTGGATTTCGACGATGAAGGAAGATCCGCCAACAAGATCGATTCCTCCTTTGAGTTTTTCCTTCACCGGAAGAACAGCCACCAAGCAGAGGGCGACGACGATTCCGATGGCGATTGTGCCAACGTTACGCTTGCGACGATCAATCTCGGTAGCGACATACCAGAAAATGAGTGCCACGATAGCGATACCAGCGCTGACGACGATGAGAGGGTTGTCTTGGAGGTCCATGAATTACTGACTTTGGAATCTGAAAAGTTACTCTTGCAGCACCTGTTTAGGTTAGCGGTAACGAGTTTGAAATGATGAGAATGGCTAAACTGGAATGCAACTAGCTTTCGGGAGCTTTTTCGGAAGCTTCCTCTTCGATATTGCCCTCGCTTTTGCTGAATTGTTTATCAACGGTTGCGATGGCCACCTTATTGAAAGGGACGAGAACACCTTCGGAAATTCTAATGGTAACGGTCTCCTTTGAAACTTTGTGTACCTTCCCGTGCATTCCGCCGATCGTGACAACCTTATCACCCTTCTTGAGTGCGGCGACTCGGGCTTCTTGTTCCTTACGCTGTTTTTTCTGGGGCCGAATCAACAGAAAATAAAACATTACGATCATGAGAATGATCATGACCATGGGGTTCCCTAGCGGGCCACCCTGTTGCTGGGCTAGAGTCGATAATGCTGTCGTCATTTTAAGAAGGGTAAGTTTGTTTGGAAAATTCTGCTAATTGCGAAGGTCGCTGCGGGAGAGCAAAAAACTAGGATCAGCGAAGGAAAGCAACTCTAAACCGCTTGATTTCGGGGAAAGAGGGTTATTTGGCCCCTGCAGTGTAGCGCGCAACAAATTCTCGCTGGAATTCCCGGAAACGCCCTTCTGAGATTGCTTGGCGAGAGTTTTCCATGAGCTGGAGGTAAAAGTGAAGGTTGTGAAAGGAAAGGACGCGCTGGGCGATAATTTCGCCGGCCCTGAAGCTGTGGCGCAAAAAGGCACGCGAAAAGCGAGCAACATGCGGGTGTGCTTGGTTGGTGAGCGGCCTTGAATCAAACTCGAAGGCCTTGTTTTTAATATGAATAGGACCGTCGGGGGTAAAGGCCTGCCCGTGGCGCGCGCAGCGGGTGGGATGAACACAATCGAACATGTCGACGCCTTGGCCGATCATTTCTAAAAGTTGGGTTGGGGTTCCTAGTCCCATCGCATAGCGCGGTTTATTGTCGGGGAGGAATGGTTCGGCATTTTGGATGGCAGCAAACATTTCTTCCTCCGGTTCGCCAACTGACACTCCGCCGATGGCGTAACCGTCGAGATCCAGGTCTACGAGTGCGCGTGCGGATTCTTCGCGAAGATCTTGATAAACTGAGCCTTGGACGATTCCGAAATGAAGTTGTCGACCGTTTCCGCTGGTGGGCCTGTTGCTTTCGACCCATTCCTTGCAGCGCTTTCCCCAGCGGGTGGTGAGAGCGGTTGATTCTTCAGCGTATTTTCGTTCGCACGGGTAGGGCGGGCATTCGTCGAAGAGCATTGCGATATCCGAACCGAAGGTTGCCTGAATTTCCATGCTCTTTTCAGGGCTGAGCATCATGCGGGTGCCATCAAGGTGACTCTGGAATTGCACGCCTTCTTCCGTAATCTTGCGAATCTTAGAAAGCGACCAAACTTGGAAGCCGCCTGAATCGGTGAGCATGGGGCCGTCCCAAGTTGTGAATGAGTGAAGCCCATCTAGTTTGCCAATGACGTCGGTCCCGGGACGGAGCCAGAGGTGGTAGGTGTTGCCGAGAATGATCTGGGCCTCCATGAGGTGGAGGTCTTCTGGGTGGAGGGTTTTGACTGATCCTTGCGTACCCACAGGCATGAAAATCGGGGTCTCAATGACTCCGTGTGGAGTGGTAAGGCGTCCGCGGCGGGCCTTGCAATCAGGGTCTGTCTGAAGGAGTTCGAACATGAAGACAAGCGGGTGTTAACTCAGGTGTAGCCAAATGAACACGGAATTTATTATGGCTCGTGAAAGTTGATCGAGCACTAAGTCTTTTTTTGTCGTCCTTTTAGGAGTTTCATCTTGTGAGATGGGCGCAATAACTATTAAATTTTCTATTGTGTCAGAAGAAAATCCATACAGCCCTCCTGTTAATCAAGTAGAAGCTCCTCCTGCTCAGTCAGCTGTTCCAGGATTGCATAATTATGCAAGTTTGGGTCAACGATTCTTGGGTAAACTAATTGATGTTCTTATCACGGTTCCGCTAAGCCTAGTGATTGGAGTTGGCTACGCCTTGATTTCACCTCCTAAGGTCGTCGAATTTGAAACGCTCTCTGATTTTCTATCAGGCGGCTATGGGCCTGGCGAAAAAATCCTCGTGGCCGTCATTGTGATGGCTGCTTATATTGGTGTTCAGTGGGTTTTTTGGGCATCGACTGGTCAGAGTATTGGCAAAAAAGTGATGAAGACTCAGGTCGTCAATCTCGATGGATCTCAGGCGAGTGTTCAGAAGATTGCTTTTAAGCGTTATGGAATTATCAACTTAATTGCAAACGTGCCTGTATTCGGGCCTCTGGTTTCTTTAATTGGCACGCTTCTCATTTTCCGTCCGAACCGAAATTGCCTTCATGATGATATCGCTAAAACTCGAGTCATTAAATTTGTCGCCTCTTCTTAAAAGAGGTGATTCGATTCGATGATTATTCGATGGGAAATTTGTTAGCGTTCCTAAAGCTACGGAGAGGTCTTGAAAGCTTATTGTGCAAACTGATAATTCATGAACACTCTTCAGTGTAGGAAGATATGGAGGTTTGAAATAACCTCAAAGATCCGGGGAGGGTTTTGATAGTTAGCAGAGTAGCAAATCTACGATTTTTGTTCTTCCTGTAGCCATTGTTTCATGCCGCCTGCGACATTCGTGACGTCTGAGAAACCATTTTGAAGCATCCAGGTTCCTGCTCTAGCGCTTCGCATTCCGGCTGCGCAGTGGACGTAATACTTTGCGTCTTTGGGAAGGTTGGTAGCAGAGCTGGGCCATCCTGAAAGCGGCAGGAGTTCGGATCCTTCGATATGCGCCATCATGTATTCATCCTGTTCGCGAACGTCGAGTAAGATGCCTTCGAAGCCATCGGTAAGAATTTTGCGCAGTTCAAGAGTCGTGATTTCGGGAAGCTCTGTCATTTCTTTTTTGTCAGTGATGGGTTTGGTAATAGTGGGGT
>JAKMGP010000147.1 GCA_022424905.1 Akkermansiaceae bacterium | reverse complement strand
AGAGGTCATGTCTTGGAAGATTACGGGATGGTAATCGGGATGGATGTCTTTTTTCATGGGATGCCCTTAAAGTTCGGGGTGCGACGTTTCCGACGCCGCGCGGGCGGGGTTTAGCCGGAAAAAGCGCTCGCTGTCAACCCGATTCAGCCTTATTCACGGCCTCGTCATGAATCTCAAATCCTTCGATACGATGGATCCGCACCTTCTCGTTGGTCTTATCAACACTGAGCTGCGTAATAACGCAAGCTCCCTTGATGACCTCTGCAAAACCCATGGGTTGGACGAGAAATCCCTGACCGATCGCCTTGCCAGCGCAGATTACCATTTTTCTAAGGAAGCGGGGCGGTTTCGGTGACCCATTTTTAGGCCTAGGCCTGACACTCTGTTCCCGCAGGCTACCAATAAATTTAAAAAGAGGTGGGGATGTTTATGATCTAGATGCAGAAAATGGCCCTGTCTTTGGTCAGAAAAAGCTCAATACGTCTCATTGAATTGAGTCGTTGGAATCTGAAGGGTTTTGGCATTTTTCTTCTGGTCCCGTCATGAGTCGTAGGGTTTTATCTTCTCCTTATGAAAAAGTTTTTGGCCTGTACAATAGCACTGGGAGCGTTTGCATTCTTTGGCTGCGGAGAGAAAAAAGATGGGAAGGCGAGTTACGCGCTGGTCACCACCGGAGTAGCTTCGTTTTGGGATATCTGTAAAAAAGGTGGTGAGGATGCTGGTGTGGAACTGGGAGTGGATGTGGAGGTTTTGATGCCGTCATCCGGCGACGACCAGAAGTCAAAGCTCGAGGATTTACTGGCCAGAGGAGTTGATGGAATTGCCGTAGCAGCCATCGATCCGATTAATCAGGCGGGATTGTTTGATGAGGTTGCAGAGAATTCGATTCTGATCACGATGGATACTGATGCTCCAACCACACAGCGTGAAGTTTACGTGGGAATGGATAATTATGATGCGGGTTGGATGTGCGGTGAGTTGGTTAAGGAAGCGATTCCTGGCGGAGGAGAGGTCGTTCTCTTTATTGGCCGGCTCGAGCAAGATAATGCAAAACGCCGCAGGCAAGGCGTGATTGATTGTTTGCTTGGCCGCTCGAAAGATGCTTCTCGTTATGACGCACCGGGCCAGTCGCAGATTGGCGCCAAATATACTATTTTGGCAACATTGACTGACCAGTTTGATCGAGCGAAAGGAAAGGCCAACGTCGAAGATATGCTTACTAAACATGAAGGAGTCGATGCCATGGTGGGGCTCTTTGCATACAATCCACCTCTTATTTTGGAAGCTTTGAAGCAGGCCGGAAAGATCGGGGAAGTTAAGGTGATCGGTTTTGATGAAGATGAAGTCACGCTACAAGGTATTAAGAATGACTCGGTGTATGGGACGGTTGTGCAGGACCCTTATGAGTATGGGAAACGCTCCATTGAGATCCTTGATTCTCTCTCTAAGGGTGATGCCTCGGTCATTCCCGAAAACAAGTTTGTTGATATTCCGGCGCGTCAGATCCGGAAAGATAACGTGGATGCCTTTTGGAGTGATCTGAATTCAAAGCTAGGAAAGTAATGGGGGAGCCTTTTCTGGAGGTTCAAAAAATCACGAAGCGCTTTCCCGGAGTGGTCGCTCTTTCGGGGGTAGACTTGCAGGTGTATCCTGCAGAGATTTTGGCCCTCATAGGGGAGAATGGAGCGGGGAAAAGCACCCTCATGAAAATTCTCGCGGGCGTTCAGCCTGCGGATGAGGGCGAGTTGTTGGTAGAGGGAAAGGTTGTTCGATTTTCAGGAGTTCAGGATGCCCAGAAATCGGGAATTGCGCTGATTCATCAGGAATTGAATTTGGCGCAAAATCTGACGGTGGCAGGCAACATATTTTTGGGACGCGAGCCTGGGAAATTTGGTTGGATCGACCAAGGGTTGATCCAACGGGAGTCGAAGCGAGTTTTAGAGATGGTGGGTCTCGAGGTATCGCCGGAGACCTTGCTGAGTGAATTAACGCTCGGGAAACAGCAATTGGTCGAGATTGCAAAGGCTCTGTCGACCGATGCCAAAGTGATCATCATTGACGAGCCGACGTCGAGTTTATCCCTACGCGAGTCCGAGCGGCTCTTTGAAGTGATTCTCGATCTTCGAGAGAAAGGGGTGAGCGTGATTTACATTTCCCATCGCTTGGGTGAGGTGAAGAAGTTGGCGGATCGGGTGGTGGTTTTTCGTGATGGAGAAAATGCTGGGATGCTTGAACGGAATGAGGTCGATCATGATGCGATGGTGCGTATGATGGTTGGCCGTGATATCTCGCAGTTTTATCAACGGACTAAGCATGACCTAGGTGAAGTGGTTCTTTCGGTTCGAGGGTTGCGCTCGGTGGAGCACTGGGGACATGAATTAGACTTTGAGGTGAGAGCTGGTGAGGTAGTGGGAGTCGCAGGTTTGGTGGGAGCTGGGCGGAGTGAGATTTTGGCTGCTTTATTTGGAGCTCGGCCTGCGTTAGGTGGTGAAGTTTTAGTTGCAGGAAAGGGCGGCTTACCCCGGTCGCCGAGAGAGTCGCTGAGGCGTGGGCTTGCCTTAGTGCCGGAGGACCGGAAGGGACAAGGTCTCATTCTTGATATGGCAGTTAAGGACAATATGAGTCTTGCTTCGCTTCGCCGTGATTCCAAAGGTCCTTTTTTGAATACCAG
>JAKMGP010000127.1 GCA_022424905.1 Akkermansiaceae bacterium | reverse complement strand
GGGAACTAGTGATCAAACAAACCGTCTGGTCCAGTAATGTTCCACCCACTTTCGTCTTGGTTGATTTAAGTTTTTCCAAGAAACGAGCCGTCTGCATCATGTAACCTTGGTCAGCCTCGATATTTTTTAGAAGACCCTCTTTGGTAGCGATTTGGTGAGAATCAGTATGATGCCCAAGCCAATTCCATTCTGAATAAACGTTGGCCACTCGGGTGACGTCATATTTGAATGCCAAAAAGAGCAAATCCAAATAAGTTGAACGTTGATTGAAGTGCGGGCACACTAAGATCTTCTGCGAATAGTCACTGAGGCCATCCGTTTTGAACTTTACGTTTTCAGGGAATGGCACTTCTACGTGCTTTTGATTCAGCCAACGTTCAGATCGTTGAATCGACTTTTCAGATTCGCGCAAACTAGAAAAGTATTCATCCAATTTGTCGCGATCTTCCCGAGAAACTTTATTCATCATGCTCTTGGCATCATCTCTACTCGCATCCAACATCGATTTTTTGAGCGCCAGCAACTCGGCACGTTTCGTCTTGTCGACCTTACCAAATATGGTTTGGAACAAAATCTGGACGTCCGCGATTGGGGAAACGGGCAATCCACCCTTCCAGGAGATGCCATAGGAATTCCTCTGTTCAACGACCAAATTTCTAATGCGCGTGTCATTGCCGATATGAGAAGCGGCGACCTCATCAACCGAATCTTTAATCAACTGGGGATTTGCGTGGTCCGCATATTCCGCAAAAGCATACATCGTGCTTTCGTGATTCCCGTAGTTTCTTAAATTCGTACAGAGAGTGAAATCATCCTTTAATTTTTCCAGCGGCTGGAAAGTAGAAGAGCTCTGATAACCCCTACCCGTCGATGTCGGAAAGTTGTCAGAGCACATGCCATTACCGATATTCATGCAGAACAATCGATTCGCGTTCACGGCATCATGGCCCTTCGCTTCTTGACCAAAGCTTTCCAATGCCGGCAAGGTCAATAAGCAACCTGCTGACTTCAACACATCTCGCCTATTCATATGGATACGTTTCTCTCCTTGACTCGTTTTCATACTCTATGACTCCCAGTATCGAACAATTTGGACAATTTGGACATACAATTTGTGATAAAAAACAGAGCATTAAATTCCGGATGCTCCAATCAGCCTCATTTCTGTTCATAATTGGTCTGATAATAAATCGAAGTCATTATCAATTCAACGATCCGATTTCAGCTACTTGGTCGCAAAAACTCGATGTGAATCATGCATTACTTGTGTAACACTGTGACAAACCCATAAATTCCCAACCATTTCACGTGCCTTTTAGTCACGGTCACGACTAACTCGTTTACGCCGAGCGAGATATGGCAAAAAAAAGAGGTGGATACCAGTGATCACCAATATGGCGAGCACAATGCCAGCGGGAAGGAAGACCCAAAGCTTGAAATGATCGTTAAAAAAGGACCCGTCATGAATACTCTCGATTAGATCAGAACGGCGGAAGGCCACCTGAAGGATCTCAGCCGTCTCGGTGTCGATCTGGACTTCATAGCGGTTTTTGCACCGTAGTTTGACCATACCCTTGGCGGGCCTAACATCTAATCGGTCAACATCTTCCCAAGTCTCAATTTCTGCCTCTGGGACGGTCCTCGCCACCTCGAGAATGCGGTCAAATCCGATTGCCGGTTCTGTCCCGGCACCGCTCTGGGTCGGCGGCTGGACGTAAGGTGAAACCTTCTTCAATTGTAGGACAATGCCTGAGAAGATGATGATCGTGATTGGCAGCAGCGCGATGATGGATCCCCACCGATGCAACACGCGACTTAGCTTGAAGAGCTTCATGCTGAGGGCTACTTCGCCACCTCCTGCTTGATCTTCTGGATCTCCTTTGCATGGAGAACAAAAGCGCTTCGGCCATGAGTGCCTGCGACAAGGTCGCCGGTCCCCGTATGGAGTGCTAGATCATGCACCGCACAGGTCGGCAGCGTCTTGCAGAGCGAGTGCCAGGTCTTCCCCTTGTCAATGGAACAATAGGCCCCCAACTCGGTCCCGACATACAGGATATCCTGATCGCTCGGGTCTTCACGTATCACGTTGATCGATTCCGAGGGCATGTTGTTGACGATTGACTTCCACGTCTCCCCGAAGTCGGTCGACATATACAGATAAGCCTCAAAATCGTCCTCACGGTATCCCGTGAATGAAACAAACGCGGTCCCCTCATCATACTTCGATGCGACCACGCGACTGACCCATTTGTTCGGTAGGCCCTTGTTGATCTTTGTCCAAGTAGCCCCGTCGTCCTTCGTCACATGCAGCTGCCCGTCATCTGTTCCAGCATAGAGCAGGCCCTTCTTCAGCGCGGATTCGGAGATGTCGGTGATTGTTCCGAAGGGAACGTCTCCTTTCCTTTCCGGGCCCATATTGTCTGACAGGTCGGGGCTGATGCATTTCCAACTGTCACCGCGGTTCCCGCTCTTGAAAAGCATGTTGGCACCAGCGTAGAGAGTCTTAGAGTTGTAATGCGATAGGATGAAGGGAGTCATCCAATTGAATCGTAATTTCTTCCCCTCCGGCGCTGGACCAGGTCGGATGCCACGACTCTTACCTGTCTTCAGATCTTTTCGCGCCATTGATCCAAACATGCCCTCAAGATACATCGTATCAAGATCGTTTGGATCAATAAGGGTCACGTAGTTGTCACCGCCATGATCCCAATCCCAGTGCTCCTCGCCAAGGACCATCGGCTTCGCTTCGCCACCTAGTATACCATTATCTTGGGTACCACCCCATATTTTATACGGTTCACGCGCGTCCACCGAGATGGCGTAGAATTCGGCGATGGGCAGCGTATTGACGTGGAGCCACGTCTTGGCCCGATCGTGCGAGAGATAGAGCCCGCCATCAGTAGCCAGCATAATGCGATCCGAGTCATCGGGATCGATGAACATGTCGTGATTGTCGCAGTGAGGAGTATTGCGCCGAGCTTTATACGAAAGCATTGGAACGGTCCGCTCGGAGATAATAGACTGGGTCTTACCTGCATCGGGGGAATAGAGAAGGTTGAAACCCACGATAAAAATCTCGTCTTCGTTGTCTGGCATGACCCTGATCAGGCAGAAATCGTAACCAATTCCGGTTTTCACCTTACCCTCATGGGTTTTGCGCCAGCTTTCACCCTTGTTGTCGGATCGATAGACTTCGCCCCCAACGCCGCGGTGGTCACAGATGAGGTAAAGAACATTCGGATTGGAGGGCGCGATCGTGATCCCCATTCTGCCAACCTTCTCACCGGTGGGTAGCCCTTTGGTTAAAAGTTTCCACGTCTCGCCCGCGTCAGTGGACTTGTAAATTCCGCTGCCAGGACCAGCGACAACATTATTCCAGGCCTTCCTGTCGCGCTCCCAGGCAACTGCATATAGAGTCTTATTATCAGACGGGTCGATCGCAACTTCCACGACACCGACCTTCTCGGAAATAAAGAGGACCTTCTTCCACGTCTTGCCACCGTCGGTAGTTTTGAAAACGCCGCGCTGCTTGTTGTAAGTGTATTGATGACCGAGAGCAGCAACATAAACGACATCATCATTCTTAGGATCGATGATGACGCGGCCGATGTGGTGAGTATCGTTGAGTCCCATGTTCTGCCATGTGCCCCCCGCGTCGGTAGATTTAAATACACCCGTCCCGGCAAAAGAACTACGCGCCATGTGCGGCTCGCCGGTGCCGACCCAGACCAAGTTCGGATCTTTATCAGATACCGTGACGACCGAAATAGAGGAAGTCGACTCGTTCTCAAAGATCGGTTTCCAAGTCGTACCATTGTTAAGGGATTTCCATAGATTACCCGACCCAGATCCACAGTAGAGGGTCGACTTCCGCTTTTTGACCGACCAAACGCTCTCGATCTTCCCACCTTGGATCCTGGGACCAACAGCGGTCCATTCGACATCCTTGAATATCGACGATTCTCTCAGCTTCACGTGATGATCCCAGGCCTTCATGCGCACTTCGGGCGGCGTAGCCGGACCGACCTCCACTTCAGCCGAGAGGCATGGTGACACGATCGTTGAAACCTTGAAGAGGTAGATACTTAAAGTGCTGGTTCTATTGGTCATAAGGCTAAAGACATCCTGGCGGTCTGGTTAGGGGTATCCCACTGCGTCGGTGATTACTGTTTCAGGTGAGGTTGTTCTATTTCCTAGCTGTATGGATAGAATTCATTTCCATGAGCTGATTGATTTCGCGTTAACATCGGTTCGTTGCTACGCGCGTCCTTCTTATTCATTTCGCATAACGAATAAACGCAAGACCTGCTCGCGGATGCAAACGCAAATGGGACTCCCTGTAGATCATTATTTAGAAGATTTTGCCTTACGTTGCTTTTCCTTTCTAGCTTTCTCGGCTTCGATCCGCTCGTAAGCCTTGATCACCGCAGGCGGCCAGCGAAACTCGGGCGCATCAGCCGGATCAAAGCCGCTCAAGTGTGGTTGATTTAGCCGTTGCTCCACGGGCACATAAACCCATTTGTTTTGTCGAAACGTGCTATCGAGCAGTTTGGCGAATTCCGGACAGTGTGTTATCAACAACTTGCGGGTCGTCAGATGGCAGACGATCTCTCCTTGCGGCCCGATTACTGTGAACGAATCCGACCCTCTGCCAGACTTGGGCTTCTTGCGGTCGTTGCACTCGAACCAGGTCTGAACGCCTTCGGCCCAGAACTCCGCAAAGCCACCATCGATCGCATATCCACCGAAGCGGCCACTTTGCTTCGCTTCGTCGTATAGCTCCCGAAGTCGCACGTTGAACACTTCGCCAAGGACACTGTGGATTCCATGGGCGAATTCGTGAATAAAAATATTTTCACCCTTATAAGGATCTCCCTTGAGGTTCAGCAAGTTTTCTTCGGCACAACTGACTGGCCTGGACCCTAGGCCACGAGCGCGATAGGCCCACCAAAGTGACATGTTTCGGCAGTCGGGCAGGTCAGTCTGCAGTTCGCAGTAGGCCATCACAGCCACGAACATCTTTCGCTTTTCGCAAAGATCCCTTAGCAAATCAGGCCGATTGGCGAGCATCTTTTTGGCCAGATATCCAGCTTCTCCCAGAGCGTATAAGGAAACCTTTTCTGAACCTGCGACCACAAGCCCATCGGCGACAATGTGTTGTTTGTAAAACGGATCGAGCGTTTTTCGCAGTGCTTCGGGGCTATACGGATTTAATATTCTTGCCCAGAACTCGAACCGCTTGGGCGAAAGTTTCTTCAATTCCGCCAAATGTTTGGAGCCCGCGTCCAGACAGACGGCATACACCATAGCGAATTCTGCGAGATCTTCATGACGCACCGTGTCACCATAGTCAGAGACGGAGATCTTATCTGCTTTAATAGCCTCTTCCCACTTATCAAGCACCTCAGAATCTAACTCTCTAGCGACCTGCTCCAGCGTGTGTCCTGCTTCGTGAGCGATCACCAAGGCGTCGGCATGAGGAACCAAATTAATATACCCCTTTCCACCATGCGCTCTTGCTCCACCGAGGTCCGCATAGATCGCGACCCCGTCTTCTCCTTTGTCAGACACAGCCACGCACGCGCTCAAGTAGGAGCTGGGAAGCTTCTCAAGACGCCCGACCAGTTGCTCGAGCTTGGCGCCGGTCGCATCCTCAATAGTCAGCTTAAACTGATACTCTTCGGAGGTCGCGATCCACTGCTTGCCGGCGACGCGACCGTTTCTCATCTGAACGGCCTCGGGCCCAGACACCACTTCTATCTTTGTTTTACTATGCTTCCCAAACTCTTCAAAAATCGGTTTGAAGTGCGATTTTAAATTGTCTTTTGCACTAGCACCTGTCGCGATGGCGAGCGCGAGAAGCACTTTCGTAAAATGTTTTATTGGCATGTCTATGTTCTCTTTAGGTTAGGTTTGTAGATTGGATATATCTTTTATTTATTAGTGCTAAGTATCTATTGGCATCCCCCTCCCACTTTTGCGCATATCGGAGGACGAACATCCTGACCTTCATGGCTCCCATCGCGGCTCAACACCTAGCAAGTTACGGACAAAGTAATCCTTTTGGCGGCGCCTCCCGTATGCGGATCCAGCCGCGCCGTGACCAGCGCCGGGTATGATTAGCATGTCGAAATCACGATCGGCTTTGACCAAGGCATTGACGACTTGCATGGTCGAAGCCGGGTCGACGTTGCGGTCCAATTCGCCCACGATCAGCAGCAGCTTTCCCTGCAGCTTATGAGCATGGGTCACATTGGAACTTTCAGCATATTCCGGTCCTACAGGCCAACCCATCCAGGCTTCATTCCACCAAATTTTATCCATGCGATTATCGTGGCAACCGCAATCCGAGACGGCCACCTTATAGAAATCCCCGTGATTGAGCAGAGCTCCGGTCGAACTTTGTCCGCCGGCCGAACCGCCGAAGATCCCAACACGTCTGAGGTCCATGTAGGGGTATTTCTTGGCAGCTTCTTTGATCCAGAGAATACGATCCGGGAAACCGGCGTCGCCGACGTTTTTCCAGCACACGTCGTGGAAGGCCTTACTGCGGTGCGACGTGCCCATGCCGTCGATCTGCACCAGAATGAATCCCAACTCGGCCCATCGCTGGGCACCGTGACAGGGTGAAAAACTTTTCGGCACGAAGGACCCATGGGGCCCCGCGTAGATCTTCTCAATAACCGGATACTTCTTGCTCGGATCAAAATTCGAGGGACGAAAAATCACCCCGTAGATGTCGGTCTTACCATCGCGACCCTTAGCTACGAAATGCTCTGGTCTTTGCCAGACGGTAGCTTCGAGTTCACTGGCATCGGACTCCTCAAGTTGGCAAACCAACGAGCCATCGCTGACCCGACGCAACTCATTCACCGGCGGCATGTCCACGCGGGAATACGTGTCGACGATAAACTCACGGTCCGGCGAGTATTCGATCGAGTGCATGCCGTCGCCGGCGGTCAATTTCACTAGGCCTGTTCCGTCGAAGTTGATGCGACAGTAATGGATGTAATAAGGATCCTGCTCGGGATAAATCCCTCCGGCTTGGAACCAGATCTGACGCTTGGCGGTGTCCACTCGGTCGATTTTTCGCACAATCCATGGCCCCTTGGTGATCTGGTTCTTTAGCTTACCGCTGCCGAAATCAAATAAATACAAATGGTTCCACCCGTCGCGTTCCGACATCCAGATCATCTCGTTGGAGGACTCCAAAAACTGGCGATGATTGTAGAAGGCATAATTGACAAAAGTCTTGCTCGTGTCGTCGATCAGAGCGGTGACTTTTCCGCTCTCGGCATTGATGGCCACGATCCTCACCGCGCCGTGTCCTCGTTGGTTGTAGTAGAACGTGAACCTACTGGAGTCCTTGTCCCAGCGATGCGAACCGATGCTCCATGGGTTGGCGAAAAGCGTCTCGTCGAGCGGGACCTCCTTCTTCCCGGCGATATCGAACAGATGCGGCATGGTCTGGGCAATCTGGTCACCCGGTTTGAGATAACTGTTCGAATGCAACTTCGGTTGCAACTGGTCCTTGGGAGAGGACTCGACGAAATGGACGATGTGCTCTTGAGCCTTCTTATGACGAAAACCAATCATTTTCCTCCGGTCGGGAGACCATCGAAAATTGCCTTGATAAGCATCGCCTTCCTTCCCGTCTGTCGTCAGGGCTATTTCCTTGCCATCACCGCCGAAACGAAGCCAGACATTGTGGTCCTTGATAAAGGCCTCGACCTTCTTTGCGTCGGGCGATTGAGGAAACTGCATTTCAGGGTCGGCCGGCTTCTCGTGCGGCAAAGTCACTGCGGCCTCAGGTTGCGGGGATTGCGAGAAGAGCAACGTCGAGGACTCCTTCCGCGGAGCGGGAATTCCTCTGATGACCGACACCTTCTTGGCCCCGGGCGTATCTTCGCTGAGAGACTGATCCTTCAGATTGATTTTCCACGATTTGCCCACTGCTTTGAAGTAGACGGCCTCTTCCAGCAACCCCTTCTCATCGCGATCCATTTTCTTATATTCGATCGCGTCAAAGGGCAGCTTATGAGCCTCGAAGGCCTTGCCGGTTGCTTTCGCGAGATCCTTTGCCAACCGCCCGTGGTCGAAAGCCGCTTTTCGTTTACCCACGGTTGCGTCGACGAAAACGAAGCTCTTCCGGCCGTGTCCTAGATCATTGCGATACCAGAAGCACTTGGTGCCGGTCAGCCAATGCGCTTGCACCTTTGTCCGAAACACTTTGCCACCGGTGATACCACCGATCTTGTCGAAACGTTCGTAGTCCGCCTTGGTTCCTTGAGCTTGAAGCATTGTGGCTGTTGAAATTAGAACCAACGCCACGGCGGCCCCCAACCAGCAGTTTGACGTCGAGAGACTAAGTTTTGATATTTTCATTTTTGATCTTTGCTATTGGTCGCTTGTTCGACCTCGATTTTCCAGCTTTAAACTAATTTCATAAAAAAAGTAATGGCTGCAGAAGAAGCTAAGGCTGCGGAAGACATGGCCTCGTTTTGAAACTAAGAACGGTTCGCAAAAGAACGAAAGCAGAGCTGGGCCGCTGTGATAATAGAAATCATGAATTCTATTCAGTAGCCCAAAATCAAAAAGTCTGTTTATGTAAAATCAGAGTCCAAAGAAGCCTGTCTCATAACCCTAAAAGCCGCCCTTCTGTGAGACTGAGGGGCGGTTTTTCGTAACTGAATAATCAACTAAAATCTTTATATAGAGTGGGTTAGAAGACTATGAATTTGCCCATTAAAAAAAAGTCCATATGCAACGAAAATTTTGACACATCCACGACTTTTTTTGCGCTTATCAGGTAAATGGGAGTGGAGCTCAAAGGAAAACACGGACCTGACGAGATAGAGATGGTGAGTCAGAGATTATAGCCCTCATGAAGAGTCTTAGACGAAAACGCCCCAATCAAAAGCGCATGAGCTATGATAAAATCGCCAAAGCCTTAAATGAAAAGGGCGTTAAGACACGTTATGGTTCTACGGGATGGAAAGGAAATACGATCAGGAGGATTTTAAGCCGATAACTACCTTGTTAGAGCCTTGAACAAATCCTTAGCCTCTTGGTTGGCCATTGAGTATCCCAGCTTGGTAGGTTCCGCTAATCCCATTTTGGAGGCTAGGTAAGCTACTTGGTTAACTGAATAAAACCCTTGCGGCTTACTTTTTGAACCAAACATAAACCAAATACCAATTCGCGCACCTTTCCTATCATTACCATCAGCAGTAAACCGCGCTCCAATCCAGTAACC
>JAKMGP010000111.1 GCA_022424905.1 Akkermansiaceae bacterium | reverse complement strand
GCGGAATCATGACAATCGAGGCAATAGTTCTCGATGAAATCAAAGTGCTTTTCAGCAAAGCGCACTTCTCTTTCTTCGGCTCGCACCAGTCCGCCAAGCCACAAGACCTGAGCGAGAATTAAAAACGATAGCAATTTCATCTTTAAGCCTGCAATTCCTTCACGATACCCGAACTGTCGCCATGACGTTCGATGTCGACGCCCATCCCCTGCAGCATCGTCAGCCACACATTGCAAAGCGGAGTGTCTTCCGGAAGAACCAGATGCTGGCCGAGTTTGAGATTGGCCCCACCACCGGTAAGGACAGTCGGGCAATTGGTCAGGTAGTGAATGGAGCTGATGTTCGAACCGAAGGCCACGGTGGTGTGATTGAAGAGGCTCGATCCATCGGTTTCCTTGGTGGCCTTGAGCTTATCGACGAAGCGGGCGAGGAGTTCGCTGTGGGTCTTATCGCGTATTTTGGAGGCCTCCATGCGTTCGCCGGGAGAGTAGTGACTCACATTGTGGGCGCTGGGTTTGAGAGCGAGACTTTGCAGGAGGGTGTTGCCGGGCATGCGGTAAGTCAGGGCACGGGTGCTGTCGGTTTGCAGGGCGGCGATGATGAGATCCTGCATGATCTCGATTTCGGCCTTTCCCTTCAGACCGGGCTCTGGTTCTTTGAGGGGAGCTTTTACTTTGGGAATGTCGAGCCAGTCTTCGTCTTTATTGAGCCGGGTCTCGATGTCACGAATGCCCTGAAAGTATTCGTCGAGCTTTTCGGTGTCGGTTTTTGAGAGGCCTTGCTGCACTCGTTTGGCTTCGGAGTGAATGGCGTCGAGGACGCTGCGGTTTTCGGCGATGGCGGCCTGGCGTTGTTCCAAGGGGAGGTCATCGGCGGAGAAGAGCTTGTGGAAGATCTGAACGGGATCGTTGTGACCGGCGACGGGCTTGCCGCGCTGATCCCAGGCAAGCGAGAGGCCGGGGCCGTGCCCCTGCAATTCGGAGGCGTTGAGCTGGAGGGAGGAGAAACGGGTTTCTTGTCCAAGATATTGAGCGACGACTTGGTCGACGGAGATACTGTTAGCCATGTTTTGCCCGGCGACGGAATAACGATTTGCTCCGGTGAGCCAGAAGGTGCTGCCCCAGTGGGCCTCGTTGGTGAAGCGGTTGGCGCAGCCCTGTACCACGATAAGGTCGGACTGGTGGCGGGCGAGGGGAGAGAGGCCTTCGGAGAGTTCGAAGTCCGCGCCAGTGTTATTGATGTCAGGGAACCAAGTCTCCTTGGTGACTCCGAAGCCCATACCGAAGAAGACGGCGCGCTTGGGAGGGATGCCTGACTTGGTGGTCGCGGCGGAAGCGAATTGACGGAAGCTAAGGGACTCAAGGGCAGGCAGTGCGATGAGCGCTCCAGCTCCGCGCAGGAGGTGGCGACGAGTGAATTGGTTTTTCATGGTGAAATTGGTTGGATTGGGTTCTCTAATCCTGGCACTCCCACAGGCGTAAGGAGTCAAATAAGATCCGGCATTCCGGACCTCCCTTGAAGGTGAAGCGTGGGCCGAACTTATCCTTAGGGTTAACGATGGTTACTTTCTCGTGCTCGTAAATCTTACTGTAACCGTTCACGCTGATTTTGATCTTACCGAGCTGATATTCGATGACTAAATCGATCCACTCATTGAGCGCCATTTTGGAATCAGGCTCCGAGAATGCCGGACCGTCCGGAAGCTTGATGCGATGCCCTCCTCCTTCCACGACTCCCAGAATAATCATGTGATGGCCAATTTGAAAACTGGGACGACCAGGAGTGATCTTTGGTTTTTCAACCCTGTAGCGTAAGTGACAGACGAATTTCTCCGGAATCTTGTTGAGATGCCCGATTGGCTCCAAGCCGAGATGATGATCTCGCTTGAGCACCTTCATCGCCTCTTCACGGTTGGTGAATTGCGGTTCGATAATCAAGATTCCTTTCTCAATTTTCTTTCCTTTGGGAGCTCCCCATCGTTCTCGATCCAATTCGCCGTCAAAATCGTCGGAGTAGACCAGTTTCCCTTTTTTGAAGAGATCGGATTTAAACTCCGGTTCTTCGGCCCGGAGGCCCATCGACATCGCGAAGATTGCAGTAACAGGAAATAGGAGGGATTTTTTCATCATGGAAAATTGGAGAAGAAGGCCTGAAACAGAGTGCCTACTTCACAACGCGCACCGGAAGATTGGGCTGCCTGATCACGGTGAGCTGAATATCATCGACGAAATAGCCGCCTAGCTTGATCGGAGTCGTTGAGGGCTTCTTGGCATTCACGTTCACCGAAATCAACGCGAGGGTGGCTTCTGGTTCCAGAATACAGGACGCGGTAATCCGCTTCCCTTCTTCTCCAGGCTCAAGCCTGACGGCCTTGTTTCCGATCGCGACCGCCTCACTGATCACCTGGGGCCACGCCTTGCCAATGGAATCCGGCGCGGCCTGATAGAGATGAATGGTGCAACTCCCGGAAATTTTCGGCAGTTCGGCATCGGTCGGAGCGGACTCTCGATGAAAGCGGGCCGACAGTTCCAGCGTGAACT
>JAKMGP010000103.1 GCA_022424905.1 Akkermansiaceae bacterium | reverse complement strand
ACCCGGAAGTGAAACTCTTGTGCGCCGATGGTAGTGGGACGATAGGTCCTGTGAGAGTAGGTCGTCGCCAGTTATAAGCCCCGTTTGTTGGTCAATCGCCAATAAACGGGGCTCTTTTTTTACCCCCCAGTCCTTTAACACTTCACCAACTCTCCTCTCCTCCTCCCCACTCAACCCCTACCTCATCACCGGAAAAAGACGATCCACCTCTCTCTGACAGTTCGATTTTAAAAAAATCTGAAGAGCAAAGACCGAGCCAACCCAAACAACTGTCAATGTTATGATGAGATCAGGGAGTCCCAGAAGAATTCTTTTGAAGGTATTCACCTATTTGTTCCGCGGGAGCGCGTTATAGGCCTTAGTTTCATTTTCACTCCATTCGAAAGGTTTCAACTTTGAACGGTCGAGATTTTTTAAGTGGAAATCGTTCTTTCGATCCGGATGGGTGGGTTTCTGGTAAACCCAATCGTTGTCTCCAAAGACATTAGCACAAAGTTCGGCGATGGCGGGATCGTATTCTATGAGTTCCTTCCTAGTGTTCACGTGGTTGTGGTCGTGGTCGGGTTCACGGTTCGTGCCGAACCAAGATTGGACAGCTTCGGCCCAGTATTCGTGACGGTTGGTCGCGGCGTATTTTTTGGCCCAAAGTCCTTTGGTCATTGCGGTTTTGTAAAGTTCGTTGAGACGTTTGTCGAAAGTTGGGTCGAGGGTTTTAAGTGCGGTATCGTGAATGGCATGGGCGAATTCGTGAACACAGATTGATTCGGTGGAATAGGGATCGCCAGAATTCGCGAGAAGATTCTCTTCACCACAGGATACGGAGGGACGTTGCGGGGTGGCGCCGAGGCCGCGGGCGCGACGGTTCCAGTATTTAGAAGGAGTCAGGTCGGAATGCTCGGGAATGTCGCAGGTACGCTCATCGACCCCCATGATGGAATAGCGAATCTTGTTTTTTCCAAGTTCGCGAAGGATGTCGGGCCGGTTTTTGAGCATTGTTTGAATAATATGCGCAGCTTCATAGAGAGCGGCGTCAGGAACTTTCTCTGAGGAAAGGATGGGGAAGGATTCGATGACCAGGGCCTTTATATAAAAAGGTTTCAGATTAAAGCTTTTGCGAAGTTCCTCTGAGACAAGAGCGATCTCTGGGGGATCAGATTTCTTGCTCAGGCCGATGACAGCAGTGATTAAGACAAGAGGGGCAAGAAGGAGAAAGGATTTCATCGTAAAATGGCGAAAGAGGGAGGAAGTTACACCGGTAGATTTTTAATACGCTATGAATCGTCGGAATCTCCTAAAAAAATCAGCTCTTGCGGGGGCGCCCTTAATTTTACCTTCAAACCTCTTAGCTAACAAACCGAACTCTAAGGTGAATATTGGATTTATAGGGATGGGCAAACGATCGCAGAGCTTGCTCAATGAGTTCTTCAGGCAATCGGAGGTGAAAGTTGTGGCGGTTTGTGATGTTGATACTAATCGCCGGGAAGATGCCAAGAAAAAGGTGGATGCCAAATATGGCAACACCGATTGCAAGGCCTTCAATGATTTTCGTAAGATCACGGAAGATCCGTCCATCGACGTTGTCGTAGTCGTGACTCCCGATCATTGGCATACCATTCAGATTTTGTCCGCGATAGAGAATGGGAAGGACGTCTATGCGGAGAAGCCACTGACTCACAACATCCGTGAGTCAGTTCTGCTTATGGATGCGGTGAAGAAAAGCGGGCGTATCGTGCAGACCGGATCACAGCAGCGTTCGTCCCGCGAGTTTCGGGTGGCCTGCGAATTGGCCCGCAACGGTGTGATTGGAAAGATTGACCATGGTTTTGTGAACTTCGGCGGTCCGGGCAAGGCATGTGATTTGCCGGAAGAAAAAGCCGAGCCGGGCTTGGATTGGGATATGTGGCTCGGGCCGGCACCCAAACGACCATACAATTCAATTCTCGCTCCGCGGGGAGTTCATAAAAATTTCCCAATGTGGCGGATGTACACCGAGTATGGTGGTGGTATGATCACGGATTGGGGTGCTCATCATCTCGATATTGTTCAATGGGCTCTTGGGAAAGATGAGTCGGGGCCGACAGCTGCCAAGCCTCCGGCGAAGCAAGGGGATGAGAAAGGGGCCTCGGTTGTCTATGGCGATATTACAATTACCCATGGCCAGGGAATTGGAGTCCACCTTGTCGGTTCCGAAGGTGAGATCCAGGTCACCCGGGGGCGGTTTGCGCTCAAGGTTAATGGAAAAGAAGTGGCTTCCTATCTTAAGCGAAGCGGTAATCTAGGGAAAGAGCTGGATAAGGCGGAGAAAAGGTATTTGAAGAATGCCAAGGTGAAACTTCGTGAGTCACCGGGGCATGTTCGAGACTTTCTCAATTGTGTCAAATCCCGGAAACAGCCTATTACGAGTGCTATAATTGGATCTCGATCTATCAATGTGGCCCACTTAATGAATCTTGTCTATCATCATCACACCCACATTGGTTGGGATCCGAAGAAGAACACTTTTGCCAAGGGCTCCAAGCATCCTTTGGAATGGCTGGGTAGAAACTATCGCGGTAAATGGAAAATTTAGAGATTCGACGCGCTGGTATTGAGGATTTCCCGGCAGTTTCGGCCGTTCTTATTGAAGCCGCTCATTGGTTACAGGAGAAAGGGGTGTCGCTCTGGGATCCTGATGATTTCTCCGAAAATAGCCTGCTTCCCCAAGTTGAGGACGGAAATTTCTGGATCTGTATTCTTGGAGGGAAAGTAGCAGGTTTGCTGAAATTTCAGATGGAAGATGAGCTCTATTGGCCTGGTTTCCCAAAGGATGAAGCGGTCTATGTTCACAAGCTTACTGTTTCCCGGCGATTTGCGGGACAGGGGTTAGCTGATCGCATGTTGAACTGGGCCACGATGAAAGGAGCGGAGCTTGGGAGGAATTATTTGAGGTTGGATTGTGAGGCTTCAAGGGAGAACCTCTGCCGGATCTATGAAAGTTTCGGCTTTGAGCGGGAAGGAGAAATTCTGCTAGGTGAGCGTAAGATGGCCCGGTTTGAATTGAAGATTTGCCGATAGGAGGAAATGAAAGTGCCGCGCTACAAGGTAGAGCGGCACTTGGGATGTTTTAGTTTTTGGAATCGAATCGATCTCCTGACGATTCTTATTTTCCAGCCAACTCTTTACCATTCAGACTCATTTCATGAATCGACCAATAGAGTCCAGAATGCCTCTTAGTTTGAGTGATTTTTAGAAATTTTGCCTTAGTGGCGGGGAATTTGATTTGGGTAACAGCATTTTTCCCATCACCGCGGGCGATGGGCTTGCTCCACGTTTTACCATCAAGAGAGGCGACAACTTCATAGCCTCGTGGGTAGTCGCCTGTTGAAGTCCCTGCATCTAGGGTAATCTGGGTGAGCTCCGAGATTTCAGGAAGTTCGATCTGAACCCACATCCCGGGGCTTTGGATCTTTCCAGTGGTGAACCGGGAGGACATGTCGTGGTCAACACAGCCCTTAAGCTCGCTCTGTCCGTGGCTGGCGGTAAGCTTCCAAAGCTTTTGGTTTGCAAGAACAGGAGGGTAAATCTTTTCCAATTCAGCTTGTGTCCAGGGTTCCTTGCGACTCTTAAATTTATCGCGAAGCTTTCCTACTTGGTTGGCGCGAGTGGGTTCGGCTTTATTCCCAAACGAATTACGAATGTAGGTGGTGATATTGGCAATCCAATCGTTATCATTTGTAGCCATGGAGACCATGAGACCTTCGTATTTTTTTCCATCGATATCGCCGGTGAGTCCGTGAAGGAGGGTCAGAACGGCAGTGTCGTCATTTCCCATGAGACGGGGATTGTTTACGAAAGAAGGGGCGAGTTTGTGGCCGGGTTGACCGGGCATGGGCGCCCCTTTTCCATCGGGTCCGTGGCAAGAGAAGCACAATTGCTGATAGATGACCTTACCGCTTTCCATCGATTTCGCTAAACGGGCGCTGCGTTGAGCGTTGGCATGCCTCTTTTCTCGTTCGGATTGGTTGTCGCGACGCATTTGTTTGAGGCGGCCGATGACAGGATTGTCTGAGTTGTGGCTGATCAAAGAATCGCAAAGAGAGAGCAGGGCCTCATTCTCAGTGCCTGAAAAGCGAATAGAGTTGATAGCCTGAAGAAACATTTCCGGGTCCTTATTTAAATGGGCCGAGCTAGTGAAGGCTGCGAGGATAGTAGGATTCGCACTTGCGAGTAAAGGCTCGGAGACGCGGACCGCATTGGTGCGGACGAGTGAACTTGAATCAGCCATGGCAGCTGCGACGAGTGTAGCGGTAGCCTTGCCCATTCCCTCAAGAGTCCACAGGGCGTGGAGGCGGCCGAGCTCGCTTTTGTCTTCCCGAACATGGCTCTCAAGAAGAGGGATGACGGAGTCGCGGTCTGTTCTCAGAATAATGAGCTTCTGTGCGGTGTCACGCCACCAGCCATTGGGGTGGGAGAGGTGGGCCACGAGTTCCTCTGTCGTTTCATCAAGCATACGCGGTTGCTTGTCCGGGCGAAAGGTATCGTGGGTGAGGCGGTAGATGCGTCCTTGTTGGACGTTTTTATGGATACCCCACTTGTCGATCACACCGCGAAGATAAGAACCCGGACGGGTCCAATTCCCTTGCTGAATGATACCTCGATGCATGTCTATGACCATCATGGCTCCATCGGGAGAGGTTGTAGCCCAGAGTGGGCGAAAGTTGATGTCACGGGTGCGGATAAATTCAGTTCCGGGATAAGCGTTGCTGAGAACGGTGCGGCCGTCTTTGCGGGTCACTTTGGCACGGCGGATCAGTCTGCCAACTGGCTCGGGAATAATGAGGTCACCCTTAAGATCAGCAGGGAGGCGGTCACCCCGGTAGATTCCTTGTCCGGCACATCCGGTGAAGTTATTGAGGCCTCCCCGCTTGTTGACCCGGCGTCTTCCGCCCTGAACGTCTGGCACGTCAGCAATGGGGAAAACTTCTCGGAAGCCGTTTGCTTCTTGGCCAGGCAGATCGAGGGCGCCGTAGGCGATCGGTTGCTGGAAGTAGAAGGCGGGCTTCTCTCCACCGGCTGCGGAGTAGTAATTGCGGCCTGCGTCGTCCATGCCGATGCCCCACTGACCACCACCTCGGGGTAGCTTCTCCACTTCAAGTTTTCCGTTTGTGAAACGGTATCGCTTATTTTCGTAAGTGATGTAGATCCAGTTATCTAGATTCCAAATTAAACCAGAGGGTTGATGTTCCATGTTGCCACCGCGTCGCCCTCCTTCATAGATTTTAATCTTCTCATCGGCGACGCCATCATTGTCGGTATCCCGATAGGTCCAGAGGTCGAGGGTGTTGGTGATGTGAACCATGATGCGGTCATCGAGGGGCAGAACAGCTCGGGGCAGCAGGAGGTTGTCGATGAAGATGG
>JAKMGP010000084.1 GCA_022424905.1 Akkermansiaceae bacterium | reverse complement strand
ACCCGTCATCGAAACCAGGGAAAACGGCGAAAAGTAGACTTCTCAAAGAGCAACAGAAGTCTCAAAGTGCCCCACATGCAATCGCGAATGTTACTAGCACGCAACCCATATTGCTAGGAATTTGCTTTTAGAGGAAAGTCCGTGAAGAACGAATTTGGGCGGAATACATGGGGGAGAAAGGGGGTTATGAGGGATTCGGGCCTCCATTGTTGATCACTCAGGTCGATGATCGCATTGAACTTATCGATTATGGCCCCCTGTCTTCTTCGGGTAAAATTTTGTAATGAAGTTTACCACTATCAAGCGCCTTGGTCTCCCCTCAGGTCTGATTGGAGCAGTATTAGCCGTATCCTCCTGCGCAGAAATCGCAATGGTCCCTGCTGGGGTCGTTGCCGTCCCATTAGTAGCGGTATTTTTCGCCGGCTTCGTTGGGGTTGCGACTCTAAGCCAGGTGATGGAGGGTTTCGATGCTCAGGAACGGGAACGAGAGGCTAAGCCACGCAAGGACGGCCCTTTTATTGAATACTGGGTGAACGGGAAGAAAAGTGCGGTAGGAACCTACAAAAATAAAAAGTTAGATGGTGTTTATACCGAGTATTTCAAGTCTGGTAAGAAGAAGAGTGAATTAACTTACGTGGGGGGGGAGAGAAATGGACCGTATACTTCGTGGTTCGAAAGCGGTCAGAAGTCCGTCGAAGGGACGTTTAAAGCAGGTAAGGAGTATGGAACCACTAAGTGCTATCACGAAAACGGAAAAATGAGTTACCTGAAAGGCCACGGACCAAATCGGAACGAAACGACCTGGCACAAAAACGGCCAGCGGGAGAGCGTAACGAAATATAAAAACGGGAAGCTTATCTTCAGGCAGACATGGAATGATAAGGGCAAAGAACTTGAGGAATTGCGACGAATGCCCGATTAGCCGTGTCCAAACAGGTTTCAGGAAGGATGAGCCGCTCAGGTAAATCAGGCGAGGGGCGCGGCCACTTGTAGGATTGCTATCAGGGGCTCTCGAAGACCAGAAATGATCGCTCTCGTCGATGTTTGAATCGGTGTTAACAATTTTGTGCAACCTTTCCTTTAAAGTAATATTCCTAGTATGCGTTCAGATGTTTTAAAGCGGGTCGGTTTCCGATCCAGTATCCTCGCTCTCATTTTGAGTCTGTCCTCGTGCGGTTATTCATCCAATCCCCTCGCGGAGGCTGCGATGATTCCAGCAAGCGCGGCCTTTATCGTTGGGGGTGTCGGTATTGCCGGCCTTTCACAGGCGATGAGCATCTTCGAAACCGAAGACCGAGTGCGGGAATCGAAACCCAAGAAGGATGGTCCTTTCACCGACCATTGGCCAAATGGAAAGAAGAAAGCGGTAGGTAGCTATAAAGGTAAACAATTGGACGGTCTCTACACTACCTACTACGAGAGCGGTAAAAAAAAGAGCGAGGTAATTTATAGGTCAGGGAAAAGAAATGGACCTCACACCTCATGGCACGAGAATGGCCAAAAGTCCTTAGGAGGAGTTTTCAAGGAGGGGAAGCCGGAGGGCGCAACTAAAAGCTATCATAAGAACGGACGCATAAGTCACCTTGAAAGCGGTAGCCCAAATGGGACAAACACAGCGTGGCACGATAACGGCCAGAAGCAGCGCGTCTGCACTTATAAAAATGGCAAGTTGATCTCCAGAAAAGTCTGGAACGAAAAAGGTAAGCTGACCGAGTCGTTGCGGCGGGCTCCTCAATGACTGCTAGGAATTTGCTTTTGGAGGAAAGTCCGTGAAGAACGAATTTGGGCAGATTTGTGAGGAAGGATCCTACATAGACGGGAAGGAACGCGGCCAATGGGAGTACTATTGGGGAGATGGCACGAAACGCCAACACCGGTAAAGTCGATGGCCTACGGACTTTCTATGGCACCGACAGTGCAGGGAGAAATTACAAGTACGGAGAGGAGACGTGGAGAGACGGCACCAAGTATGGGCTCACGACTCAGTGGCGTGAGAATGGCGGTGATGGCGTTGCCGTAACCGATATCGATCATTTTACACGGTGGCATGAAAACGGCAAAACGGCATCGGAAACGATATATGGAAAGGACGGCTTCATCATCAGCCCCTACTACCGGAACGGACAGGCGATGGCATTATGGGAGGACGACAGGAAGGGTCGAAAAATTGCCGAAAAGTCTTAGACCATCAAAGGAGAGGAGGAGATCCAAAAAGAGCGTTAGGGATGGTGGGTGAATCCTTTTCTCCGCAGCCAACTGCAAGGATAGCTAAGGCCATCACGAGTAGGTGCTTCAGTGTTGAGGATTAAGCCCACCATGAACCATCGATCCCCTAAGCAGCATCCCCGAATCAGGAAACGGGAGGGGTTCAGAGTGCAAGGTGCAGGGGTTAAGGGTACGGGGCACCGGTCAGGGGTGAGAAATCGCTACGAGAAGGCGTAAGAGGACCCTGCATTGTGTTTTTGCTTTTCGGCCTTAGATAGTTGTGTTTCCTTAGCGATTCTAACTTATGAGTAGACCTAAGATCGCAGCCCGTCAGCCCATTGGCGTCGAACTTGAGGCCGGCAAGACCTATTACTTCTGCAGTTGCGGTGAATCCGCTAGCCAGCCGTTCTGCGATGGCTCGCATAGTGGAACCGATTTCTCGCCACAGGCCTTCACGGCCGAAAAGGATGGCAAGGCATTCCTCTGCCAATGCAAACGAACCGCGAATTCGCCTTTCTGCGACGGAGCTCACTCCAAGCTTCCAGAGTAATGGATCCGGCCATCTCATAGGGTGGAAGGGACAGCTTTTGGCAGGGTCTTGTGCGAGAAGACAGACTTCTAGTGAACTTCGAGAGACGAGCCTCGCTGGGGGCGGCGCGCATCACGGCGGGTGAATCATCTCACCTGTATTTATCCCATCCCCGTGCAGGAACCACGGTGCGGTGCAACTTTGCCCCCTGAAACTTGATTTATGAAGCCTGAATCGGGAGGAGTTGAATCGATCAATCCTGATTCCCCCTAAGCAGCATCCCCCAATCAGAAAAGGGGAGGTCAGATCACTAGCGATCGCGATGCCGGAACGCGCAGCGGGGTCGAGTTCCCTGACTCTGGTCGCCGATTGCGGCTGTTTTCAACGTGGAGCATGCATGAGCGCCTGAAATCTCATCCTTCTATTTCATCAGTTTCTCAAGGATTCGTTGGTCGAGGTCCTCCAGCAACTTTCGGTCGGCTTTTTCCAGCTGTTCTCCCTTGCCCTTCTTCTCGATCAGGGGCTTGAGTTGTTTGTAGGTCTCCATGTGGAGGGAGTTCTTCATTTCGAAGAACGGGCCCCACTTCTTGTCGTCCTTGAGCTTCTCGCCATAACGCTTCGTCAGTTGCAGACTGACGCCATCGTAGTAAGAGAATTGCTCGAACACTTTTTGATCCCAATCACCCTTGAGCATGGTGCGGATCAGTGTAAAGTTCGTGTAGAACTGCGACGAGGAAAGAGTAGAAATTTCCTGAAATACCTGAGTTGGGGGTGGTGGCTCTTCACTGAGGGCGCTCCCGCAAAAGGAATTGAGAATGAGGCATAGAATGTTGGTTCGGATGGTTTTCATTGTAGTGCAGTAAAAATAATGATGTCCCTCAGTGAGGATTTAATGATGATTCGTCGAGAACCGGTAAGAAGAGTGTATTCCATCTCCTGATCTCTGCCTCTCGAATCATGATCCACAAATTAGGGCCTTTGTAGAGTAATCGTCAGTCAGTGGCTATTACTTCATGTGGAATTCACCCATCGTTCATACTAACCACAAATACCGACACAACATTTCCATAGTGAACCAAATCAAATCAAAATTAAAAATAGGCAAGATTACTGTGATGATCCTCCTTCTCGTTTTTGTCGCTACGACTTGGCTTGGGCGGGGACTCTATGACAAATTATTCATGTTGGAGGGTCAGGTGTTTGTCGTTAACGCGACAGCCGAAGATCATACGATAAAATTGACATTTCCATTAGGCGAAGAGCTTAAAGTTGATCTAAAAGCGGGAGATTCATCACGATTCATGATTGGTAAGACAGGCGAAGGCTCGATTGACGTCACAATCGATGGCACTGGCAAAGATGATGTGGGCTACCTGACTACGATGAATGGGATGGTAATCCTTACTGTCGCGGAAAATAGCATAATCTTTTCTCAGTTTTCTCCGTAGGAAAATCATCTAACAAGGCGTCGCTCCTTACACCTGTCCCGCCGCGAGTTCAATCTGCCATGACCATTCCACCCTCAAACCGCAGTCGAAACCGCGCCCACGAGCAGGTGTAAGAGGACTTCGACGTTATCCCAATAGAATTACCCGAATGTCGAACAACCAAGGCAGACAAAAAAGCATCAAGTCCGGCTGCTTAATTGCGGGCGCCATTGTTGGCGTGGTAGCCATTTTGGGAATTGCCGGAATAGTCTATTTCGTGAACAGACAGCTGAGCGATTTTGACTCACGCCGAGAGATAATGTGCCTTCGCCCCGAACTGGTGGTAAGCGATGAGCATCTACGCTACGAGCCTGGGATGGATGCGGCGATGTGGAGCAAGTTTACCGTCAGGGTGAAGGGCATCGACGAAGTATTTGATACCTCGAGGGTGGACACGTCCGAGTTCACTCAGGCTGGATACGATTTCAATGTGGACTGGATCGATGACGATCGTTGGGACGCCAATAAGCGCATGCTCATAGGCGGCGAGGACGAGGTCGGCGGTGACTTTATGCGGGTAGGCTACGTCGACAATGGAGACGGAACCCTCACAATTTACATATTCTGGTTCGAAGTCTGAGATTATGTTCGGATCCAGAATCGAACCGAGCAACGCACAACTCAGGATAACAATTCGTAGGTTTTTCCATTTCTCGCGGAAATAAGACTAAATCAGGGTCATCTTTTTTTTGATTTGTGGCATCCTCCGAATAAGGAAAGGGGAGGGGTGAATAGAGATAAGGGGATTATTCTAGAAGTTTTTGGTCGCAAGTGGTTATTTGAACTGCATTAGAGTTTTCGCTCTTACTCGAATAAAGCTATAAGGATTTTTCATATTTTAGAATACTGGATTTAACCTCTTCTTCTTGATCATATAAAATCTCTAGATCAGTTGGATTAAAGCCTAGTTTCCAAGCGTAAACTAATAAATATAGTTCTTCGATTTCTATTGAATAATAGATAGGTAAGGTTTGATCTACGTGTTGCTTGTTTTTTCTTCTTCTGCCGCTTGCTTCGGTGTAGGTGATGCCGACAACCTTAACGCCTTGGGTAAGAATTTGTAACTTTTCAATTTCCGACCACGCAACTTTTTTCACTCTAGTATGGATTGGTGTTTTCAATTCAAACCCCAATGGAGAGAGCTTAAGAAATGCTCCTTTAGAAAACCACATACGTGAGAAAAATCCGCCGAAAACAATTCCGAAAGCGATACAAAAATAACTCAAATAGGGATAGGTGTGAAATGTATAGTATGCTCCATAGAAGCAGCCACCGACGCCCACTACAACTAATTACAATATGTCACTCGCCTTCGATGCGCAATGATTTAAAACCATCTCTGTTTTATCTTCTTTCATTTTTCAGGATTGGTTTGGGGAGAGAGGAATCAAAAATTTCATACTCATAACAAATTACTAACCTGATCCTTTCCTAACAATTATAATCCTGACAGGATTTATAAGGCTGAGAAGGAAACGGTTTAACCTTTCATGCGCGCTAAAGGAGGCTTTGTGTCACTTAGATTTGCCGATCCACATAAGCAGCATCCCCGAATCAGGAAACGGGAGGGGTGAATCATTAAAAGCTCTTTTAAAAGTCGTGATCGACTTTAGAGATCCGATAGCTATCCGCCTTGTGATTATTTCTGCATACCTTCAAATGATGAAACGTATTGCTTGCCCTCGCGTAGAAGCTGTTCCGGAGGTTTTGCTCTCTGGGCTCGTACCCAACTACTCCAAAGAATCATGTAGTAGAGCATTGACAAGCCGATCAATCCCGAACAGGCAGCAAGCCCCCAACTCACTAGTAATCCATCGCCGCCTAGGCCAAGTCCGATCACTATCGCTATCAAGCTAAAGCCTAGTGTACCGACTATCCACGCGGTGATCTGACTTGGCTGAAACATTGAAGCCTCGCAACGCACGCAGCTCATTTTTTGATGAGTCCTAGTCCCAAGGCTGTTTACAATATGGTCAAAGCTGTTGTGTGCCTTGCACTGGTAGCACCAGTATTTTTTGGAGTTCGGAACAAGTGGATTGCTGGTGAATGGTTCTACTTTTTTCATTATATTCTAGAGGCCCCAGCTGTGACCTTTTTAACAAGATTGCTCTGCGGGGTAGACGATCTTTGAGATGTTATCTTTAAAGAGTACTCGTTGCGGTGCTCCACATCGATTACAAACTAGTGGTCTTTTTGTAGTATTCCTACGGAGCCTTTAATTCCATTCCCGCGCAGGAACCATTGTACGGTGCAACCTCGCTCCTGAGCCGCGATCCATTAACCTTGGAACGCTAAACCCCTTACCGACTAATCCCGATTCCCCTAAGCAGTATCCCCTAATCAGGAAAGGGGAGGGGTGAAATAATTTGGAAAATGAACAACTTGTGATACTCCTACTCATGATTGTTGCATCTTGGATTTGCTTTGTGTTGGGCCTTCTTTCCATAATTGGTTCGATTACTATTTGGAATATCAAGAGAGGTGAGGGCTCAGAGCAGAAGGCCCATGCCGAAAGATTTGGGATTTTTGTGGGTTTGTGGGCACCCACTTTTTTGGGTATCGCTATCTTTCTCATTTTGGTCTCTCAAATCAGCTGATTTATAGAATGTTATCTTTACGGCGCAGGGTATCGTTCCTGAGACGTAAACCTCAATTGGAGAGGCTTCACCTTGAATTGATCAATCCTGATTCTCCCTAAGCAGCATCCCCGAATCAGGAAAGGGGAGGGGTGAATGCGTGGTTAGCATGAGGGATTTTAATCATAAAAAAGTGACACAAAGTAAACCGCTAGCGCGCATAGAAGAATAAGGCTGTTATTCTCAATTGGTCTTAGAATCTACAAAGGGAATTCTAATCAATTGAGAATGAATTAGTTGAAAATCATCTAAGAACATATCATGAAAAGTAGGCTCATCATAATTACAATCACCATATTTTGCACACTGATGTCCTTTGGGCAGGATGAAAAATCCTTCCTAAGAACAAAAGACGAGATTTCAATGAAAGTGCGCAAATACTTTGCTCCCTCTTTGGATCTTCCTTTTGTGAATGAATTCTATGCCAAAGATCTAACGGTATTCATTAACGATCTTAAAATCGAAGGTAAAGAGAATTACCTCAAGCGATTACAGATGATTCACGATGATTTCTTCAAGGATATTAAAATGGAGAATCTTCATGTTCACACAAACTATTTTTCTCCAGAAGCATTAACTGGTGACGGCAAGACGATGGGGGAGGTTAACTCTGAAAAGCAAACTATATGGAGCAATGCATGGGGAACTTTCACGGGAATTGGGCGTGTTTCCGGTAAGAAAGTTTCGTTTCGCATGCACATGGATTTCCGAACTAAAAATGGCAAAGTGATCGAGATGCTGGCTTATTATGACCCCGCGCAGATGAATGCGGAAATCGAGGCATTTAAAAAAGTTCGATTAAAGTAAACTTGTAGGAAGGCTGAACCACCGATCCCCTTAAGCATCATCCCCGAATCAGGAAAGGGGAGGGGTGAATTGCCTTCGGTGGATCTAGGAAAAGGGAGTGGTTTACTTTGAAGGCGGATCAAGGGCGTGATGATCCAGTTTGCGCGGTATAGAAAAAGTAGAAAA
>JAKMGP010000060.1 GCA_022424905.1 Akkermansiaceae bacterium | reverse complement strand
ATGCTCTCAATTGCCTCACTGGCAAAACGATTTGGCAGACTAAGCGTGACGAGCCGACCAACTGGTGCACCCCTTTTGTCGTTGAGAATCGCGGTGCCAAGCAAGTCGTGATGAATGGTCAGACCTGTATCCGTGGTTATGAGCTCGAAACTGGTAAGGAACTATGGCGTATTGCGGGGAAAGCCCAAAGACCGGTCACTTCTGCGGTGGCTATCAATGATCTAGTTATTGTCGCCAGTGGCTTCCGCGGATCCTACGGCGGGGCGTTTCGTCTCGGCGGACGAGGCGACCTCAAGGGCACCCAGAATGTCGCGTGGAGTTGGGAGAAGAATACGCCCGATCTCGCTTCCCCTCTTTTGTCCGGGAAGCTTCTCTATATGCATAAGGCCAAGTCGGCTTCACTTTCTTGTGTGGATCCTCTCACTGGTGATGCCTATTATACGGCTGCGAGAATTCCAGGTCTCTCGACTCTCTATGCTTCTCCAGTCGCTGCAAACGGTCGGGTCTACATTACTGGACGAAGTGGAACGACCGTGGTTATCAAAGATAGTAAGAAGCTGGAGATTATTTCCACCAATTCACTTGATGAAGGAGTCGACGCAACTCTAGCTCCGATCGACAATCAGTTGTTTATCCGTGGTGAGCGCCATCTGTTCTGCATTGAAGACTCAAACTAGGGGTTGAGTTGTTTCTGCGACATTAATTAGCCCTGGGCGGAGGGGAAAGACACCCCACCCATCCTTGGAATAATGGGTGGAGTAAAATACTCCTTATTCTGGTTTTGAGCCTTTCAGTAGCTTGAAGAGGTCGGAATCAGTCGAGAGGATGACGGTTGTGTTTTCGTCGAGTATTTTGTCGTAGGCTTCTAATGTTTTCACAAACTCGTAAAAGCTCTCTCGTTCGGGAGTTCCGCCATAGGCTTCGGCGTAGATCCGGGTCGATTCGGCATCCGCTTCGCCAAGAATTGACTGAATTTTAAGATAGGCTTCTGATTCGATCCGCTTCACTTCCCTCTCCATCTTACCCATCGTCCGCGCTGCTTCGCCTGCTCCCTCGGAACGGAAGCGTTCGGCAATCTTTTGACGTTCGGAAATCATCTGTTCGTAGATTTGTCGTTCTACGGATTGATTGTAGTTAATTCGCTTGAAGCGAAGATCAAGGAGATTGATTCCGATGTCCTGTAGCTTGGTCTTTGCAATCTCGTAAACATTTTTTTCGATTTCCCGGCGGCCGATTTTGATGGGTTCGAAGACGACTTCCTTCTCGGTCTGCAAATCAGTTTTTTCTGGTTTACGGTCTTTGGTGGATCGCACGACTTCGAGGAGATCGTGTTTGGCGACCGCATTACGAGTTTCTGACCCCAGGATGTCGTCGAGACGTGACAGTGCACTTCGTTCATCCCGTAAGGTCTTAAAATAGAGGAGAGGGTCGGCAATTTGCCAACGGGCAAAGGTGTCAACCTGAATATAGGTCTTGTCTCGGGTCGGCATTGGCGCGCTATCGCCATCCCAAGCCAGAACACGCTTTTCAACTACGTTGACCTTGACGATGAAAGGTAACTTGAAATGTAACCCAGCGTCGGTTTTAGGGTCTCCGATCGGCTTTCCAAACTGTGTTAGGATCACTTGTTGACCTTCTTTGACGGTATAAACCGCTCCCGTAACGAAGAGCAAAACGATGAGAACCAAGGTTGCTATTATAAATCCAAGTGCTTTTTTCATCGGGAGCGTCCCTTTCCGTTTAATGCGTTGTTGAGGTCAAGAAGGGGCAGCGGTTTGCTGGCCTCTCCATCCATGATAAATTTGTTTTTAAGCCGGGGTAGAACATCCTGAATTTTCTCCAGATAGAGTCGCTGGCGGGTAATCTCTGGTGCCTTTTGGTATTCTTTGAAGAGAGCCAAGAAGCGCTCTGCGTCACCGGTGGCCTCGTTGACTCGCTGAAGTTTCTCACCTTCGGCGGCACTGATTTTTTGATCCGCTTCACCTTCGCCTTTTGGAACAGCCTTATTGTAAAGCCCCTCTGCGACGTTGATTTGTTTAGTTTTGTCCTGTTGTGCTTGGTTCACCTCGTTGAAGGATGCTTGGACCTGCCGTGGTGGGTTTACGTTTTTCAGTTGGAGCTGATCAATCTTCAAACCGAGCTCATAAAGGTCAACGAGTTCCTGAAGCTTTATCAGGGCGTCGGTTGCGATCGACTCACGGCCAATCGTAATAACCTCGTCGACGGTGCGATCACCAACCACTTCCCTCATCACTGATTCCGAGGCATCCCGCATGGTTTCTTCGGGATCACGAACTTTGAAAAGATAGGCTTCTGGGTCACTGATACGGTATTGGATCACCCATTCTACCGCAGCAGCATTTTTGTCACCTGTGATCATTGATTGTTCCTCGTAGTATTCTTTAGGGCGGGACTGGAAGGGGTTCGTAGACCCTTCGGTTCCATATCCAAACTCCATTTTTAGGCGCCGCTCAACAGGAATGATCTCTTTGGTTTCAAACCAGAAGGGTAATTTAAAGTTCAAACCAGGCGCTGCTGTTCGATTGTATTTCCCGAAGCGCAAGACCACTGCTTCCGAATCGGTTGGGACTGTGAAGTAGCTGGTAAAGGCTCCTGCAAGCACGACGATTCCGGGAATGATTAGACCAAGTCTGGGACTCAACTTTTTTAAGGCCTCCCGTGCGGCGTCTGCATCAATTTTTATGTCTGACATGTGACTATACCCTCATGGTTGAATTGCGGGCAGGCAATGAGAATCTTGGTTTGTTTTTAGGCCCCTCTCATTTTTCGTCCTTTGGTCTTTGCTGAGGGGTGAAATCGACGACCATCGGGAGGTGGTCTGATAAGATCCAGGTGGTATCGTCAGCAATGATCTCCGCGCGGGTCACTCGCTTGGCGAGAGAAGGGCTGGCAAATACATAGTCGAGGCGTCGCGCTTCCCCGTGGTCGCCCGGTTTTTGAATTTTTGTCGGGAAGCTTCCGGTAAAGCGGTAACCGGCCCCGCGCTTCGAGTGCTCCAGATCGATCAGCCCAGCAGCGGTAAATTTCCTAATCACGGAGTAGTCCAACTTGCCATCTCGCAGATTTTTTTCTTTATGTTTGGTGTCGCGAGCCGCGAAGAAGGGTTCGAGGCTAGTCTGCATATAGTGTCTTTCATCGTTGGTAGAGAAGGTGTTAAAATCACCAACCAAGGCAACTTGTGCGTCCTTTGGAAGTTTCGCGATATCTGCCAAAATAAGGTTGGCTTCGCGCCCGCGTATCTCCCAGTTGCTTGGGTGGAGGTGGATCACGTAGTAGTAGGCTCCCTTGATGCGTACGCGTAGCAAACCGTGATGGAAGCCCTCGCGGAAACGGCGGACTTCCTCGATCGGGAAGCGCGAGGTAATTCCGGTAGGGAACCCACTTTCTTTGAGGATCGCCGAATGAGGATGTCTCCAAGCTACTGCGTCGGCCTTCAACTTATCTGCGGTGTATCCGTTCAGTTCCTGTAGCGAGACAATATCTGGGTTTTGAGTTTCCATCCATTTTAAGAAGTTCTTCTTACGTTCTGGGACTTTGGTGAAACCATACCACACATTATAGGAAAGGACCCGCAAGTGATTGCTAGCGCAGGTTGAACTGATGGGGATAAGTGCGAGAAATAAAATGAGGGAAACCTTGGGCATCAGACAGGACAATACGACGAGTAGGAAGGAAGATCTATCGAAAGGAATCGTTGACTGGTCCGGACAATATGGATTCCTCTAAAGGGAGTAATAAATCGGTTTTGGAATCATCTCGCTGGGGAAGAGAGGGGGCTATTATTTTGTGCAAGCCGCATGCCTTAGCTAATTGTCCTTATCAGATTTTGTTTTTTCCACTGGTTTGCCATTACGGCCGACCGCCTCGGGATAACGGTCTAGAATCGCCCGTAAGCGTTTCACTTCAGCCGGTTTATCTTTGACGAGATTTTTTGTTTCCAGAGGATCTTCTCGGTAGTCGTAAAGTTCGATTTCTGCTGACTTTCGCGGGGCACCGGGTTGTTTCCATTCTACGAGACGGAATCTTTCGGTGCGGATGGCGCGGCCCATTTTTCTTTTGGGATAAGCATGGAATGCGTGGTCGCGAACTCGTGCAGCAGGATCCTTCAGCACAGGCACGAGGCTCACGCCATCAATCGGCTGTGGCCCTGCTGGTGTGGGAAGACCGGCCAGCTCGGCCAGAGTCGGGAAAATGTCTACGCTCTCCGCCAATTGGCGGGTTGAGGAATTTGGTTGGGTCACGCCAGGGGCGGAGATCAAGATTGGGATACGATTGGCCTGCTCGTAGTTGGTATGTTTGGTCCAGATCCCGAGGTCGCCGAGATGAAAGCCGTGATCGCCCCAGAGGACCACGATGGTGTCATCAGCTAAATTGAGACGCTCAAGTGCGTCGGTCACCCTCCCAATCTGGGCGTCGACGTAGCTGGTGCTAGCATAGTAACCGTGGATGAGTTTGCGGGCCAGTTCCTTGGTGATTTGCGCGGGATCGGTTTTGTCGGGAACCGGGAAGTAGTTCCGGATTTCTCCGCCGCGCTTTTGAGCCACCTTGGGTGAGCCTTCCGGGAGATCAGAGTTCTCTGCCAGTTTGAACTTTTGAGGATCATACAGGTCCCAATATTTTTTGGGTGCTGAGAATGGTAAATGGGGCCGCGCAAAACCTGCGACGATAAAGAACGGCTCCTCCCTTTGCTTCGCTGCCTGAAGACGCTTGACGGTTTCCGCCGCGACTCGACCGTCGGCGTAGGCGTCGTCCTCGACATCGGGGGACTCAAAAGCGGCTCCCCGGGGAAGCTTGTTCATTCCTCCCGGGGGAGACGGTTGGTTTTGAAACATGGCCTCCTCGCGAGTCAATCCGTCTTCCGGCTTTGATGCGGGATCGACGTATTCGATGACCTTTTCCTTCAAGTGGGGGACTGAGAACGATTCTGGATCACCCTTGTTCCCATGGCCGATGTGATAGACTTTCCCAAGAGACTCGGTCCGATAGCCATGCTTTGCAAAATGCTGTGGTATGGTAATGGCGGTCGGCCATGTTTTCCTCAGGTGGCTGCCTAGACCGTAGAGCCCGGTAGAAGTGGAATGAGAGCCAAGCATCAATGTGAATCGTGATGGTGCGCAAACAGCCTGATTACAATACGCAAGATCAAAGCGCATCCCGCGGGCTGATAGCTTGTCCATGTGAGGTGTTTTCGCCAGTGGATCGCCATGACACCCCATGATTGGTTTTAGGTCATCGACCAAGATGAGAAGCACGTTCGGTTTCTCCCTGGCTTGAAGCATCGAGCCAAACAGGCTCATAAAAAGAATCCAACCGTGAGCCAAACGCCATTCCACAGGGGAAGGGGTAATTTGGTGAGAGCTGACTAGTTTCGGTTCATGGTTGGTTTTGCTCATCATGTGTAAAGCTTCTCACTGGATTGGGTCATCACGATGAAGGAAGGGCGAAATTTAGACAAGCCTCCCGCTTCTAAGTATCAAAGGTCCGAAGGAGTCTTGTCGGATTTAGGCTGTTTTCTGATTCCGTTAATCTTCTCGAGCTTACGATTTCTGGAAGAATAAAAGAGATGATCAATCGCCTTGATTGATTTGCGAATGGCGATGCGTATAAAGCCCCGATGAATTTGCGAAAGACAATTACGGTCGGCCTCCTTTTTTTGGGCTCTATTTTGGGCGTGGCCAAGGCAGCGCAGAAGCCCAACATCCTCTGGATTACCAGCGAGGATAATGGGGTTTCTTGGATCAGCTGTTACGGCGGAAAAAACACTAAGACTCCGGCGATTGATCAATTGGCCCAGGAGGGTTTTCGCTACCTTTATTGCTTTGATAACGCGGCGGTTTGCGCCCCGACACGTTCTTGTTGGATTACGGGAATGTATGGAATCTCTAATGGGACTCAGCCGATGCGGAGCCGGAATGAGATTCCACATAATAAAATCCCATACTACCCAGATCTTTTGAAAAAGGCTGGATATCACACCTCGAATCCCGGGAAGACCGACTACAATATTGGGGGCCGGGATGACTATGCGGCTTGGGACTTGGGGAAACAGGGAGGCAGGAAAAAGCGCGTCGCTTATGGTTGGCAAGCCCGAAAAAAGGGGCAGCCGTTTTTCTGTGTCTACAATACCACCACCAGTCACGAGAGTAAGGCGCATGGTGCTGCGAATCAGTTGAAGAATGACCCAGAGAAGATGTCCCTCTTTTCTTATCATCCTGATCTTCCGGTGATTCGTAAAAACTACGCCAAATATGCTGATGCCGTGGAGCGAATGGATGCCGACGTTGCTAGGTGCATCGCGGCCTTAAAAAAGGATGGGCTCTATGAGGACACGATCATTATTTATAATTCTGACCACGGTGGGGTTATGGCGCGAAGTAAACGTTTTCTCTATTCGAGCGGGGTTCATTGTCCGCTGATTGTTCGCATTCCCGAGAAATACAAAGATCTGTATCCTGCCGATAAACCTGGATCGACGGTGGAGCGCCTTGTGAGCTTCGTGGACATGCCTAAGACCTGGTTGAGCCTCGCTGGTGCGGAAATCCCCTCAAGCTTTCAGGGCCGAGTCTTTTTTGGGAAAGGGGAGGAGGCTGAGCCGAAGCATCACTTGGGATTCCGCGAGCGTGCCGACGAGCGTCTTGATCACGTTCGCTTGATGCGTGACAAGCGATTTGCGTATCACAAAAATTATATGCCCTATGCGCCTGCCGGTCAGCATCTGGCATATCTTTGGAAAGCTCCCGCGACTCCAGCCTGGGAGCAGCATCACCGTGCAGGTAAGACCGATGAAGTGACTGGACGTTTTTTCCGTCCCCGCGTATCCGAGGAGTTTTATGACAATGAGAGCGATTTCGATAACGTTAAAAACCTCATCAATGATTCTAAACATCAGGCCAAAATCGCCGAACTGAAAGCGGCGCTGCGTAAGAAACAGCTCGAGCTATATGATTCCGGACTTCTCCCCGAGGGAATGAGGATGCGTCGCGCTGCAGCAAATGGCATCACGATCTATGAGATGGTGCGAAACAAGAAACTCTATCCTTTAGAGGCGTATCTCGACGCATCCGATAAGGCCTTGGCTCGTGATGCGAAGAATTTCGATGATTTTGTGAAGGCAATGAGCCATCAGGATGAAGGAATACGGTGGTGGGCGATTGTAGGCCTTCATTTGCTCGAGAAAGATGCGGCCTCAGCAAGTGCAACTCTTAAACGTGCTCTCAAAGACGACTGTCACGAAGTGCGTATGATGGCGGCTTGGAGCCTGGTTAAGCTTGGTGATTCCGATGATGCCTTAGCTTGCTTGGAGGACCTTCTTTTCAATACCACTAAAAACGAGATGATGCTCCACAACATCCTCGATTGGATGGGAGAGCCGGTCTTTCCGCTGGTGAAAGAGCACCTCGCCAAGGGTGGAAGCAAGAAGGGGAAATACGGGATCAGTATCCTTGGAAGAGTGGGGGAATTACAGGGTTGGTAACAATGCCGGTATTGAGAGACTTCCAATGAGAAGAGAAAAAGCCGGATCGCGTTTTACGATCCGGCTTTTGAAAGAACCATTTTACTAGGTTTTAGTAAACCCAGCGTTTGAAGACGAGGCTACTCCTCAGCAACACGGACCCGATAGAAGAATTTGGCGTTGTCTGCTGCCGCGCCGGGATCGGTGAATGATTGGATCTCGGATTGGGCGACCAGAGAATCATTGATTTCTAGCCATCCCCCAGGTTCTCCAGAAGAGCGCAACGTGGTGCTACGGTCAACGGCATAGATGAGTCCGACCTTCGCTTGGAAGCTGAAGGTTACATTGTTGTTGTCTGGATCGACCGATAGTTCCGTAATGATGAGGTCTTGGTTTGCTCCAGGGACTACGTCGACTCTAGCGTAATCTAGACTTGCCCAACGAGAGCTGCCCGTTGGGGTGCTTCGAACCTCTACATAATGGTCAAAACCTGCACCAAGCTCTGCCGTGCCCCCTAAATCATCGAGGGTAAAATCCCAGCTCTGAGCGGCACTTAAATCTGTTTCGGAGTGGGGTTGCATTTCGCCAATTTGTTTACCATCCACGAAGAAGGTGAGATCGTAGCTTGACTCAACTGCTGGATCAGATTCGTTTAGATTATGAAAATCGACCGTAAAGGTGAAGGCGTCGTTTGGGCCAACTGATTTTGGAACATTGAAGTGCCAACGCATATTGGGATCGCCATTGGTGAGCGCTCGGTCGTAGTAGCTCTCATTGGCTGCCACTTCACCAACGGGGGTATAATCACCTCCATCAACGACTGTGTTATAACTTCCTGCAAAGTAGTAATCATCATCGACATCACGGTTATTACCTGCCCCGCCGGTGTTGGCAGGGTTTCCTGGTAAAATGTCCTCTCCGGATTC
>JAKMGP010000340.1 GCA_022424905.1 Akkermansiaceae bacterium | reverse complement strand
GCCTTGCCAATGGAATCCGGCGCGGCCTGATAGAGATGAATGGTGCAACTCCCGGAAATTTTCGGCAGTTCGGCATCGGTCGGAGCGGACTCTCGATGAAAGCGGGCCGACAGTTCCAGCGTGAACTGGCTGTCTGCGTTCTCCGTATTCCAGTCTTGCTGCAGAGAGGAGAGATCGATGAGCTGAAAAACATTGCAGGCCGATGCTCCGCCGTTGGGCTTGCCGGTGACATTGGCGGTTTCTAGAAAGCGTAGGATTCGATTTCCATCTTCTTCAATGACCTCGGCCGGGTCACCACTCCAATTGCCGAAGCCTGACGGAAACCCGAGTGGCACCGGACCAAGCGAATCTTCGAAATTACCATTCGAAACGGAGACCATTCTTTCCTCTGATTTGGGGGAGTTGATCGCCCAAACGACTCCAACTCCAAGGAGACCCACGAAAGCTCCAGCAATCACGGCGGCGGCGAGAGGCTTGGCCCAGCTAATGGAAGGAGTCCCGGAAGAGCGGGGTGGGGTGGATTCCAGATCAAAAGAGATGACTTCATCACCAAGAGCTCCATGAATGCGGGCCGCTTTGAGGTAGTCGGATCGCACTTTGGCATTGGTTTCGATTTCTTTCGAGAGTGCACCGGCTTCTTCGTCGGTGGATTGACCATCGAGGTGCTTTTGAATGAGGGTTTGCCAATCGGAGAAGTCGCTCATGTCTGGGCCTTTCTAATTTGTCGTTCGATGCAGGTTTGTAGCTCGCCACGTGAACGTTGGATCGTTTTGTAGATTGCTTCGACCGTCCGGCCTTCGCGTTTTGAGAGAGATTCGGGACTGCGCCCTTCATGGTAATAGCCTTTGATCAGACGATGGGATTTTTCGTTGAGCTTGCCCAGGCAGGTGACGAGGTGCGACTCGATGGCATGATTGAATTCCGTCGAGTGCTCCATTTCGAGTTCGAGTGCCTCGATCGCTTTTTCAGAGAGCTGGGCCCGGCGGGATTCCCGTGCTAAAAAGCGTCGCGTTTCGATTCGGGCAAAGCCCATGGCCCAGTTGATAAAGGGGCGGGATGAGTCGAAGGTGTCGAATTGTCTCCAAAGAGCGACGGCCGTTTCCTGCATGATTTCCCGGGCATCGGCTCGATGCGGAACGGCGACTTGAATCGAGCGCAACATCGCCGGCTCGCTTTCGAGGAGCAAGCGGGTGAAGTGTTCGTGATTGTCTTCTGAATCCGCGACGGGCATGGGTGTAAAGGATAAGCTTCACAACAGGTCCACGGAAGTACGGATTATTGGACAAAAAAGTTCAGATCTTTTTCAGCCGCCGAACATCGACGTCTTAGTTTGTCCCTGTTCAGTCAGTCTAGCAGGAAATTAGTCTGTGGTGGTATGTTGGGGGAATGCAAGATGGGATGGGAAGTAGTCAAGCTGAGAGAGTCTTGCCATTCACTCTTGCCACTCTCTTTCCCAATCTTCAGCATTCGCTCCCAGCTTGAGCTTGCGAGTCCTTGGCCCGTCTCGTTGTGTTCCAGCATACTGAAAATCTCGTAATTTCTCCCATTTACTCAAGACCACTCACCCATGTCTGCCTCGACGTCAATTCTCCCGGATAAACTACACGAATACCCTCAACAGGATGTGATTGATGGAGCAGGCGTCGGACTGAATTCGATTCTCGATGATTGCCTGAACGAGAACGACGGGGTGCTGCAACTTCTGCACCGATACGCCGGCCGGACATTTTGCACGCCGGGAAAACGGATTCGCCTGGATGAGAAATCCTACTATCCGGATTACATGGCTGGAACCGGTCTCGATGAAATTTGGATGTGCTGCACCGTTCCCATTGTTACGGGAGTCATCGATACCCGCACGGGAAAGGCACCATTTCGTGAAGGAGAAGCACACGTCCTCACGCCGAACGGGCAAGTCATCTCGCTGCAGGATTTGATTGCGGATAATCCAAAAGCGATCATGGGCGAGAAGATCATGGCCGTTTCAGAATCCCTGTTCGGCGAGATCACTTGGCCGATTGTGTCCAAGAAGTTCGATAATCTGAATCCAATCCCGCATCACCTACACTGGTCAAAATGGGAGGTCTACGATATCAATTCCTTCGACAACCCAGGGGTTGCCCCGTCGCATTACCACACCACCGCCATGGGTCTCTATCCCTTTGTCACGAAGGATGATTTTTTGGAATGTATGAAGCGCTGGGGAGAGGGCGAATATAATGGGGTTCGGCATCTGTCACCGCATACCATGATGCCTCTTGATGACGGCTTCGTGATGCCGAACGGTGTGCTTCACTCACCGACGGACCTTTGCACGCACGAGTTGCACGTGACAATGGATGAGCATTTCCTCGCCGAGGACCGGACACTTGACGGCCGCATCGGCGCAGCAGATGCATTTTACGCCTGCCGGGAAGAAGACTATCCGAAGGACCGGCACGAAGACTGGGAGTGTCTGGTTGATACCTTCGACTTCGAAGCAAACCAGGATCCCGACTTCGTGAAGAAGAATTCGCGTCCGGCCATCACCGCCGAAGAATTCGCCGGCGACGGAGTGGACGCAAAGTGGATTGTTTACGGTGATGTTCTTGGCGACCAGAAGTGCTCTATGCTTCGTCTCACCATTGCACCCGGCGGTAGGATGAACTTCTGCCCGGAGAGCCCTGCGCTATTCCACACGAATGGTGGCCGCGGCCGGGTTGGGAAACTCGAAGTGCGCTATCATCAGGATATGAAGCTTGGCGAACTCTATCCTGAAATTGGATTCCTGACGCAAGCGGCACTTGATCGCGGCGGCGTCGAAATTGAAAACACAGGCACTGGCCCGCTCGTGTTAACCTTCGACTTTCCGCAGCACGCGCATTCTCAAACACCCGGTATTGCCGTTACGAGCTAGTCGATCGATTTTGGTCATTTGTTCGGGGTTTTCTTTGATGTGAGCGACTTTGATTAGCGTTTCTTATTAGGTTTCAAAATTCGCGCTCCACGTGCCGGTTTGGAAGTTGCCGTTTTTGGATAGGGCATCTTGGCGTCGACTTCCTTTCGCCAGTCATGGAACATCTTCTTCAGCTTTTGAGCGATCTCTGGTTTTGATTTTGCGAGGTCTTTTCGTTCGCCGATATCATTCTCCAGATCAAAGAGCTGAACGGTTCCGTTTTCGTAGTATTCAATCAATTTGTATCGCCCGGAACGAATGGCGCCATTTGGACTTTGGTATCCATGATTGCTGTAGTGCGGGAAGTGCCAGTAGATCGGTCCGCGTTCGTAGGGTTTCGCTTTTAAGGCGGGGACAAAGCTGCGGCCATCTTGATGTTGTTCCGGTAATGCGGGAAGGCCCAACATTTCGAGCAGGGTGGGATAGAAGTCCGTTCCGGTCACAACGGCTTGCGAAGTGGTATTGGCTTTGGTTTTGCCAGGCCAATGGACAATTAAGGGAACGCGAATGCCACCCTCGTAGTTCCATCCTTTAGCCCCACGCAGCGGAAGATTGGAAGAAGCAAAACGGGAATCGAGTGCATCACGAGATCCCTTGATACCGCGATACTGATTCGAGGCTGACATGCCCCCATTGTCGCCTGTGAAGACAATGATGGTGTTCTTTTCCAGTCCAAGTTTCTTAAGCTTTGCACGAATACGCGCTAGGCTTTCGTCTGTTGCTTCAAGCATGCCGGCAAACTCCACATTGTCTTGCTTCTGCTTCACCCACCAGACACGAGCGTCTTGGTGCGCCTTTAACTCGTCGTTTTTTGCCAACGCCTTGAGTTCTTCTTCCTTGAGCGGCGGTCCGTCCGGATTGGTTTCGAGAATGAAATCTGGCCCTTTTTGTTCTGGCATCGCCGCAAGCTTCTTACGGTATTTTTCCACTAGGTCAGGGCGCCCCTGAATAGGGTCGTGCACCGCGAAGTGTTCTAGATGGACAAAGAAGGGCTGGTCCTGATTTCGCTCAATGAAATCCAAGGCTGCATCGGTTAGCTTATCGGTGTAATAATCACCTTCTTTTGCTGGCAGTTTTTTATTGTAAACACTCCCAAAAGGATAGTGATAGGAACGCACCCATCCTGTAATTTCCTCATCGAAACCATAGGTCTTAGGATTCATGCTCACATGTGCTTTACCGTAGTTCGCGGTGGCGTAACCATGCCGCTTGAGGGTCTCGGCTAGGGTGACTTCCTCGGCTGGCAAAGCGGTCAGCTTTTCCCCGTGATGCAGCGGCTCGTAGTCGCGCTCGGGACGTCCTCCAAGCCACTCCGTTAAATTGGTCCGGGCTGGATATTTGCCTGTTAAAATACTGGCCCGGCTAGGCGAGCAAACATGACAAGTGGCATAGGCATCGGTGAATCGCATGCCTTCTTTTGCCAATTGGTCGATCGCCGGAGTTTCATGGAACTGGCTCCCGTAACAACTCACATCGCGCTGACCAAGATCATCGACGAGGAAGAAGATGATGTTGGGCCTTCGTTTCTCCTTCGCTGAGGTTTCTGCGGACAAGTCGGCAGGAAGCTTTGAACTTGAAATGGTAAATGCAAAAAGGCAGAGGAGAAGGCGGACGCTGGTCATGGTGATTGGCTGTTGGGTTTTTTAGGGCGGTTTTCAAAACAAGGGCTTACTCATCTTGGCGTTTCGTTTTTCCCAAATCTTAACCAACTCTGCTAAACGCTTAGGCTCAGTTACAGCAAGGTCATTTGTTTCGGAGAGGTCCTTCGAAAGATCGTAGAGTTCCCATTTATCGTTGCCTGCTCCCAGCCGTCTGCCAAGGCGAACCAGCTTCCAATCGCCGTGACGTAAGGCGGTCTTTCCTCCCTGACGCCAGAAGAGAGTCAAATGAGGAACGCCGTCATTTTTGCCGGTAACAAAGGGAATCAGATCGACGCCTTCGACTTGTTTTGGTGCGGTGACTCCGGTGCTGTTGGCGGCTACGGTCGCGAAAATATCGAAAGAGCTGACTGGCTTTTCGTAGACTTGGCCGGCAGGAATTTCGCCTTTCCATTGCATCATGAAAGGCACTCGAATTGCCCCTTCATACATCTGACCTTTCGAACCGCGTAGAGGAAGATTTGAGGATGTGAGTTCTTTTGTCGGGCCGCCATTGTCGCTCAGGAAAAAGACGATGGTGTTTTCTTCGAGCCCGGATTTCCGTAGCTGCTCCATCACACGGCCAACGCTGTCGTCCATGTTTGCCAGCATCGCTGCAAAGATACGGCGGTGGATGTCTTTTATGTGGTCGAACTTTTCCATGTATGCATCAGCGCCTTGAAGCGGGCTGTGAACAGCGTTGTAGGCGAGGTAGAGAAAGAATGGTTTGTCGTCGTGGCGATCGATGAAGTCGGCGGCTTCGCGAGTGAGTGCGTCGGTCAGGTACTCGGTTTCAATGACTGGCTGCCCACCTCGGACGATTGGATTATTTGCATCATAGTCTGGTTCGTCGCTCCGCCAGGTATGATAGTGCAGATTCTTTTTTCCGATCCAGCGTCCATCCACTCCACCCGGAAGCGTTTTACGGCGCAGCAAAGTGGTAACGCCTTTGTAGGGAGGGGGGACAAAGTAGTGACCTTCATGAGTGAAGCCAAAAAATTCATCAAAGCCGTGACGATGGGGATGATACTGCGCAGTTCCGCCCTGATGCCATTTTCCGATTAGGCCGGTGGTGTAGCCTCCGTCGTGTAGCGCCTCGGCGATCGTGATTTCCTTTGGCGGCAAACCAAAGTTAGGCTCTTCATTGAGAGGCCCGGTGGGATTGAATTCGTAACCGAAGAGAGTTGGCGTGCGTCCGGTGAGTAGACCAGCCCGGGAGGGGCTGCAGTTCGGACCAGCCACATAGCCCGAAGTAAAACGAACCCCATTTTTCGCGATTGAGTCGATGTGAGGTGTCGGAATTTGCGGATTTCCCTGACAGCTTAATTCACCGTAGCCGAGGTCGTCGGCGAAGAAGACGATGACATTAGGTTGTTTTCCTAAAGCGAAACTGGGAAGGAGGACGGTAAAAAAGAGAATGCGATTCACTTACTTTGAATGTTTGATGTTGGGGTTGGATCAATGCCCCATCTTTTGGTGTATATAACGCCGTAGTAGGGGGAATGATCCTAGATGACGGGGCCGCATGTGACGCGTTGGTTTTTAGTTTTTTTGAGGTGATCGAAAAGTTTCTTGCGCAGGGTGGAAAATCCTAAGTTCGCAATGCTAAAGCCTAGAAGGGCGAGGGTGATTTTGTAGAAAGGGCGGATCATAAAAATTAGTTTTTGAGGAAGGTTTCGCTGTTAATGATAGACTGGATGAGATCTCGGAGTCCTTTTTTGGGCTGAGCCATTTCCTCGCAGATGTGGTCAATGGTAGGGCGGTCGTTGCTGTTGAGTTCTCGGCCAAGGGCGTAGGTGAGGAGTTTTTTAGTGAGGCAGCGGGTGAAGGATTTTTCTCGAGTAGCGAGGAGTTGGCGAAAGTTGGAGGCGTTATCAAAGGTTTCGCCGTTGTCGAGTTTTCCGGAAGCATCGACGGGGAGTTTGTCGGGGTAATAGTCGCGCCAACTGCCGATGGCGTCATAGTTTTCAAGGGCGAAACCGGCGGGGTCGATTTTGTCGTGGCACTGGGCACAACTGGGGTCGGCGCGATGTTTTATAAGTTGTTGACGGAGAGTGATAGTGCCGCGGACATCGGGTTCAATTTCGGGGACGTCGTCAGGTGGAGGAGGAGGTGTGTAATCGAGAAGCTTGTTCATGACGTAGATTCCACGGATTACAGGTGAGGTGTCGACACCATTGGCGGAGGCGGTGAGGAAAGAACCGTGGCCGAGGATGCCGCCGCGGGTGGAATTGGGGAGAGTGACTTTTCGAAAATGGCTACCCTCGATTCCGGAGATGCCGTAGTGTTTTGCGAGCTCGCGGTTGAGAAAGCTAAAGTCGGCAGTGAGGAATTCTTTGAGGGGGAGGTTTTGGTGGAGCAGGTGGGAGAAGAAGTGCTCGGTTTCGATTTGCATGGCGGTTCCGAGATCGTCGCGGTAGTAGTTTCTGAAGTCGGGAGAAGGTGGCATTCTTCCGATGTTGTCAAGTTCGAGCCAGACGCGGATAAAGTTGCGAACGAAGCGTTGTGCTTTTGGGTGATCGAGCATGCGTTCAACTTGGGCGTGCAGGATTTCGGGCTCGTTGAGGCTTTTGCTTTGGGCGATCTGGATGAGTTCATCGTCGGGCATAGAGGACCAGAGAAAATAGGAGAGCCGGGAAGCGAGGGCGTTGGGATTGAGGTTGCCCTCGTCTTCTTTCATATAAAGGAAACCTGGGGCACAAAGAATGGTTTGGAAGCCAAGCTGGAGGGCTTTTAGAGGATTTGTTCCAGAATCGAGTTTGGCGGAGACGAGGGTGAGGATGGGTTTTATTTCGCCCTTGGTGGGAGGTCGGCGAAAGGCTTGATGGGCAAAATCTATGAGGCGTTCGTGGATTGTCTTTTTTTTGAGGTCGGCGGGGGTGAGGTCGTCGTAGAGGAGTTGATGTCCTTCGGGCGGCCAGCTTGGGAGGTGGGGACCTTCAACTTGGATTTCCCAGACACGTAGTTTGGGGCCTTGGTAGGCGCGGAGCATGCCGTGGCCGCGTTCGTTACCCGGCTTGAGATGAAGAAAGGGTTTAATTTCAGGGCGGTCCTGGGCGAGCCGGCCGAGTTTGAAGACAAGGTTTTTGGCGGAGATGGTGCCATTGCGGAAGCGGACTTCGGGTTCGTATCCTTTTTCGATGTAGCCGGTCCACTCGATCCATGTTGGTTCAGTTTCGGTGAGTTCGTGGGTGGAGAGGGAGACCATTTTACGGACGTTGCCGGCTGAGGTCACGCTACCGCGGCGGTCGACGGAGGCGAGTTCGAGGACAAGGGGATCTCCGTTGCGGGAGGTGATGATGCCGTTGGGGTAGGTATGGGTCCGATCGATGGCAGCGGCGCGGACACGGATGGTGTATTGGCCACTTTGGGGCACGCCGCCTTGCTCATAGAGGGGGAGGAAGCCGAGATGGCCGCCGCGGTAGTGCCGACCGTAGAGGTCGGTATAGGGGGTTTCGGGGACGAATCGGAAGCGTCCAGTTAAGAAGAGTTTTGGGAGATTTTTAGACTCTTTGCCTTGGAAGTAGAAGGGGGATTTTTGGCTGTAGTGCTTTGATTCTGGTTTTTCCTCGAAGTGGGTGGAGCGTTGGATTGCAGCTTCGGCAGCGGAAAGATATTTTTCTAAAAGGAGCCCGGATGTGACGAGTTGAGCGCCATTGTTATCAAATCCTTGATGGGTGACTTCGGACGGAAAATCTTCTGAGGGATCCCAGGCTTTGACGTCTAGGCCAAGGAGATCGCCGATCGTTCGTCGGTATTCGACTTTATTGAGGCGTCGGAGGGTGGTGTGTTGACTGACACCTTTGAATTTTTCGCGGGAGGTGGTGATGCCATTTGTGAGGGCTTTGATGGCATTAAGTCGTTCGGTTTGGGTTGGTTGAGGTTTGTCCTTGGGAGGCATTTCGCCAAGGTTAAGTTGGTCGACGATGTCCTGCCAGAGTTCCTGTTGTTCAAAGTTTTCGATGCTAGTGGAGAGCGTGTCGAAGCGGCGATCAGCTTTTTGTTTGTTGGGTCCATGACACTGATGGCAGTGCTCGGCTAGGAAGGCCTTAGGGAGGACGGCCTGACTTGTTAAGCTGAAGCTTAGAAAGGCGATAGCGGCTAGACGAAACATTAGGAAAACTTTAGCTTAGAGAAGGTGCCGGTGCTTTTTCCAAAGCGTTCGCGTTCTAGGCCGAACCATTGGAGGGCGGAGAGCCAGAGATTGCAAAGGGGGACACGGTGGTGGTCGTGGGGTGAGTCGAGGTGGCCTTTATGTTTAATCCCGCCGCCAGCTAGGAGGACAGGAAGGTCTTTGTTGCTGTGAGTGGAGGCGTCGCTCATGCCGCTGCCCATGATAAAGAGGGTGTGGTCGAGGAGTTGAGCTTCCTGGAGGCCATTGAGGAGACGATTAACTTGGGTGAAGATATAGTCTTCGACGACTTTGAGTTGAGCGAGTTTTCCTTCGCCTTTACTGTGGTGAGAGAGTCCGTGATACCCGAGGTCAACCTTGTCGAGATCGGAGACGGTGAAGCCCATTGGGATTTCGAAGGTGGCGATGCGGGTGGAATCGGTTTGCAGTGCAAGAGTGATGAGGTCGAAGAAGAGGGGAAGTTCTTCGATATGCTGGCGCTCTTCGTCGGTGATGGGGTCGATTCCGGGATTGGGCTTTGGTTTATCAAGCCAGATTTCGGACATCTGGAGGCGTTGTTCGACATCGCGTATGGAGGTTAGATATTGGTCAAGCTTATCGCGGTCGGTGTGATTGAGATCGCGGTGAAGAGATTTCGCTGACTCGTTTAGAGCGTCGAGAATACTGGATTGTTCACCGAGTCGTTGTCGTTGTTGCTTTCGACTAAAGCCGTCGTCTTGTACAAAAAGGGCTTCGAACAGCCGGGCAGGATTGTTGATGGGGGGAATGCAAACGCCGGTACGAGTCCAGCACATATCGGTTCCTTCGCCTAGGCCAGCGTTGATGGAAGGGAAGCGGGTGGCGCTACCGCTGTGTTCAGCGGCTATTTGGTCGAGGGAAATGTTTCTTTCGGGGAATCCCGATGATTCCTCTTTTCGGATTCCGGAGAGAAAGGCTTCGACTCCGTTGTGTCCGCCTCCGACGTCGTGATCAAGGTGGGAGAGGACGGTGAAGTTTTTTCGGTGTTGGTCGATATTTTTGAGAGTTGGACTGGTTTGGTAGTTGGTGCCAGTTTGCTTGGGAAAAAATGAGGGTGGGTGAAAGCCTAGGTGGTTACCGAGGCTAAGAAGGCGTCTGGGTGGAGC
>JAKMGP010000041.1 GCA_022424905.1 Akkermansiaceae bacterium | reverse complement strand
AGTCGATTTACGACCTTTACGGTAAGGAAGCTAAAAACCCCGGTTCATTTGCCGCGAATTGTCTTATGGCCCGACGACTCGCCGAGCGCGGGGTTAAATTTATCCAACTCTATCACCAAGGCTGGGATCAACATGGCGGGCTGAAAGGCGGGATCAGTCGTCAGTGTAAGGAAACAGATCAAGCTTCGGCCGCTCTCATTAAGGATCTCAAACAACGTGGGATGCTCGATGACACCCTCGTTGTTTGGGGCGGAGAATTCGGAAGAACTAACTACTCTCAGGGGAAACTCAGCACAAGCGGATTTGGTCGCGACCACCACCCGCGCTGCTTCTCCCTGTGGATGGCCGGCGGCGGCATCAAGCCCGGGTTCTCCTTTGGTAAAACCGACGATTACGGCTACAACATTGTCGATAAATCAGGAACGCCCATCTCGCCGGACAAACACAAATACGATGAGAATGCGGTTCATGTCCATGACCTACAAGCTACGATCCTGCATCTCCTAGGCATCGATCACACCGCTCTCACCTATAAATTTCAAGGGCGTCACTACCGACTTACTGATGTCCATGGTCAAGTGGTAAGGCCGATTCTGGCTTAGCATTTCTCTCTGCATTTGCGGTAATCACGACCGCGATTGGACGGTGGTCCGAAGCGACCTTCTCCGCGATCACGGTGTCCTGAAATTGAGAAACCGGGAGACCTTTGGCAAAAAAGAAATCAATCTCAACTTTCGGTTTCGAAGCTGACCAAGTGTTCTTACGACCTTCACGGAGCATCTTCCATCCATTTTCTTCTAGCGCCATGAGTGAATCGCTTTTGGGTTCGGCATTAAAATCTCCGGCAAGAATCACCGGATGCTTACAATTCTTAAGGCCTGCCTGTAGAACCTTAATTTGCTTCACACGAAGGGGTTCTTTAATCCAATCATTGTGAATACTTATAAACGAAAATTTCCCAGGCCACGTCGGTGACTTCACCACAACCTCGAGGGCAATCCGCGGCTCAGCACCTTTGGGTAGCTTGTGAATAATCGTCTCCGCAATGGGCAATCGCGAAAGGACTGCCATGCCATATTCCCCACCTTGGTAATCCATAAATTTACCAAACCGTTGCTCCATTTTAAGTAATTTGGCTAGCTCTACGGCTTGATCGACTCCGCCACTACGCTTACATCCCTTATCGACTTCCTGAAGCGCCACGAGATCCGGCTTCTCCGCTGCAATCACCTTTGCGATTCGCGCCAAGTCCAACTTCCCATCCATTCCTTCGCCATGATGGATATTGTAGGCCACCAATCGGAGTTCCTCAGCGAGTAAGGTTGGTAAAATAAGGGTCAAAATAACGAAAATCCTCATTTTAGCTTCTACGCCCCTTCTAACCGTTCTCTCCCACTCAAATGTAAAATGAGTCGTTTTCGCTGAATCCAAACCAAAAACAACAAATTCTCCAAAATCCTTATTGATAACTTTGGTAAAGCCCTCAAAAATTGTCTGTCACCTAGACGCCATCCCTTAATTCTTATGTTTAATCTTACGGTTCCCGCCCTAAAACATATTCCTGAGCTTGATCCTAAGTTTATGCCGGCCTCACTTTGGAACCAGGCATTTAGAGCGAAATGTTCCGACGAGAATAGTCGCGAGATCAGGATTGCGATACTTCGCCCTGATGGAACGGGGACGATCCACACCGAGCGCATCTTGACGGACGACGAATCCGCCACCCTCAACTTCCGACTCATTGAACGTGTTGTGAAATTCCTCCTCTGGAGCTGCGGCGGGACACGAATCGTTCTCGAAGACGCCCCTTCCCTAGCTCAAGCTCTCTCGGATCAGTATTGTAAAGGGGGGAAGCGTGACTTCGACGTTGATTACTCAAATCGTTTTTTTGGCGACACTTTGACTTTTTCATCGGAATCAACCGAAACATTCCCCATCCCACGGGTCACTGAGAAGTCTGAGAGCCAGATCGGACTGAAAGGAAATCGGATTGGCTTCGATCTCGGTGGATCCGATCGCAAATGTGCGGCCGTTATCGATGGCGAAGTCGTCTTTTCTGAAGAGGTCACCTGGGATCCTTACTTTGAAAGTGACCCCGCATACCATCGAGAAGGGATTATCGATAGTATCCGGCTTGCTGCTGCGCATCTTCCAAAAGTCGATGCTATTGGCGGATCAGCTGCCGGAGTCTATGTCGATAGCAAGGTTCGCGCTGCTTCACTCTTCCGAGGTGTACCCGATGAGCTTTTCAGTGAACATGTTGAGAACATTTTCTTTGAAATTGCCGAAGAATGGAATGTCCCAATCCGAGTCGTGAATGACGGAGACGTTACGGCCCTGGCTGGCGCAATCTCGCTGAATGACGGATGTGTCCTAGGGCTTGCAATGGGAACGAGCGCCGCTGCCGGATACGCTGATACCAATTCTCGAATCACTCCTTGGATTTCCGAACTCGCCTTCGTGCCCATCGATTTGAGCGAAAACGCCGCCCAAGACGAATGGTCCGGGGACATCGGTTGCGCCGTTAATTATTTCAGCCAGCAAGCCGTTTCCAGACTCATTGAACCATCCGGACTTAAAATCGATCCAGCTCTTGGAAAGCCCGAAAAATTGATCCTTGTTCAAGAAGCGATGGAGGCTGGCGACGATAAAGCAGCTGCAATTTACAGAACCATCGGGACTTATCTTGGCTACGCAATTCCTCAATTCGCGAGATTTTACGATATTAAGCACATGCTTTTGTTGGGACGCGTCCTGACTGGAAAAGGTGGTGAACTCATTATTTCAAAAGCCGAGGAAGTGCTCCGTGACGAGTTTCCCGAACTAGGAAAAAAGATTTCTTTGAGCACACCTGATGAAAAGATGAAGCGTCATGGGCAAGCCATCGCTGCTGCCAGCCTTCCCGAAATTTAAGCAGCCCCCGCAAGAACAGCTTTCGAGCCGCGATCCTTCACGGATAGCATGACAAAAGGGTAATTTACTAAAGCAGGCTGACTTTTGGGCGCCATACGACAATTTCCCTAAAAACCAGCAATTAAGGCAAAGTTCATCCTTGCCAAAGCGTTGACCGACTCCTAGCTTCCGCCTCGGAAACCCAAATCCCGAATTTATGTCCAAGCACAACTCTCTAAAACGCAAAGGCGGCGCAACCGGTAAACGCTCAGTCATGAAGCGCTTTGAGCGCGTCAAGCTCATGAAAGAGCGTGGCGATTGGAAAGAAGGACAAAGCGCCATCGGTCTTCCAAAGACTAAGGCCGAAGGATAAATCCCGCCCACCGCGGGTAAACCAATCTAATTTCTGGCGGGGCCATTTTTTGGTTCCGCCTTTTTTCTTGCCATGAACCAACCCAAAGGAATCCGGCTAAATAAATACCTCGCTTCAGCGGGTATAGGCTCACGCAGGGCATGCGACACGATGGTCCAACACGGTGAAGTGGTCATTAATGGCGAAACCTGCTTGTCCCCAGGCTACCGAGTCCAACCCGAGGATTTCATTAAAGTCAACGGCCGTAGGATCGAGCCTTTGGAGATTCAATCAATCGTTTTACACAAACCAGCCGGACTGGTCTGCACTCGGAGCGACGAAAATAATCGAGCGACAATTTACGAATTACTTCCTCCGCGTCTCCATCATCTCGCCCACGTTGGTCGCCTTGATCTTGATTCCGAAGGCCTTTTGATTCTTAGCAATGACGGCGAACTCACCCAAGCCCTCACTCACCCGAGTCACAAAATTGAGAAAGTTTACCAAGTAACAACCGAAAACGCCTTCGAAAACTCCATCCTCAATCAGCTGGAGAAAGGTGTCTTTACAGAGGTCGGTAAAGCGCGCGCCGTATCAGTAAAGCGAATCTCATCACGTCGACTCGAAATGATTCTCAATACCGGACTGAAACGTCAAATTCGCTACATGATTCAAGCTGTCGGACATCGGGTGAAACGCCTTGTTAGGCTCAAAATCGGTGAACTTACGCTCGACACCCTGAAGCCCGGAAAATGGCGCATTTTGGGAAAGTCCGAGCGAGACGCCCTCATGGCTCTTTCCGAAAGGAAGCAAGGACCTAGAAAATAGCGCGCGCGGACGAAATTCCCCTAACAATGAGCTCAATCAGTCATTGTCGATTGGGCCACGAATTTGTTACTTCAAGATCGTAATGAGCAAGAACATCGAAAGCCACCTCAGCGAAGACCGCGTCTTCAAACCATCCAAGGAGTTTTCAAAAAAATCCCGTGTCAAGACCATGGCGCAATACAAGCGTATGTATCGGGAGTCTATAGACAAACCCGGCGTCTTCTGGGCGCGCGAAGCAAAAGAGCTCGTCTGGCAAAAAAAATGGACTAAGGTTCTCGACTGGAAAGCTCCTTACGCTAAGTGGTTTGTGGGAGGCAAACTCAATGTCTGCGAAAGCTGCGTGGATCAGCACGTCGAGAACGGCCGTGCCAATAAAGCCGCCATTATCTGGGAGGGTGAACCGGGCGAAAATCGCACCCTTACTTATCGTCAGCTTCACCGTGAGATTTGCAATTTTTCTAATGTACTTCTCGCAAAGGGAATCAAGCCAAAAGATCGTGTCATGATCTATATGCCGATGACTCCGGAAGCTGTCATTGCGATGCTTGCCTGCGCGCGTATAGGAGCTGTTCACTCCGTGATTTTTGGAGGTTTCTCAGCAGATTCGATTGTTGATCGGCTTGAAGACTGTAAAGCCAAAGCCATCATTACAAGCGATGGAGGTTACCGGCGAGGCGGAGTTGTCCACCTAAAGAAGAATGTCGATGACGCACTTAAAAAGTATAAAGAAGTTGAAACAGTTATCGTTAACCAAAGAATTGGCAAAGAAGAGGCGCCAGTGAAGATGAGACGGGGCCGCGATTTTTGGTGGCATGAGGAAGCCGCCAAGGTCTCCTCAACCCACGAAGCAAAGGCATTCGACAGCGAGCACCCGCTGTTCATTCTTTACACCTCCGGCTCAACGGGAAAACCAAAAGGAATTCTTCACACAACAGGAGGCTACCTCACCGGAACCTACACCACCTGCAAATACATTTTTGATATGCAGGAAGACGATGTCTACTGGTGCACTGCTGATGTCGGCTGGATCACGGGACATTCCTATATTACTTATGGCCCCCTCGCCAATGGTGTGACTCAAGTCATGTATGAAGGGGCGCCCAATTACCCCGATTTTGGACGTTTCTGGGACATCGTTGAAAAATACAGTGTTAGCATTTTCTATACGGCACCAACGGCAATCCGAGCCTTCATCAAGGCTGGCAATCATTTCCCAGAATCCCGCGACCTTTCCTCGCTCCGACTCCTTGGGACCGTAGGAGAACCAATCAATCCAGAAGCTTGGATGTGGTATCACGAAACAATCGGTGGCAGCAGATGCCCCATCGTAGACACTTGGTGGCAGACCGAAACTGGTGCCATTATGATTTCACCCCTTCCTGGTTGCACTCCGACGAAGCCCGGCACGGCAACTCTTCCATTTTTCGGTGTCGACGCCTCTATTCTAGACGAAACTGGACAAGAATGTGGGCCCAATGAGGGAGGGAAATTAGTGATTCGCAAGCCGTGGCCATCCATGCTGAGAACCATTTATGGTGATAAAAAACGCTACCGCGACACCTACTGGAACGACTATTCAGGGATGTATACCGCTGGTGATGGAGCCCGGACCGACAAAGAAGGCAACTTCTGGATAGTGGGCCGCCTAGACGACGTGCTTAACGTATCGGGACATCGTCTTGGAACAGCCGAAGTCGAGAGCGCTCTTGTTGCCCACAAAATTGTTGCTGAAGCGGCAGTCGTTGGAAGACCTCACGAGATCAAAGGTCAGGGAGTGGTAGCATTTGTAACAGTCAAAGGTGATTCCAAAACCTCTGACTCTCTTGCGAAGGAACTCAGAAACCATGTTGGAAAAGTCATCGGAGCTATCGCTAAGCCCGATGAGGTCTATTTTACCCCCGCCCTTCCCAAAACACGCTCAGGAAAAATTATGCGTAGACTCCTGAAAGAATTAGTTGCGACCGGCGAAGTCTCGGGGAATATTACGACGCTAGAAGATCAGCAAGTTATCACAGATCTTCAGGCTCGGCTTAAGAAGTAGCACTCAACTCTCCGAATGACCATAGGCTATTATCTTATTTCATCGTTTCTTCAGCATTTTGGAGTAAGGCGAAAAAGCAAGCGAATGACTGACGCTGCTTTTGAAACACACTTAATGCAAGATGGTGAAGAAATCCTAGGCGCATACTGTTGGGAGAAGATTGAACATATTGAGGAACTTTCGATGCAATATTGGAGTCTCCGACGGCTTAAGCGTGCAGAAAAAAGTATTCTGTCTCAGATCAATGATGCCGAAAAGATTTTGGCATCAGCTCAAAAGCAACGGGCGTCAGAAGTTGACCACTCAATAGAATTAGGCGAGACCTTCCTCGGCGAGCAGGCGACAATTTTTGAGTCGATTGAAGAGCTTAGTAAGGACCGAGATCTCATCATAGCCGAGGCCGCTAAAACCAAGAAAAGACATTCAGCGCTAAAAATGAAAGTCAAAGTCCTTCAAGAAGAAGACGAAGCTCATGAAAGCTCAGAGATACACGAGGCTCGAAATGAGCTTGCAGCTCTCCGAAAGTTTTTCGCGACCGATAAGATTAGACTAGACCTCATTGAGGTGAAATTAGAGCAACAAAACGATCAGCTAAATAAAATCAAAGGGAAAATAGACCTTGCATCTGGCCCTTTGAGCGGAGCATCCGAGGTTTTTTCCACGATTAGCCAAGCAAACCGCGACATTACGAAACACCGAGCGGACCTTGGTCTTGTTCAGGAAGAACAAGCCACCTTATTCCATGAGGTTGGAAGATTTCTAAACATCAACTCCATGCGTATCGACTGCCGCGAAGCATGCCAAGATCACAGAGGAATTCAGGAGCAAACACGCCTCCTGCGACAATCGATTGATCTCAATCAGAAACTCGTGGATAGGCTTGGAAAGTAGGTGAAACCTCTTCTAAACTCGGAAACTTTATGACGTCACTCGCATTGGCATGAGGACATAGAGAAACGCATCCTCAGTGCGCAGCACCCCTGGGCTCATCTCATCAATCAGGTCGAGATGAACTTCATCCTCCTCGAGGCTCTTTAACGGAGCCATGAGGAATTCTGGATTAAAGGCAATTGAAAATTCTTTGCCCTCATATTTGACGTCGAGACTCTCATTGGCCTCTCCAATATCCGGGCTATTTGCCATCACATCGACTTGGTTTGGACCAAAAGTCAGCTTTACCGAATTTGATTTTTCAGACGATAAGAGTGAAACACGCCGGGTGGTCTCAAGAAGTTGCTCCCTACTTAACGTTAAGCGCTCCTTTGAGTCGCCAGGGATCACCTGTCGGTAATTTGGGTAATTACCCTCGATGAGCTTACTTACAATGATGCTAGAACCAATTTCAAAACAGACTTGATTATCCGATAGCTTAAGAATCATGTCACCCTCCGTGCCGAGCAGTCTTTGAAGCTCCTGAACAGCCTTGCTGGGAATGATGAAATCAGTTTCATGGCTTGACGGAAATTCAAGCTCATGATCGACCATTGCGAGGCGCCGACCATCAGTGGCAACAAGAGTCAACTTGCCCTCTTTGAAAGAAGAAAAGATCCCGTTTAAGACATAACGAGTTTCATCTGTTGAAATTGCGTAAGAAGTTTTCTTTAGTGCATTTCTGAAAATAGCCTGTGGAATCTTGTACTCCTTAGCCTCGCTAAACCCAGCAAGTGGTGGGAACTCGCCATCAGGAAGCCCGATGATTTTAAAGAAACTAGGACCGCTCTTGATGGAAGCCACGTTTTTCCCATCAACCGAAACTTCGATTTCAGCAGATGGTAGCTCCCTGATGATATTTACAAGTCGCTTTACGGGAAGAGTCGTAGCGCCGGGCTTGGAAACTTCGGCTTGAGCAGTACCACTCACACCAACATCTAAGTCCGTAGTAGTTAAACGAAGACCCTCGTCCGAGGCTTCAATCAACACATTAGAGAGGATAGGGAGAGTCGTCCGACTGCTAACCACATGCTGGACCTGCTGCAACCCGTCTAAAAAGGCTTCCTTTGCGATTCTGAACTTCATAATGCAAACGCGCCCGTCAGAGCCACGTAGGTGGAAAATGCCCCTCGTTCCAATTCTTGGCAAGTATTTACTTAGGAATTAGAAACTAATTTCGTCGCTCTAACGATGCGTTCAGCTTTTCAACAGCTCCCCTGACCTCAGGATCAGTCTCAATATCAGATTTCACCTTCTTACAGGCATGAATCACGGTCCCGTGATCCCGCTTCCCGAAGCCATCTCCAATATCCACTAAAGAAAGCTTCGTTAGCTTGCGCGCTAAATACATCGCGATTTGGCGAGGAAAAGCAATGCTAGCGGGACGACGGCGGCTACTCATGTCCGAGAGATTTAAATTATAATAGTCGGCAACTGCTTTTTGGATCTGCTCGATCGTAACAAGATGGGTATTCTCGTCGCGCACTAGATCCCCCAAAAGTTCGTCGACCTTCTCAATCGACATATTCTCAGGCGATAAAAAGCTGTAGCTAGCAACTCTCGTAAGAGCTCCTTCCAGCCGCCTCACATTACTTTTGATTTGATTTGCGATGTGAACAACGATGTTATTCTCAAGGTCCACCTTCCACTGTTCCATCTTGCGACGCAAAATGGCGACTCGCGTCTCGAAGCCTGGAGGCTGAAGCTCCACCGTTAGGCCGCTTTCAAAGCGACTAATAAGGCGAGGTTCGAGGGTCTGGATTTCCGGTGCCGGGCAATCACAGGTTAAAATGACTTGGGTTTGAGAATTAAGCAGCGCATTGAAGGTATGAAAAAATTCGTCCTGAGTGCGTTCTTTCCCCGCGATGAATTGAATATCATCAATCAACATTGCATCGACATGCCGATAGGCCTTTCGAAAGGCATCTAAATTCCCCTTTCGCACAGCCTCAATAAACTCATTTGCAAAATGTTCGGCAGTCAAAAAGACAACCTTTGCCTTAGGATCATTTGCCAAAAGTTGTTGGGCCACCGCAGACATCAAGTGAGTCTTACCTAATCCAGCCCGACCGTGAATAAAGAGTGGATTGAAACTACGTCCCTCCTGATGAGCTACCGCAGAGCAAGCGGCGTGAGCAAACTGACTGTTATCTCCAACAACAAAGCTCTCAAAGTCAAAGTCCGGATTAATACCGAGACGTTTTAGCTTCCGTTGAAAGGCCTGAGTCTTCTCTTCTAAATTTGGAGTAACAACCTTTACCGAACTGTTTGCTCGAGCACCACGCACTGCAATCTTCTGATTGTCTTCCTGCAGTGGAATCTTTCCTACAACGGCTTCTGGTAAATCCGCCTCAACGTCCCCTTTCACAACAATCTGCGGGCTACAGTGAATTCCGGCTCCCTCAGCAAAGGCAGCCCGCAATTCGTCCATGTAGTTCGTTTCGATCCAAATCTGGTGCATGTCTGACTGAACTGCAACCAGCCCGTCCTGTTGCTCCGGGTCGACTAACTCGGCGTTTTTAAACCAGCGGGAAAACGCATCACCGCTAATATACTCACTTAATTTGTCTCTGACCAAATTCCACGTTTGGGAATTATTTTGATCGCCTTGATTTTCGTTGTCATTTTCTTGGCCTCCTTCCTTTTCCTTAGTCATTGGGTGTGCTTTCAAACAGATTCTCTTTTATTAGATCGGCGTTAAGCTACTCCTCGCTTCAATCTGCCAACCGGTTAAAAAATGTCCCGAAGGCTCCCATTCGAAAATCAAAAACCTTCGATATTTTTTTAAAAAAACGAGATCCATTGTTCCACAAGCGATCCACGGTTTTTTGAAAAAAAATACTCTATCCTGATTTCTTAAGGCACCTTAATCAGTGTTTCATTTTTGTCCCAATGAGCCCTCCACCGAGGGTTAAAAGCGTTCCGATTGGCCACATCCAAAAATAACCGACCAAAGGAACCACCTTCCCATCCTCATTAAGTTCATAGGTTGGTAAATATGCCAACCAATCAACACCACCAGCTACCATTTCAACAAGGATCCAGACATCCATGCGAACAAACATGGTAAGGAGGAAGGAAAGACAAGCGCCGCGTAGGATACCGCGAAAATTAGCCTGGCCAATTAAAGCACACAGGAACATTCCCAAGAGTGGCCCCATCGTGTAACTGGTCATACCAAAAGCCAGAGGAAGAATTGGAACCTGTAACCTTTCCTTAACAATATTCATAAGAATCGTGAATACCGTAAGGGATAGCCCCCAGATGATTACCCACTTTCGGGATTCCTTAACAAGTTTGGCCTGATCCAAGTCCTTCTGATTCTCAGGATTATGAATCAGTGAGATCGTTGTCTGGCTGAGCGCAGCAAGGATTGAATCCAAACTGGAAATGGCTGCAGCAAAAACTCCCGCTAAGATCAAACCTGCCAAGCCAGCCGGTAATTGCGTAACAATCCAAACTGGAAAAACTAGATCTCCATTGGAGGGAACGCCCCCTTCCGCAGGAGATGTGGGTCTACCACCCTTTTCAAAAGCCAAAGTTTCGGCAACCTCACCAGAAGGAGGATTCAAATAATAAAAAGCAAAAAGCGCAGCGCCAACCAACAACATGAGGTATGTGAGCGCCTGTCCTACTGAACTCCAAATAATCGCCTTTCGTGCATCTCCAGCATTTTTACAACAAAACATCCTCTGGGCATTGAGTTGATCGACTCCGAAAGCGGTTAGGTTTTGAAATGGCACGGCGATGACCGCTACCCAAAATGTGAACTGCAATTCCGGGCCAATTCCAAAAGCCCCATCCCAAGTCTTTGTTTTACCCGCCTCGGAGGCGGCACTCCAAATAGCCGACCAGCCGCCGTCAATTGAGTTGGAGATCCAAGCAAGCGCAAAGACCCCCCCAAAAGTAAATAGCACGAACTGCATGACATCTGTCCAGATCACCGTTCTCATTCCTCCCATCAAGGTCCAGCCAATGGCGAACAATCCGATAATCAGAATGCAAAGCTCAAAAGGAAGCCCGGTGACAATCTTAAGAGGAAGCGCTGCCACAAGAATCCGCACACTCTGGCCTAGAATTGAACCAACCGTGAAAAACCAGGTCGCCAGCTTTTTGAGCTCAGGTTTAATCCGACGGCCCATGTAGTCATAGGGACTGTAGATCTCGTCCTCATAGAAAACCTTCACAAAAACCATTCCCACAATAACACGACCAATGATCGAACCAATCCCCCATAACATATAAGTGAAATTCCCATTCGCTGCCATGACCCCGCCCGGAACTCCGATAAAAGTAACCCCACTTATTTCGGTAGCGATGATCGATCCACAGACCGCCCACCATGGCAGAGATTTCCCCCCAGCAAAGAAGTCCTTAATCGTTGCCTGCTTGCCAGCCATGAAGTGCCCAATCACGGTCGTGATGGTCAAATAACCAAAAAGAACAATCCAATCAGCTGTCGTAAACCATCCATTCATCAGCGGTCAGATTGCCCCATTCGTCTCATTCTGTCCATCTCTGACAATTTTCTTCTCGGATTAGCCAATTACTCTTGTGACCTGACACCTCTCTGACTAGCTTCCAGAAACCGATTGAGGAGGAATATTATCAGCAACGAAAAAACACGAATCGTTGGCATCATCCCGGCCCGCTGGGCCTCCTCCCGCTTCCCCGGAAAGCCGCTTCATCCGCTTTTGGGAAAACCACTCCTCCAGCACGTTTTCGAGAGAGCAACCCTCTGCACTGGACTGGATGAGCTGGTTATCGCAACCGATGACGATCGTATCGCCGCTCTTTGCAAAACAATTGGAGCCAAGGTCATCCAAACCCGATCCGATCACCCCACCGGAACAGACCGTATTGCGGAAGCCGCCGAACAATGCGAAGCCGCCACCCATGTCATCAACATTCAGGGCGACGAACCTTTATTGGAGCCGGCGCTAGTCGACACCCTTGCTAGAGAGTTACGTAATAACTGCGACCTCCCCATGATTACTGCCGGCAGTCCCCTTGATAATCCTGAGCTCATTGCGGATTCAAACATCGTGAAACTGGTCATCGATCGAAACCAGAACGCGCTCTACTTTTCGCGCTCTCCTATTCCCTTTCGCCGAAGTGACACCCCCTCTCTTCCAACCTACCGCCATTTGGGAATTTACGGCTACCGAGTCGACTTCCTTAGGACCTTCATCAATCTTCCCCCCTCACCCCTAGAAATGGCCGAAGGACTAGAACAGCTGCGTGCCCTCGAAAATAACGCAACGATCCGCGTCCACCTCACCGAACACGAAGCCATTGGCCTCGACTCTCCTGATCAAGTCCCGCTCATCGAATCCCTGCTCGCCTTATCTCAATGAAATATATCTTCGTCACCGGAGGGGTCGTCTCCTCACTTGGAAAAGGGCTCGCTGCAGCCTCCATTGGGACCCTCCTTGAACACCGGGGGCTGAACGTCACCCTTCAAAAATTTGATCCTTACCTCAACGTCGACCCGGGCACAATGTCACCCTATCAACACGGAGAGGTTTACGTGCTTGATGACGGTGCGGAAACTGACCTTGATTTAGGACACTATGAAAGATTTACTCACGGCAACCTTTCCCAGGTCAACAGCCTGAGTTCTGGGCAGGTCTTTGAAAACGTCATAAAAAACGAGCGAGCGGGTAAATACCTCGGTGCCACCGTTCAATTCATCCCCCATGTCACGGACGAGATTAAAGGGCGACTTAAGATGGCCACTGAGCGCAACAGTGATTCCGACGTCATCATCACCGAGATTGGTGGAACGGTTGGAGATATCGAGGGCCATCTTTTCCTTGAAGCGCTCCGCCAGTTCGCCCTCGAAGTTGGCGATGAAAATGTCTGCTTCATTCACGTCACCCTTCTTCCAATGGTGAAAGCCGCGGGAGAAATCAAAACCAAACCAACCCAACAGTCGGTCGCAAAGCTTCGCGAAATTGGAATTCAACCAGATATTATTATCTGCCGAACAGAGCACCATCTTGACGATGATAATCGACGGAAGATTGCGATGTTTTGCAATGTTGGCAAGAAACATGTCGTCGCTTTTCGTGATGTCGAAAATACCATTTACGAATGCCCTCTCGATCTTCGTAAAGACAAAATTGATCGCCTTGTTGTCGACTCTCTCGGGCTACAATCAGACACTCCCGACCTCTCAAAATGGCAGAGCTTTGTAGACCGCTTGGTCAGCCCCTCCAAGTCGACTTCAATCGCGGTTGTTGGCAAATACATCGAACTCAACGACGCTTACAAATCAATTTACGAATCACTTACGATCGCCGGTGCCGAGCACGACACTAGAGTCAACATCATCAAGATCGATGCTGAAGATCTCGAAACGGAGAGCGCGCAAACCATCATTGGCAATGTCAATGGTATCCTCGTTCCGGGCGGCTTTGGAGAACGGGGCACCGAGGGGAAAATTTTGGCCGCGCAATATGCTCGAGAAAATAAAATCCCCTACCTCGGGATATGTCTTGGTATGCAGATTGCCACGATCGAGTTCGCCCGAAATGTTTGTGGTTTAGCCGAAGCCAATTCGACCGAATTCAATAAGGAAACCGAGCACCCCGTGATCAGCCTTCAGGAAGAGCAACAAGGCGTCGTCGACATGGGAGCGTCCATGCGGCTAGGATCGTGCTCTTCGACCGTCTACCCTGGGACAAAATCTTTCGATTTTTATGGTCAGACCGACACAATCCACGAACGCCATCGCCATCGCTGGGAATTCAATCCGGCCTACCGTGAAAAACTCGAGAAATGCGGACTCACTATCGCTTCGGTTTCGCAAAACGAGGGCCTTGTCGAAATCATAGAAATTGCAGAACATCCTTTCTTTATCGGTGCCCAATTTCATCCCGAATTTAAATCTAAACCAAATCAACCTCACCCGCTTTTCTCGGGACTCATCGCAGCCTCCCTTGAGAATTCATGAACGCATCCCGCTTGATTGTCGGGCTTTCCGGTCCTGAACTCACCTCGGAAGAAAAATCGCTTTTTTGTGAGATCCAACCGGCTGGCTACATCCTCTTCTCGCGTAATCTAGTCTCCGCAGAGCAGATTCGAAGACTTACCGACTCGCTCAATTCGATCTCACGACACCGCCCTTTCATCTCGATCGACCAGGAAGGTGGACGTGTCTGGCGCACCCGCGAATTTAGCTGTGCACCACCGGACGCCGCAACCTTTTCTAAAAACGCGACGTCCCATCAAATTGCACAATTTGGAGCTCTCACCGGCCAGCTCCTCGAAATTCTCGGCATCAATCTAAATTTCGCTCCTGTCCTTGATCTTGATCATTTCCCGGAGCAAAACAATGGACTCCGTGGAAGATGTTGGGGAAATCACTCACAGACTGTCATCAATAACGCAGGCATTTTTAATCGCTGGATGCGAAAGCAGTCTATTCTCTCCTGCGGCAAACACTTCCCCACAAACGGACTTGCTCTGAGCGACCCTCACCATGACCTCCCAGTAGCTCATGCGAGCAAAGAAGATTTATTAGAAGCAGATCTTCTTCCATACACCGCTCTCATGCCAGAGTTGGACGCAATCATGGCATGCCACCTCCACTTTCCCAAAATAGATCCAGAAATGCCGGCCTCACTCAGCCGAATCATCCTCACAGGATTGCTTCGAGATCAACTTGGTTATAATGGACTCATCCTCACCGACGACCTCGATATGGGTGCCATCGTGAATCATTACGGACGAGGCAACGATATCAAATTGGCCCTCGAAGCCGGAGCTGATATTGCCCTAGTCTGTCATAATATGGCCAATCTCCTTGAGGTTCTAAATGGTCTTCAGATTGCTGAGGATCCCGATTCTCTTCTCCGTATCGAAAACCAACGTTTCAACCTACGGAGCCCAACAGATTTCACTCCCTCAAAGTGGAAGGATTTAAACGAGAAAATGACCCAATTGACTCGTGAAGTTATCGGAAAAGAACGCTTTGAGCTAGATCGGCCCAGCCAAAGCCCCGTCGAAGAATACTAGAGGGCCTGCCATCCAATAAAATTCAGCAGGCTATTAACGGCGTCATTTTTAGGCCCGATTTTGATCTCGTCGCTATTAAAAAAAGATATCCCAAATCAATTCGGCATGGTATATGCAACTTTAATATGAAAGTCACATCTGTGAAATTAATGCCCATCCTAGCATTCTCAACCTTGGGAATTCAATGTAAGGAGGACCTTACAAAATCAGAAACGATCTCGACCGATAGTTGGCAAATAGAAACATCTAATGGTCAAAAGATTCCGGCAGGCTGGGAACCTTTTAATTTTGATAGTTTTGATGAACAGGATCCCTTCCTCCTTCGTCGCAACTCTTCATCAAAATGGGATAAAGAACACAGTTGGAAAGTCATGACAGCAGGATTCAAAATTCCTGTAGGGTGGGAACCGTTTGGCTACGATGGAAACGATGAATCAGACCCAATTCTTCTGCGCCAGAGCTCTTCAACCCAGTGGGATCTTAAACAAAAATGGGAAATCAAGACAGCGGGGCTAAAGATTCCAGTCGGCTGGGAGCCCTTCACTTATGACTGTAAGGATCAATCTGATTCCTTTGTCCTCCGCCGGTCTACTTCTGGAGAATGGGACAATAAACAAATGTGGGAGGTAAGGACTTCAAACGGGCTAGGGATTCCTGAAGGTTGGGAACCCTTTGGGTATGATTGGGAAGATCAATCTGATCCGTTTCTTCTCCGCCGGTGCACGACAGGAAATTGGGATTTAAAGCAGAAATGGGAAGTTAAAACATCCAATGGACAGAAGATTCCTGCAGGCTGGGAACCCTTTGCTTATGACAGTAAGGATCAATCAGATCCATTTCTCCTCCGCCGCCTCATCAACTAAATCGTCAACGGCCCCCGCCAAATCCCTGAGTTCGCGAAAAAAAAAGACATAACTTTGACTCCTGACAGCAAAAACGTTACGCTCTGTTCATGAGTGGTCACTTTGGATTTGTTCTCGTTTTTCTTTCAGCCTCATCCGCACTTCTTCCAGTGGAGGGTGCCATCATCAATCTAGTCCCGGGCGCCTCTAGAACTGACGACCCGGTAACTAATGTCGCAGATTGGACACTTGATGCTGGATACGTGGTTGATGGAACCAATGATGTGATTTTTGAAGCAGGAGGAGACGGAACGGGCGTGGCACTTGTCGTAATCGGTTCCGACCTAACAGTTTACCAAGACCGGGGAGATTATTTGGCCGCCTCACCCGCAGATGACTCCATGTTCTCCGTCGATATTTCGGAGTTTTTGGGGTCCGTAATCTCAATTCGACTCGATGCGGATCTTTCCACTCCAATCGACATTTTAACGGTCACCGCAACAGATGGATCATCAACAGTTACCAATGCATTCACCCTTCCCGGCGATGTTGTCAATATTGCTGGAGGGAACGACACTGGCTTCGGAATGACGGCGGCTGATCTTGCAGGGATTGACGAAGATGCCGGTCTGCTTCAATTCAATGGAGCTTCCTTCAAAGGAACTGGTACAGATATTTTGGGAGCAGGCTCACTTGCTGGAAACCTTTATGTTAACGAAGCTGCTCCAGCTACTATCCCTGCGACCAGCAGCTGGGGACTAACAGCAATTCCGGAGACTGGCTCAGCACTCTTGATTGGATTTGCAGGAATCTTGGCAGGCCTTCGCCGCAGACGCTAGAAACGATCGGCTAGGGCCGGAAAATATCCTAGATCATCTCAATTCATTGGCTCTTCTAGGGGGAATTATTGAATCAGGGCTGAACTACAGTGTTGAGCCGGGTGACGCGATAGGTAGCCCCTTGCGACAATAACTTGACCTCATCACCCGCAACGATTGGAACCGCCTTGGGATCAATTGCTTGCACGACCGAGATCACCTCACCTTTATCCAGCCGAATAGTGAATTCATGACCACGAGAGCGCGTTCTGGCTTCTTCTATTTTCGCACCCACAACTGAACCCAAAGCCCCGCCCAACACGGCCGCAATTTTCCCACCTGCACCGCTGCCGGTATTGCGGCCAGCGATCCCACCCACAGCGCCACCAACGATCTCTCCTGCACCACTTTTTGTCCCTTCAATAGCGACTTCGGCCACGTCTAAGACTTTACCAATTTTTACCTGTTGCAAAACACGGGCTTCACCACGCGAATAACTAGTGCCAGTTTGGGTCGCCGGAACGCAACTTAACAGTTGAAATACCAAAGATCCGCAGAGTAGTCGGCTTAAAAATGTGAGTGACATAGTCGAAATATACTAAGAGGACTCTCGCAAGTCAATCTCATGCCAATCTACTCATTGTGTTCCCTTAAAATACCAGACAAGCTCGTCAGTATTTCCAATTAATAACGACAGTCAGCCCCCCGTATTACAGCCAACTCTGCTGACAACCTTCAATGGAATCGCCTTCTCGTTACGCTGGAAGAAACGTTCTAGCAAAGGCCTCTACGCTCGTCTAATCTACTTTATGGTTCAACCTAAAATCATTCTTTGTTCTTTAAGCATAGGACTAGCTTCACTTTCTTTTGGCTCCAAGGTGCCTTCATCAACGCCCGTAGCAGTTTCTATTGATGTTCCCAGCCCAGCTTGGACGATCAAGATCAGCAGGATCTACAAAAAAGCGAACACGCTACTTGTCGTGTGCGAAGCTCGAAGAAAAGAAGGTTTAGCTGCAGCTGTAATGTCAAAGGCTAAAACATCCGTAAATATCCCAAGAAAGTTCCAAAAACTTCCCCGTGAAGTCTATGTCACAGGTCAGACCTGGAATTATAGTGAAGGCTATAAGGTTGTTACAGATGAGGAGTTAGCAAAATTACTTATTACTGCGTCTAAAGTTTATTCGTCTCCCAAACAACTTAATGAAAAATCTTTTATTGGGCTAACTCTAAAGGAAGCTCAAGATCTTGCGAAGATAAACAAGCTACGATCTCGAGTGATCGAAATCGACGGGGAACCGCAAGGCGTAACGGCAGATTATCGCCCAGAGCGCCTCAATTTTTCTATCAAAAATGGAAAGATTATTCGAGTTAACAAAGGTTAGCCGACCACTGCTATCGTGATTCAAATTTGAGTGACACAAAGCTCATTCGCTTTTCGCTTTAACTCAATGAGAGGTTGTCCAACAGCGTCGTGGAGCAAAACCGTTTAACCATTGAGCTTATGAGACTTGCAATTGAAGCAGATGTTACCCTTACGGGGGTGTTTATGGAAAAAGACCGAATCACCCTCAATTATGAAGGGGAGATCGGTAAATATGGACATGTCTATTTTAATCATAAATTGACCCCCTCCGATTCACGAGAAACAAAGGGTAGCTTTACAGGGTTCGCTAGGACTATTATTAATGACGGCGGTTCAATACAGGGGACACTTTCTGGAGTATGGAAACGAAGCGGCCCAAATTTCCGCATTCATAGCTTGGATGACGCGATCGGTATTGAAGATCAGAATTACGTCGATATTACGGTCGATATTGTCACCAAAAAAGGATCATTGAAGCTATTCAATCTCTACGAACACTGGTGATCAAAATAGTTTTTGATTCCTGACAATCCACACCAATTTGGTCACCAGTCTTGAACTAGGTCTATTCCACCAAAAGAAAATCCCGAGAGCGTAACTTCAGAAAGCATTCTCGCTAACCGCGCACAAACTCCTAGATCTAATGATTTCTCTCCTCACAGGATCCACGAACCAGATCAAAAAACACTCGCCTAAACTGTGAGGAGCGAGCGGATTGGCTACGACTCTCATCCCTCGGATCGCTCCCGCTGCTTTACCTCTATCAGCGCATCACGGCAAACCAAAGGCATGGTCAAGAGCACTGCCGAGCCCAGCCGCGCGCGCAATCGACAATAAAAAAGAAAGCAGAAGGATCAGGGAGACACCTTCTTGTAGAGATCTTTGAGCTCACCAAGTGGTTTCCCATCCAGCTTAATATTTTTCGATCTTAGCATGAACGATCTCCCATCTTTTGAAAAAACCCATTTTATATCACCAGTAATCACCCCACCACCTTTCTGGGCACCATCAACTTTCTCGCCATACTCCGTAGCGCTTATCTTAAAGAGCGTCCCATAGCCAACCGTTCCGCCACTCGTAAGGTATAGACTTCGGATCTGAGATGTGGACGAATGGTAATACAACCTCCAAGCGCTTTCCTCTGCCCCCTGCATCGATTTCATCTCCAAAGCAGCCCCATCTAGGATACGAGTAACCTTGGCGTGACCCTTGACAGTCTCTCCTCGAACCGCATTTGCACCTGGCCACTCGTTTATCCAAAGGATATCTGTATTCCAACGCCCCTCGAGGAGCCCACACAGTTCCCTGAACTCTTTAAGAGTCGAAGTCTTCACCGATAATTTTTCGTGAGGATCAGCAAAAACAGGACTCATGAAAGTCACGCTCAGAAGCGCCGAAAGAAGCAACTTTTTTATTTTGTTCATTACGTTTTATTTTTTGAGAAATAATTTCAACGGTGTCTTATTTGTTTATGCGTAGGTATGATCAATTTTGTGTCATCAAGATGTCTCAAAACAAAAGATCTCTATCTTTTATGAGATTCTCCAGCCAAAATCATACCCTTCCCCTAGTAAGTTCAGGGTAACCTACCTCGACCTCCCCTCTAAAAGCAGCCTCCTAAGAGTCACTCAAAGTTCCTACACAAAGCACATTCAAAATTCTTGGAGTTTAGCGATGCGTTTTCTACTATTGAGATCATGAACGAAAAAACAGATTCGAGCATTTCCTCAACAGGCCGCCGTAATTTTATTACCGGAGCGACCGCCGCGATGGCTGCCGCGATCACCGCCAAAAAAACCGCTGCCGAAACGCCGCGCGATTGGACGGGCATTATCCCGACGCGCTACCCTGACCCTGACATTGTTTCACTCGACGATCGCTTCAATAAACTCAAGCTTGGCAACACTCCGATTCAACGTATTTACCATTCACCCGATATGCTCTGGGCCGAAGGGCCAGCTTGGAACGGCGTGGGCCGTTATCTCTTGTGGAGCGATATCCCGAATAATGTTCAGCACCGTTGGCTAGAAGAAGACGGTCATGTCACGAAGCAATTTCGTTACCCGAGCGGCAATAGCAACGGCAATACCTTTGATTTCCAAGGACGGCAGATTTCTTGTCAACACGGGCCGCGAAAGGTCGTTCGCTATGAATACGATGGCAGCATCACGGTCTTAGCTGAGAAATTCGAAGGCAAATCACTCAACGCACCGAATGACGCAATCGTCCATCCGGAAGATGGCTCAATTTGGTTCACTGACCCAGGTTATGGCGGCCTCATGAATTACGAAGGCACTCGCGCAACGAACGGGTCAGTTCGTCCTTATCAAAAGGAAGCAGTCTATCGTATTGACGCCAAAGACGGAAAAATCACAAAGCTAACCGACGAAATCTTCAAGCCAAATGGCCTCTGTTTTTCACCAGACTACAAAAAGCTCTACGTCGCTGACACTGGTGCAAGTCATTATGCAGATGCTCCGAAAAATATTAAAGTTTGGGATATCGAAAGCACCAAGAGACTGAAGAACGGCCGCGAGTTTGCCTCCATGAAGCTGGAAGTCGACGGCGAGGAAAAAGCTGGTTTTGCCGACGGAATCCGCGCCGACGAATACGGCAATATTTGGGCAAGCGCCGGCTGGGTGGGAGACGGTTACGATGGTGTCCACATCTTCGCGAATGAGGACGGACAGCGAATTGGACAAATTTTGCTTCCAGAAATTTGCTCAAACGTCTGCTTCGGCGGAACCAAGCGAAACCGGCTCTTTATGACCGCCAGCACCTCGGTTTACGCGATGTATACAGAGACAAAAGGCGCTCACATCAGTTGAGATTTTAGTTTGCAATAACTCTTTAACGCGGCCTCTCCGGAAGAAAATCAATCACTTTATCAAGAGAGTTTTTCGGACTGATGCTATCTTCGCGGGACTACCCTTACTGTAGGGTTTTGTTCGCATTATAAGCCAATCGAAAAAGTATACGAAGGGCGACGATCCCCGGTATTTATATTTGTTGGTCATGCATAACCCTCGAAACCCTATCATTCCTCGAAAAACGAGGGAATGGCCTTGTCCTATGATGTCCGATACCAACAGCAATAGCAGTCCCTCCACTTTCTCAATAAGCCCCTCTCCCAATCCTCACGACTCTGACTTCTTTTTCCTCCCCACTCAAAAGATATTACTGTCCCTCATAGGAATATTGGGAAATCTACTCCTAATATCATGCCACGGTCCACCTGGACCAGTGACACTAGCAACTAAGATAGAAACAAGGGTCGCCAAGCTAGATGGTGAGGTTGGACTTTACGTCCACCACCTGCAGACGAATCAATCGGTCCTCATAAATGCGGACGAGGTATTCCCCGCCGCCAGTATGATAAAGATCCCCATCCTAGCCTCAATCCTCGACAAGGTAGAGCGCGACAAACTTGGCTACCAAGACAAATTGACCTACACCAAAGACCGCCTCTACCCCGGTGAAGATTTACTTGGCTCATTCGCTAACAACGAAAATTTGACGCTCGAAAAGTTAGTTTTCCTTATGATCACAACCAGCGACAACACCGCAGCAGCCTGGTGTCAGGAATTAGCAGGGACTGGCACGACCATCAACACCTGGCTTAAGGAAAAAGGATTCTCGCGCACACGCCTCAACTCTCGCACGCCCGGACGTGCAGACGCACGGGACCGCTACGGATGGGGGCAAACAACTCCGCGTGAAATGGCACGGCTACTGATACGCATTCGCAACCGTAAGCTTATTTCGGCCGCGGCTGACGAGGAGATGGCACGCGTTATGGGCCGAATCTACTGGGACGGCGAAGCTCTTTCATCAATTCCACCATCGATCGCAACGATAAGTAAGCAGGGTGCAATCAATGCATCGCGTAGCGAGGTTGTATTGGTCCATGCTCCACACGGTGACTACGTGTTTTGTATTATAACCAAAAACCAAAAAGATCAGTCATGGAAACATGACAACCAGGGCTTTGCACTCCTAAGAGACATATCCAAGATCCTTTGGGATTACTTCGAACCACAACAACCCTACTCACCCGCCAGCGGCAGCGAGCAATACCGCTAATCCCGCACAGCAAGCTCGCAGACTATTTTTTGGGATGCGTAAATACCCTCTTCACTACTGATCTGATTGGAGTTTACAGGTCTATCGTAAAAACCATACCTCCCAGAAATTCAGGTAAAACAGAGCGGATCCCAACACTACGCCAACAACCAAAGGAGGATCGACTCTTTTAAAGTCCTCTAGTTTCAGATAGTGCCGATCTGAAATCGAGAAAGATCTGAAATACGACCTCATAAGTGCTCTGAATCTTAAGCTTGTGAGACATTGCAAAACCCTCACATTGACCAAATGAAAACGTTGTCGACTTGCTTTGTAGCCACATTTACCGCCTCTTTTACGTTAGGCTTTCAAGCTGTAGCGGCAGAAGAGCAAGCAATGGTGCATCCATCCACCACTCCAGAGGTTCGCCTAGCCTCCTGGTGGTTCAACCGTCACGCGGAGAAGATCGCCGAGATTGAGAAGTCCAATAATCCAAAAGACGAACGAAAGATCGAGTTGCTCATGGTAGGTGATTCTATCACAAACAACTTTGACAAAAAGGGCCCCGGCGAGCCGGTCTGGAAAAAACACTTCGCTCCGCTCAACGCACTAAACTTGGGCTTTGGAGGAGATCGCACCAATCATGTTCTTTGGCGCCTCGACCACCTTCCCAAAATAAAGCCCGCCCCTTTGGCTGCCTCATTGATGATTGGCACCAACAACATTTGCTGGGGTAGCGACAAGCCCAAGCAAGCTGCCGAAGGAGTCCAAGAAATCACCCAAAAACTCAACGCTATGTATCCCGAGATGAAGATACTCGTCTTGGGGGTTTTCCCTCGCCGAGAACAACCCAATCACCCGCACCGCAAGCAGATTATAGAACTCAACTCCTACCTCCCCGACTTACTCAAAGATATCCCAAACGTCAGCTTCATGGATATTGGGGCCGAATTTCTCGATGAGAAAGGAGTTCTTTCAAGGGAGATGATGCCCGACACAACCCATCCAAGTGAAAAGGCACACGAAATCTGGGCCCAGTCAATTATCCCCAAGCTCAAAGAAATGATGGGCAAATAAAGGAGGATTCCCTTCCCTTTTATAATTGGGAAGGTGTCTTGTTCTCCTCTTTAGATCTCAGGCGTGACGAAAACTTAATCCTGCATTCTTCCCCAAGCTTAATTTTTAGAATCACCACTCAAAAAAATCTAAAAAAGAAAAATATATCTCGTGGACTTGGATGTTTCTTTATCAGGGAACAATTGGTATCGTCCCTGAATGACTTCACGATTGGCGATATTAATCATGACCCTATTGACAAGGCTGGCTCTTGGAGATGGCGTGGCGGAGGCGAACAAACTCATCAATCAATCTAGGAAAAATGAGGTGGAGGCTATGGCAGTCCTTGACCTAGTGGTGGGTGATTTAAAGGAGGAAGGAGTAACTAAGGTCATCGAGTGGGTGATCGAGAATGGCTACGCCCAAGAAAGGAAGAAGGTCGGAGATCTCATCTGGTCGATCCCCGAGAATGATCAATTGATGGTGAAGTATGTAAAAATCTTGGGGTTTTATGGGGAAAGGGAGCAACTAGAAGCAGTGATAAAGAAATTGCCGAGTGGGAACGTTCACCAAAGGGCCAAATTTCGACTCGCCTTATTAGTAGCAGAGGACGCGCAAAGAGACTTAACGCTTACAGATACGGAACGTGCCAAGGAGAATCAGACAGTCGTGACCATTTTGGATAAGCTGGAAAAAGAGGATGATTTAGATGAAATTCTCCAGAGGTGGATCAAGGATTTAAGATATAAGGTCACCCACTTGGTGGTGGGTTGTGAAGCGCCAGAGATTGAAGGGTTGGATCAAGACGGAAAGAGATTTCGCCTGAGCGATTATCGGGGAAAAGTAGTTCTCCTGCCGTTTTGGGGTATCTGGTGAGGGCCCTGCAGATCGATGTTTCCCTACGAGCGGTCGCTCGTTGAAAAGTGGGAAGACGAACCTTTTGCTTTGGTCGGTGTAAACACTGATCCTCCAGAGCGGCTCTCAAAGTATGTCAAAAATGGCACGATTACTTGGCGTAATTTTCGAGATGGGAAAGCAGGGGGGCCGATTTCAAGCAAATGGGACATCGTGGGCTGGCCAACCATCTACGTATTGGATCATAACGGAATAATCAGACATGTGGGGCAGTTAAAAGAAGATTTAGATAAGACTTTAACGAAGCTCATCAGTGAGGCTAAGAAGAACTGACCGGAAAAAATATTTATCAAATCCCCCGATCGTAAGCCCAAAATTATTGCGGATCTCAGGCTGCGATGATTGGCACTCTTTGAGCACAATATTGCGCAATGAATTTTATTCTCGCCCCCATCTTACTCGTCCTAATCTCTGGCTCATTACTTGCCGAAAACTGGAAACTCCAGCCTCTGAAGTATAATAATGCCGATCTCATCGTCGATCTCGGCGTCGGGCTTTGGGCCTGGCCCCTACCGATGGACTACGATGGAGATGGCGACTTAGATTTAGTCGTCTCATGCCCAGATAAGCCCAGCAACGGCCTCTATTTTTTTGAAAACCCAACGCAAGATCCCTCAGTCAAAATGCCGGTTTTTAAACCGGGCGTTCACATCGCAAAAACCGGTCATAATATTCAGATCAGCTATGTCGAAGGTGAAGCACGTATCCTGCGCGAAAACCAGGAATATGTCGACTTCCGCACCAACCAATTCAGCCGACTCGACAAGATCTATCCCTCTTCAAAAATTCACGAAGGCGAAGGCCGCACCCGCGCGAACATGTGGCGTTATATCGATTGGGAGCAGGATGGTGATCAAGACCTCATCGTGGGGATCGGCGACTGGTCGGACTACGAATGGGATCACGCCCATGATGCACAAGGCCGCTGGCAGAATGGCCCACTGCACGGTTGGGTCTACTTGATCAAGAACGAGGGTGGCAAATACACAAAGAATCCCGTGAAAATCGAGGCTGGTGGCGCACCAATTGACGTCTATGGCTGGCCAAGCCCGAACTTCGCGGACTTTGATGGAGACGGTGACCTTGACTTGCTATGCGGAGAGTTCCTTGATCGCTTCACCTATTTCCAAAATATCGGCTCCGCCACCAACCCGGAATACGGCGCCGGCTTAAAACTAGTGGGCGCAGATGGACAGGCTCTCGCCATGCACTTGCAAATGATCACGCCCACTGCGCTCGATTGGGACAAAGACGGCGACTTTGATCTTATTGTCGGTGACGAAGACGGACGCGTCGCCTTGGTGGAAAATGTCTCCCCAAAAGGCGCGAGTCTTCCAGTCTTCAAGCAACCGGTCTACTTCCAACAAGAAGCAAACGAGTTGAAGTTCGGCGCACTCGCCACACCATTTGCCCACGATTGGGATAAAGACGGTGACGAAGATATTCTTTGCGGAAACACCGCCGGCAATATTGCTCTCTTTACTAACCTCGATGGCAAAGGCACGAAATGGTCGGCTCCGGAATTACTAAAAGCTGACAATAAGGTGTTTCGGATTATGGCGGGGGCAAATGGTTCGATCCAGGGGCCTGCCGAAGCAAAGTGGGGCTACACCACCCTATCGGTTGCAGACTGGAATGATGACGATCACGACGATATCCTAGTCAACTCCATCTGGCCCAAGCTTCAGTTGCTACGCAACACTGGAAGCGGCCTTACTCAAGAACCTCTTTCCTTTTGGTCAAAGGAGGCACCACCGGCCTTCTACTGGTGGCAAAACCTTGCTGAAAACCTGCAGACTCAATGGAGAACAACCCCACTCGCAACGGATTTTGATGGGGACGGAAAGCTCGATCTCGTCATACTCGACCAAGAGGGGTTCCTCACCTGCCAGAGCCGGGCTCGAAAGGAAACCCGCCTCTTTCTTGATGAAGATCTTCAACCGGTGAGACTCAACGCCATCACAGCAGGAGGCTCCGGCCGGGTAAAACTTGCGGTGGTCGACTGGGACAGAGACGGGCGACTCGACATCCTAACGAATTCCCAAAATACGACTTGGTGGAGAAATTGCGAGGATGCCGGAGACGGGAAGGTCATACTTAAAAAGATCGGTAATCTCGCAAAACGAGATGTGTCCGGCCATACCAGCAGCCCGACGGTTTGCGACTTTGATAGGAACGGGAAACCGGACCTGATCATCGGATCGGAGAACGGGCGACTTTATTTTATCAAGCATGAAGACTGCGTATCTTATCCACCCTCAACACTGAAACCTCGCAAGCCGAAAGAAGTCACTCCCCCACGTTTCTCAGGGCTTATCAGCGAAGAATTTATCTTCCAAAATGCCCCCCACAAGGAATGCCATGCCTCAACACTCGCACAAACCTCGCGCGGTCTAGTTGCCGCTTGGTTCGGAGGCACCAAAGAAAAAAACCCGGATGTCGGTATCTGGTCGAGTTACCACGACGGGAAGCGCTGGTCCTCCCCTCGCCAATGGGCTGACGGCTTGCAGCACAAAAACCTTCGCTACCCTTGCTGGAATCCTGTCCTTTACCAACCGGAAGCCAATCAGCCGCTCATGCTCTTTTTCAAGGTCGGCCCCAATCCACGAGAATGGTGGGGTGAACTGATGCTTAGCTACGACCGCGGCCGCTCTTTCCAACCCGCGCAACGCCTTCCCGAAGAGATTGATGGGCCAGTTCGATCAAAACCAATACGACTTAAAGATGGCACGCTGCTCTGCCCCTCATCCACAGAGCACGATGATGAGTGGCGTTTTCACTTTGAGAAACTAAACGACGGTAAATGGTCCCGCTTTGAGCCACAACAGCAGCTCTTTCAGGTCATTCAACCAACCCTACTCACCCACCCCGGCCAAAGGATCCAGGCCCTTTATCGCTCTAAACATGGGGCCATCATCACGAATGAATCAAAGAACGGCGGAGAAAGCTGGAGCCCCCTTAAAAAGCTCGGCCTTCCCAACAACAACTCTGGCATCGAGGCTCTGACTCTGGCAGACGGCCGGCATCTCCTCCTGTATAATCACCTCGGCGGGCAAGGCAACAATGGCTGGGGCAAACGGCATGCCATCCATCTAGCAGTCAGCGAGGACGGAATCGTGTGGAAAGCTCTGGCAGTGATCGAAAAAGCAAAAGAAGGAGAATTTTCCTACCCGGCGATGATTCAAACTAAGGATGGGCTTGTTCACATGACTTACACCTGGAACCGCAAGCGGGTAAAGCACGTGATCATTAATCCTGAAAATCTGCAGCCTGGCATGGTCCTGAATGAGGAGGCGTGGCCGGAATGAAGACAGCCGACATCATCGTCCTCACTGCCTATCTCGCCATCGTCTTAGGCATTGGGTTCTATTTCGCTCGCCGCAGCAAAACTTCTGAGGGTTTTATGAAGGCAGGCGGACGCTTACCCGGATGGGTCATCGGGCTCAGCCTCTTCGGAACCTATCTCTCTTCGAATACATTCATCGGCGTACCTGGCAAAGCCTATGCCGGAAACTGGAACGCCTTCGTGTTTTCACTCTCCATTCCGATCGCGATTCTCATCGCTACGAAGTGGTTCGTGAAATTCTACCGCGACACCGGTGAAATTTCGGCCTACGAGCACCTCGAAAAACGCTTTGGCGTCTGGGCTCGGGTCTATGCCGTAATCTGCTATCTCCTGACCCAAATCGCGCGCACCGCAACCATCATGCTTGGAGTAGCTATCGGCTTACAGCAAATCACCGGCTGGGATCTCACCAGCATCATCCTTGTTTCCGGAATACTAGTCACCGCCTATACCTTGATCGGAGGAATCGAAGCGGTGATCTGGACCGATGCCATCCAATCAATCGTTCTCACGCTGGGAGCGATATTGGTAATTGTCACTATCCTCGCCAAGCATCCAGATGGTGCATCAAGCGCGTTTGCGATCGCCATCGACAACGAAAAATTCTCACTCGGCAGCTGGAATATAACCGACCTAGCCAGCTCCACTATTTGGATTGTTTTAGTATACGGACTTTTCATCAACCTGACAAATTTCGGCATCGATCAAAACTACATCCAGCGCTACCATACCGCCCAAAACGACGACGACGCAAACCGTTCGCTGTGGATCGGTGCGATGCTTTACCTCCCAGTTTCACTCTTATTCTTCCTGATTGGATCCCTACTCTTCAGCTTTTACCAGTCCATGCCCGAGGAGATCGCAGCCATCCAGAAAATGGCCGGAGAAGGCAAGTTTGAAGACTCAATCCTACCCCACTTCATGGCTCACCACTTGCCAACCGGTCTTGGCGGGCTCATCATCGCCGCACTTGCTGCCGCAGCCATGAGCACAATCGACACAAGCCTGAACAGCTCGGCTACAATCACACTCAAAGATCTTTGGACTCGGCTATTTCGCCGTAGGCAAGCCGTCACTGAAAGACAGGCGATACTGGTCTTGAGAGTTTCAACCGTCTTCTGGGGCATCATCGGAACCAGCACAGCTCTGCTCCTCACCAGCAAGACCAAGAATATCCTCGATATCTGGTGGCAACTGTCAGGTATCTTCGCCGGTGGCATGCTGGGTCTATTTCTGCTCGGACTCATTGTGAAGAGGGCAGGAAACGCAGCCGCAGCCACCGGAGTGACCCTAGGTATCATCATAATTTTCTGGCTTAGCTCCTCGTGGATTCCTAAAAAGCTTCAACCCATGATTCACAGCAACCTCACGATTGTCGTCGGAACCTTAACCATTTTTCTGGCCGGGTTGTTTGTAAGTACGTTTATGATCTCAAGAAAAAAACCGCCGCACTCACCTTAATTGACAGCAGCGGCGCCTCCGGAGATCCAAACATCATCGAAAGCACTACCTCGATGACATAAGGTCGAAATCTTGCCATCTAAGGGCTCTCAAATTAGCTCTACGGATCGCCACTATTATCTCAGATTCCCTGTGAACTCTCCTAAATACTATTACAAATCGTATGAATTAAATTCACGGATTCCTCTTCAAAGAGCCCTGATTAGTTGTTGTAGTCAAGGCAATCAATCAAGTAGACTGAAGTGCCGCGGAGAAAAATGAACAGTCATCAAATCGAAAACCGCAAAGGGGAGATATTGACTTCGGCAATTTCTTGTCATCTCTCCAAACGTCTCTCCAGCTAACAAGCTCGTTTTCCTCAATCCGTTAAAAGAAAATTCCAGTAAGTAAAAACAAGTATGATTACGAAAGAGGCACTTTTAGAGAAGCTCACCGACTACACCGTCGAACACGGCATGGGGGTTTTGGGTGCAGTCCTAATTCTCATCATCGGCTTCTGGCTGGCGAAAATCCTATCACGTGCGACTGCGAAACTGATGGAGACCAAAGTTAATCTCGATCCTCTTATTGAAAAAGTAATGGTCCGATGTGTTTATCTTCTCGTTATCGCCCTTACAATCATCACCGTCCTTGGGCAGTTCGGTGTTGAAACAACCAGCTTTATCGCACTGCTTGGCGCCTCGGGAATCGCAGTTGGCTTGGCCCTCCAAGGCACCCTCAGTAACGTAGCCTCCGGCATCATGCTTCTGGCTTTACGGCCTTTTAGCGTAGGACATTCAGTAAACATCGGGGGTAAGGTCATCATCATCGACGAACTCGGATTATTCGTTACTCAGGCACACGAAGCGGATGGACCATCCGTCATGATCCCCAACAGCAAAATCTGGGGAAGCGAAATCATTAACTATACGGTGACCGATAGAGACATGCGCCGTCTCAACGAAACAGTCGGAATCGCTTACGAAGACGACATCGAAAGGGCATTTAAAACGATACAATCGGTCATCGACGGTGACATCCGTGTTCTCAAGGACGAGCCAACCCGCGTCGATGTCGTGTCGCTTGGCGACAGCTCAGTAAATATTATCATACAGGCTTGGTATAAGCGCGAAGACTGGTGGCAGGCCAAGTTAGATTTTACAAAGAACGTCAAACTTGCACTCGACGAAGCTGGAATCTCAATTCCTTACCCTCAGAGAACCGTGCACTTAAAAGGAAGCGCTCCTGAGTAAGAAAACAGAATAATTAGTTCACAATGCCGATAGCACTACCGCCCATCGCACGTCGTGAATTTATAAAGGGTTCCCTCGCTCTTGGAGGGAGCGCAATGATGGCAGCGCGGAGATTAAACGCCGCTGAGAGTATTACCCCTAAGTTAGATCAGAGCCGCGTCGCACTGCTTGCGGACACCCATATCAGTGCTAATCCAAATCTTGTATACCCAGGAACAAAATGGCCGGGGTCACCAGTCAGCGAGGACGAACACGAAGGTGTAAATATGGCACAATCTCTTGCAAAGGTAGTTGAAGACGTCATCGCACTCAATCCCAGACCTGCCAACTTGATCATCAACGGCGACTGCACTCACAGCAGAGGGACAGAGGCCGAATACCATGAGCTCATCAAGCTCCTTGAACCAATTCGTCTTGTCGGTATCACCGTTCATGTGACGATTGGAAATCACGACAACCGGAAAAACCTGTGGAGCTTACTCCCCTTTCTAAAAAAAGAACAGCTGGGTGTTCAGGCGAGTGTCATTGAATTGCCTCATGCGAACTTCATTCTATTGGATTCAGGAAAAAGGGGCTCTTTAGGAGAAAGGCAGTTAAACTGGCTTGCTAAACAACTCGACAAGAGAGCCGATAAGCCAGCTCTAGTCTTCGGTCACTACAATCCATCTCCCAATCGTGGCATACGTCCCATTAGGGGAATGAGCGATGGACCATCTCTCTTAAAACTACTTACCGAAAGAAAACACGCTCGGGCCTATCTCTATGGCCACACTCACGAATGGCAGCACCATCAAAAAGAACACCTTCATCTCGTAAACCAACCAGCCGTTAGTTATTATTTTGGGAAAGGTCATGCCCACGGCTGGCTCGACATGAAGCTTACGGAAACATTCGCTGACTTGAAATTACAATGTAAGAATCGCAAGCATCAACAGCACGGCAATCGGAGAAAGATTATTTTGAAAGATTAGCGATTATCCATCTTTCTTCACCTCCCGCGCCATGACGTTCTAGAAACGACATCAAATGTGCTTATCATCCTTGTCTTCCCCAGTGTTTAAATTCCATCTCCCCCTCACAGTAGACAATAAAATCGCCCAGAGCATAACGCTCAGCAGCCCAAATAAAATGAACCCCATCAATTCACCCACAACCAAGGCTGTAATTTTCAAAGAAATAACTATCAATAGTATAATCACTCCAAAACTCGCTGGCGACCTTGGTTTATGGGTTTTTGATCCTTTTGGTTACAAGTATACATAGGTGAATCTTTTTTCAAATAAGAGCCCGCGTGTTGTTCACAAACTGAATACCAGGGTGTTTCGGAGTTTGTGATTTTTTCATCACTCGAATTACGAGGGTTTTTTCTAAGCCTTCCATCATAGAAAATCTCATCATCTACGGCGAGCTCACCCCAAAAACACTTTGTGTTCAACAGAACTTCAGCGCACTCCACTTGAGCTCTGAGATGGCTTTGAGCCTCTTCCGTTAAATCGGTGAATTTCTATTTTTGGGAAAGCTCTCATTCCTACCGGATCGAAGACGGTTGAGCCTCTATCCCCTACCGGTATCTTCTAACCAACCTTCCCCATCGCGGGTAGTGCGGATTTAAGTCACGGTGAAATCAAGTCCCGTGCACCTACGTAAAAAATTCATGCAAAAAATCACTCTGAACAAAACGTTCCCATTGCTCCTAGCCATAACGACCCCATTTCCAAACATCCAAGCAGAACCCATCGCAGTCCCCAACGCCGGGTTTGAAGAGAGAGAAACCTTCGACTCCTTCCCTGAATCCACCGACAAGTATCCTCAGTGGAGGAGGGAATTTTGGAGGCACTTTGAGATTTCAGCTAATGGCGGCCCACTAAGGATCTGGAACCCCGGGGCGCCGGGAGCCGATGAGACCGGTCAGGGAGCTCTAGATGTCGCTTTTGATGGTAACGCTCCTGAAGGCAAATATGTGATGCTCGTCAGAAGTCGAGAAAACGACCCCTCTCGAAAATTTGAAGCAGTCGCCCAAATCCTCACGGAAACCTTCGATTCGACCAAGGCCTACACGCTATCAGCACAAGTCGGGCGCCTTCCCCAACCAGATCAAGGCGGGAGCCCCAACTACACACCCCAGTGGTTTGGCTACAAAGTCCAGTTTGTCGTCGGCGGAACAAACATTGATGGCGCCACCTTCGCCGGACAGGTTTCTGAAGGAATAGTTTTGGCGGAAGATGATAACAGTCTGGAGATTCCCGAAAACGAATTTGTCACCTCAACGGTAATCTATAACCCGAATCCGGAAGACCGCATCCACGACGGTCAGCCCCTTCAAATTCGCCTTTGCGCCCTCGAAACACCCGTGAATCCAGAAGACGACTCACTCGCCGGATGGGTCGCCTTCGATGATGTCAGGCTTCAGACTGGCTCTTTCCCGGGATCCCCGCAGACATTTCAGATCACCCAAATCGAATACTCCCCCACAGACAACTCACTTTCCCTCACTTGGGATTCACGCGAAGGGCGGAACTATTCGATTGTCTACTCAACCGATCTCATAGACTGGAGTGGTGATCTCGACGACTCTATCTCAGCGGACGCCGGAGAATCCACCACCCGGATCTTCCCCATCGGCGATATCGCAAGCCCTGATGGCAGAATTTTCTTTCGAGTGGAAAGAACACCCAACTAAGAGATAGTCACACAAGTAAACTCACATACTCGAATTATTACTACCAAAGTAATTCACCTCATAAAAGAGTTCTCCCTGACTCCTCAAAAAAGTTTAAGTGTTCCCATGCATACAAAGAAGGCAATTCACCAATTTGCGCTTGCTACAATAACACTCCTCGGGGCGGGATATCTTGACGTTACTGGTGCTGAACCGGAGCCTAGCAAACCCCTAACCAAGACACCACTTGAGGAGAACAAAAACAAAACAACCAAATACGTTGCTGTATGGAATAAGTGGCAAAAGAACATTGTCCATTTCAATGGCATGCTTGAGACGCTAGCCAAGACGGCAAATCTTCCTCAAGAAGACGATTTAAAAAGGCGAATTGAGAGCAAATCTGATTGGCTTGAGGTGATTACCGACGGCTATGGCGGCGTAGTCGATTTTAATGCTGCACCAGGCACAATCCAGTATGAAGCCAACAAGTTGATAGGATCCGGTGGGCCGTATATCGACTGGGAATTCGAACTTCCAAAGGGTGCTAAAGCCTCCTGGAATGATTCAATGACACTCGTCCCTAAGGTTGCTGTCATCAACAATGACAATAAAGAAAAGCGTGAACAATTTCGATTCGTCATCAATATTGCAGAAACAGATGCTGGCCCTTTCAAAGCCGGCGATCGGATCAGGCTCCAAGCTTCGATTGACGATTTTTCTCGTTTTAAAAAAGGATATAGCAAAGCTACAGGACTCGTCGCGATCTACTATTTAGAAGGTAATCCTAACCCTGTTTTTGACGTGAGGTTAGACGAAGCAAAGATCACACGATTAAAATCCGATGCAGACAAAGAAGGCAAAAACGAAAAAAGCGACTTAATGCGTGAAAGAAAATTTAAATAATGAGAAATGATCCTAATTTCAAAAGACCTGAAATCCCTATCATTTCTAATCTTGAGACGGTTTTTTTCAAATATTGATTAAACCAGAACGGAGGGCGCTAAAGAAAGTCGCCTAGCGTTCGTCTAAAAAACATCGATCATTTTGATGGTAGCATCAAAATGATCAATTTGATCCTAAAAAGGAAATCCTACAGGTTCCCCCTCATGCGATTTGTTGGGAAGAAGAAAAGTTTGTTTGCTGCATGCTTCCTCGGCTGTTTTTTCACCTTTGGTTGTCAAGAAATCAAACAATTCATACCAAATGATAAAGTCGCCCGTTTTGGTATGGACCGCGAGTTTCCAACCCTAAATTACACCGGAGATGGAAAATTTACGGATCGTGGAAGAAAGTCTGGCATTCAACGATTCGCCTTGGATCTTGGTGCGGTTGATTTAAAGGAAGCCAGCGCACGGAGATACGAGTTGGAAGGACTTCCAGAGGTTGGATTCGTTTCTTATTTGCGGATCGAACATCCCCTTCCAGCTTCAGGAAGACCCCAGGAGTTTAACGCGGGTGATGTGATAGTCGAAATTTCCTTGGATGAAAGCGACGGCAAAGAAATCTTTTCGGAGAAGGCTCCTCTGAAAAACTGGACTTGGTCGGGCTCGGTCGGAGCTTCCCAAAGTGACCTTTATACTGCCAAGACCAAATTCACACCGGAAAGCGGGAAATCCTACAAGGTCACTCTTAGAATCGCCGAAGGTAACCTCCAAATGCCTGAGTGCCGATTGCTATTCATCGGCGGTGGATGGAAAGCTTTTGACTAAGCCTCTCTCTCTTCCTTTTCTGATTCAACCTCAAGCCATTTTCAAATCCATCTCACCAAAAGTAAATTCCAAGCTATCGGGGCGAAAGGATCACGCCGGCGAGATCGTTTACTTGGATTATGAAACGGAGAGTTTTTCTGGGATATGGCGCCGGAGTCCTGAGTCTACCTGGCGCTAAGGGCGGACCGAACGAACGACCAACCCTCGGCGCGGTTGGGGTTGGAGGAAAGGGGTGGGCCGATTCACTCGGGGCATCGAGGCACGGAGAAATCGTAGCCTTTTGTGACGTCGATGAACTCGGAAAGAACCGAAAAGGAGGTTTCATTGAGGCGGCAAAAAAGTGGCCGAGAGCGAAACGCTACACCGACTGGCGCGAAATGCTAGAGAAGGAGAAACTCGATGGAGTCACTGTATCGACGCCTGATCATATGCACGCGCCGGTTACGATGACCGCACTGAAGCTCGGAATCTCGCCCTACACACAGAAGCCCCTCACTCGCACGGTGCACGAAGCGCGCTCTCTCACCTTGGCGGCGCGCGAGGCGAAAGTGGCGACTCAGATGGGCAACCAAAATCACAGCGGGGTGAACTACAAGGGCCTCGTAGACCTAGTTCGCACTGGCCTTCTCGGGAAAATTAAGCGGGCATATACTTGGTCAAATCGTCCAATTTGGCCCCAGGGTCACCAACGCCCGAATGGCTCCGGCAAGATTCCGGATGGCCTCCATTGGGATCTTTGGCTTGGCGTAGCCCCGGAGCGTCCTTTTCAAGAGAAAATCTATCATCCCTTCGCATGGCGTGGCTGGTATGATTTTGGGGCAGGTGCGCTCGGCGACATGGGATGTCACATCATCGATCCCGTGGTCTGGGCGCTTGAGCTTGGACCGGCACGAAGCGTGAAACATGAAGGCCCCAGGCCGATGAAGGAGACCTTTCCCGAGTGGGAGCGTATCCACTACGATTTTGCTGGCACGAAGCATACATCGGGTAAGAACTTTCAAATGATTTGGTATGATGGAAAAAAGAAGCCAACAGCCGAAGAGGCAGGCTTCCCACCGAAGACCAAAATTCCGGATAACGGAGTTATTTTGGTCGGAGAAAAGGCCAGCCTGATAACAAAACACGGAAGTGGTCACCTCCCGGACTTTTATGTCGACGGAAAGAAGCTCACTTACCCACTCGAAAAACCCGAGGGGGATGATCACTACGGTCAGTGGGTTTCAGCAATTCGAGGCGAAGGAACTCCCACCTCAAACTTCGACTACTCGGGCCCGATGACCGAAACTGTGCTCCTAGGCACGATTGCTTGCCGTTTTCCAGGACAGGATTTGCGCTGGGATAGCGCCAATCTTAAATTTTCAAACAGCCCTGAGGCGAATACCCTTATACGACAGGCCTACCGAAAGGGCTGGGAAATCGAGGGCTTGTGAGACAAACTTCTAAGCAGCCCTCCCAACCGAGCTCCAAAAGACTCAATCACAAGTAAAACCCTAGCAATTCATGAAACGTCGCGAGATTTTAAAAACCGCTGGTTGCACACTTTTCCTGCCGTCTCTTGAGAGCTTCGGGACGAATCGATCTACGCCGGATGAAGCTGATGTGAAACGACTTTTCTGTGTGAGCATGGGCTACGGTCTATTCACGGACGTCCTTCCGCAGACTGATGGTGCGGACTACGAATTCAGCGACCACATGGAGCCTCTTAAAAAACACCGGGACCATTTCACGCTCTATTCAAAAATGAGGTTTGG
>JAKMGP010000040.1 GCA_022424905.1 Akkermansiaceae bacterium | reverse complement strand
CGAGCGGGCCCATGAACATTTCGTAGAGGCGGAGAGAGTCCGCGCCGTAGTTCTCTACCACATCATCTGGATTCACCACATTGCCGAGCGACTTGGACATCTTTTGACCGTCCTCACCCATAATGAGCCCTGGCGCAAAATATTTTTTAAAGGGTTCCTTGGACTTCAAGTGACCAAGATCGTTGAGAACCTTGTGCCAGAAGCGTGAGTAGAGAAGGTGAAGAACCGCATGCTCCTTTCCACCAACATAGAAGTCAACGAAATCGTCTTCATTGCCCCAGTAGTCTTCATTCTCGGGGGAGATGAAATGGTCCGTATTCTTTGGGTCACAATAGCGAAGGTAATACCAGCAAGAGCCAGCCCATTGAGGCATGGTATTCGTCTCGCGCTGGAGCTTATCGCTATAATTAATCCAGTCGGTGCAATTAATCAGGGGGCCACGAGGGTCACCGGTAGGCTTGAAGTCCTCCATCTCGGGTTGGAGAAGGGGCAGCTCGGATTCCGAAAGGCCTGAGTGTTGGCCGGTTTCTTTATCCCAAAGGAGCGGGAATGGCTCACCCCAATAGCGCTGACGAGAAAAGAGCCAGTCGCGGAGTTTGAATTGGATCTTCTTCTCACCTTTTCCGTTTTCAACGAGCCAGTAGATAATCTTCTTTTTAGCGTCTTTAGTTTTAAGGCCGTCAAGAAAACCAGAATTAATGGCCGTGCCTGGATCCGTGCAACCCTGCCAATCCTGATCACCAGGTGGCTGAACCACCTGAAGAATGGGGAGATCAAATTTTTGAGCGAATTCGAAATCGCGAGTGTCATGCGCTGGCACCGCCATGATGGCGCCACTGCCGTATCCCATCATGACATAGTCAGCGATCCAGACAGGAATTTTTTCGCCATTCACTGGATTGATCGCAAAAGCTCCAGTATCGACTCCTGTTTTTTCCTTATCAAGGCCACGCTCCATGTCCGACTTGCTGGCACATGCCGAGACGTAGGCTTCAACATCTTCTTTTTGAGGAGCGGAAGTGATTGTCGAAACCAGCGGATGCTCCGGAGCGAGAACCATATAAGTCGCCCCAAACAAGGTATCAGGACGCGTTGTAAAAACGGTAATCTCATTCCCTTCGACATCAAAGGTGACTTCTGCCCCCTCGCTTCGACCGATCCAGTTACGTTGAAGCGCTTTAATCGATTCAGGCCACTCAAGCGGCTCGAGTTCATCAATGAGGCGCTGGGCATATTTAGTGATACGTAGCATCCACTGGCGCAGTGGGCGACGTTCGACAGTTTCACCTTTGTCTTTCCATTCTTGAACTTCCTCATTCGCCAAGACTGTCCCCATGCTCGGAGACCAGTTCACAGGCGCCTCATGAATGAATGCCAGACGCACTTCATCAATTTGCTCCTGCGTCCATCCTTTCTCTTCCAATTTAGAGACCGGCTTAGCTTTCTGATCCTCGTCACAAAAGTAGGAATTGTAGAGCTGAAGGAATATCCACTGGGTCCAGCGGACATATTTTGGATCAGTCGTATTGACCTCCCGATCCCAGTCGTAAGCAAAGCCCAGCTCCTGCAGCTGACGACGAAAGTTGTTGATGTTGGCCTCCGTGGTCACGCTCGGGTGCTGCCCTGTTTTGATGGCGTATTGCTCGGCAGGCAAACCAAAGGCATCCCAACCCATTGGGTGTAAAACATTGCAGCCATTCATCCGCTTGTATCGAGCCACAATATCAGTTGCGGTATATCCCTCGGGGTGGCCGACGTGCAAGCCAGCGCCGGAAGGATAAGGGAACATATCGAGAATGAAGTATTTCGGCTTAGACGCATCGAAACCCTCATCACCCGGACTTGGTGTCCCGTAAGTTTTATTCTCGGACCAATAGGATTGCCATTTGGGTTCGAATTGATCGAAAGGATAGGGCTTGCGTTTCTCGGACATATCTTTGCTGGGCGGGAGGGAAACCGCTAACGGCGGGAAAAACACGCAAAAAATACGAGGGAACGCAGGCTTTTCGTATCCCACACACAATTTTAGACACCCAAGCAAACCTCCCAATATCGCTAGAAGTAGTTTCGTTCTTGCGACCACTCTTCCATTCAGCGCGTAATTAGCCACCCTATGAAACATACAATCTGCATCTTTGCCTCCCTGCTCTTTCCCTTGGCTTCTATCGCGGAAGAAAAAGCCACCTTGATCTTCGAAGACGACTTTGAGCGCGAAGAGGAAGATAATTCCAAGGAGGAAATTGGGAAGGGCTGGTCGTCGAACAGCAAGAGACGGGCAAAAGGAAACAAGCAAGTCGATTTAAAGAATGGTGCGATGCATATCACTTTTCACCCCGTTGCCGATCATGCTGTGTCCGTAGTCCATCCCATAGAATTTCAAAATGGTCGCGTCACCCTACGCTTTAAACTTCCAACTGAAAAAGATAGCCTCGGCCTGAACTTTGCCGACCTTAAATTCAAAGAAGTCCACGCCGGCCACCTCTGCATGACCAAGATCACTACAAAGAATGTCCAGATCAATGATCTCAAAACCGGCACTATGAAGCTCGCGATCCGCAAAGCCCGTCAGGATAAAACAATCACGGCAGAACAGCAAAAAATGCTCAAGACCAAAACCAAACGCTTCCCAAATAAGCTTGAATCCAACAAATGGCACACTCTTTCTGTCACGATTAGGGGCAAGACCATGACCATCTTAATCAATGATCAGAAAGTCGGATCATTCACCTCCGAAGGAATCGCCCACCCGACAAAACGCGCCCTCCGGGTTGCAGTCCCACAAAAGGCCATCATCGACGACCTTAAAATCTACTCTCTCGAAAAGTAGTTCATGGAAAAGATCAGATTTTCCTTTTCATTTCATCTTCTGCCAACGGTCGAAATCTCCAACGACGTTATGATAATTAGAGATAAAGGTATCCCTATGCAAAAGCCCTGTGGATCGCTCCCCAGGGCTTGATTCAAATCTTAGAACCCTTAGCGGGTCTTTTGCCGGGCTCGACTAAGCGACCGGCTTGGCGAAGAAGTACTTCGGGAGGGACTCCTTGAGACCGATGTGCTCCGGCTAGACGTAGTTTTTGAGTATGATCCCCTAGAAGATATGCTCTTCGGGGTGCCGGAA
>JAKMGP010000039.1 GCA_022424905.1 Akkermansiaceae bacterium | reverse complement strand
AGAAAGAGAGATGCCCCTCGCCATCGTTTCCAGCTCCAACCACAGCTGGGTAGATGGCTGGCTCGACAAACTTGGTCTCCTTAAGTCCTTCGATCACATCATCGCGCGTGAGGATGCTCCTCGCATCAAACCCGCTCCCGATCTTTACGCAGAAGCCGTCAAACGGCTTAAATTACCTGCATCAAAATGCCTCGTCATCGAAGATTCCCTTAACGGTATGAAGTCCGCTCACACAGTCGGGTGTCCCGTTGCTGCTATCCCAAACAGGATCACACAATGCATTGATTTCTCAGCAGCAGAATACCAATATCCTTCCCTCGTTGAGCTTCTCGAGGAACTGTGATGCGCTATCTCCTGCTCCCTCTTCTCGTCCTATCGTCATGCCGTCAGGACAAAAACACCGCTGAAGAGACACAAGCAAATGAGCCCACCATCGTGCGCCTGGAAAGCGAGCGCCCACTCATGGGGGCGCTCTTTAAGATTATCACATATGCTAAAGACCCTCAGGAAGGTTATCTTGCCATGGAAAAAAGTTTCGATCTTGCCGAAGACTTTAGCAATCGCGCCACCGACTACGATCCAGATTCTGAGCTGAACCGCCTCACCAAGTCGAAACCCGGCATGCCAATTACCGTCAGCAAGGAACTTTTCGACGTTCTTATCCTCGGAAAAAAATTAACCCAAGAATCCGAAGGAATCTTTGACCCCACCCTAGGCCCACTCACCCATCTTTGGCGCGAAACCAGAAGAACCAAGGAAGTGCCATCCGAAGAAGAAATTGCTGCTGCCCGTAGCCGTTGCGGGATCGAATTTCTGGCCTTTGATGAAAAAAAGCAAACGATCACCGTGAAACGCCAAGGACTTCAACTCGACCTTGGAGGAATTGCCAAAGGCTTCGCTGCAGATCTTATCTACGATCACCTTGCCAAAAAAGGATTCACCCAAACCTTGGTTGCCGCGGCCGGAGATTTACGCATAGGTGATCCGCCTCCAGAAAGAGAGGGCTGGAATATCGGCCTCCGGACCTTCCGGCTCACGCCCAATAAAAGCCTTCCACTCCGAAATTGCGCGGTCTCGACCTCAGGAGATCTCTTCCAAAATGTTACAACCGGCGGAAAAACCTACTCGCACCTTATCGATCTACAAACGGGACTTGGGCTCACCACCCGCCGGGCCGCTTCGGTTATCATGCCCGAAGCAAAAATGACTGATCCCCTCGCAACCACCGCCTGCCTTTCGGACAATCCTAAAGCCCTCTTCAAGAAATTTCCAGGCGCCTCGATTCGCATCGTTTACGAAGATCGCAAGATCCCACCAATCACAACCGGAGTTTTTACAGAGTAGCTCAACCAGAATATCTTTCTTTGCTCATTGCCCATTCATGCAGACCAGTGGATGTTTTGCCAATGACTCTCGACGAACTCGAAACAGCCATCAATGAATGGCTCTCCCAAGGGGCAACCGATATCTTCCTGAGCGAAGATCAACGGACCCGAGTTCGAATCAACGGCAAAGTCGTCCCAGTGGCTGACTCAACGATGTCACGGCAAGATCTCTCTCATCTTTGGGAAGCCTGTGAAGTCGATCCGGCCTCTACCGACGAAATTGATTCGCGCCACCAAATGAAGGATGGTGGTTATATTCGAGCAAATCTTTATCGCGCCATGGGAAACCTTTCCGCCGCCATTCGCCCTATTAAAGCAATCATCCCGCCACTCGATTCCCTCGGCCTTCCCACCGATCTGATCCGCCACTGGATCCACCGACGCTCCGGGCTCATTCTCGTCACCGGAACCACTGGGTCAGGAAAATCCACCACCCTCGCTTCAGCCCTCGAAGAACTCAACGAAAGTCGACAGAACCATATTATTACCCTCGAAGATCCAATCGAGTATCTCTTCCAAAACAAGAAGTCGTTCTTCTCCCAACGCGAACTAAACTCAGATACCGCTAAATTTTCTACGGCCCTTCGCGCCTCTCTTCGTCAAAACCCCGATGTGATTATGATCGGGGAGATCCGTGACGAAGAAACCGCCCAACTCGCTCTTCGCGCTTCCGAAACCGGACACCTTGTCATCAGCACTCTTCACAGCTCGGGAGTTGTCGAATCAATCGAAAGATTAGGTAACTTGTTCCCCGAGAATCACGGGGCCACTTCGCGAATGCTTCTTTCCCGTCAACTCGTCGGAGTGATCAACCAAAACCTCTTACCCGGCACAGATGGATCACTCAAGCTGGTCTCGGAATACCTACAAAACGAAGGAGCGGTGCGTGGATGGATCCGCGACGGACGCTATCATGATATTATCGATCACCTGCAACGCCCACAGGATGCTCAAACCAGGAATATGCTTACCAGTATCGTGGAAATCTATCATCAGGGCCTAATTTCAGAGGAAATTGCGAGAGATGCCGCACCCAACCCGGGTGACTTTGACCGCCAAATCCGTGGTATTTCCTAAACACACTTCTTTGTTAACCATGACCACACCACAAGGAATCCGAGACTACCTTTCCCAGACCGTCACCAAAGGTGGCTCCGACCTACATCTCACAGTCGGAGCCCCCCCAGCCGCAAGAGTCCATGGGAGCCTGCAGGCGCTTGAAGAAATGTCTTTCAACGCCAGCCAAGTTCGCGAATTAATTCTCGGGACCATGAACGAAACCCAGCGCTCAAAGTTAGAGGACGATTGGGAGCTCGACTACGCTATCGAGGTCAGCGGGGTTGGGCGTTTTCGCGGGAACGTGCATTTCTGCCGTCAAAATATTGAAGCAGTCTATCGCTACATCCCAGCAGAAATTCCAGAACTCTCAACCTTAGGGCACTATCCGATTTTGGAGGAAATTTGCCACCTACAGCGGGGCCTCGTTCTTATCACCGGAGTAACCGGCTCAGGAAAAACAACGACTCTTGCATCATTAGTGCGAAGGATCTCCGAGATTCGCTCCGGCACCATCATCACTTTGGAAGACCCTATCGAATTTTCTTTTCAGCACAATTCCTCGCTCATTAAACAACGGGAGATTGGACGAGACACCAAATCATTCTCGCTCGGGCTCCGTCAGTGCATGCGCCAAGATCCCGACGTTATTGTGGTCGGTGAACTCCGCGATCGCGAATCGATGCAGATCGCGATGACCGCAGCCGAAACCGGGCACCTCGTCATCAGCACCCTTCATACAATCGATGCCCCAAAGTCGATCGAGCGCATCATGGATCTTTTCCCCTCCGACCAACAAGTGCAGATCGCCTCGCAGCTTTCCAATGTTCTCGAAGCAATCATTTGCCAAAGGCTTCTCCCAAGAGCCGATACCGATGGCCGCGTCCTTGCCACCGAGGCTCTTCGCGTCAACTCAGGGATTCAATCCAGTCTCCGCAAACGAAAGATCGAACAAGTAGTCGGCCTCATGGAAATTGCCCGACAAGAAGGTTGTCACACCATTGATGATTGCCTCGAAACGCTCGTAGCCCACAACTACATCACCCAGCAAGATGCCATCCAAAACTGCCGAGACCCGCACCGATTTACTTCAGAAAGCCTCGCAAGCCGCCAGGCCGTTAAGAAGTAAGAACGTCCGGAGATTTTAGCCAGGCGGCGCAAACTGCCCTTTTAACTCCTCGGGAATTTCAACTTTCGGGTGAACATACTCGGCTTCTTCGCGCCACCCGAGATGTTTCAGCGGGTAAAGTTCGCCAAATAGGATTGCGTTTTTTCGGCGCTTAATGACACGTCGACCACGGCGATCCAATCGCTTCACCCCAAAGGCGATAATGGCATCTCCAAGCTCCACATCTTGCATCGGCCCAAAGGCAAGGTCGATGAGACGGCTATAAATTTCGAGATTCCGTGGGTGATCTTTCAAATACTGCCGAAAGACATAGAAAGCATCTCCCACTCTCCCCTGCATCGCCAAAGCATCTCCTTTGCTTAAAAGCGGGGGAGGCTTTCGAAATTTCTCCAGCGAAAAGAACGAAAGCACATTCGCCATCTTCTGGCTCACCCAGCCCGTCGTTGGGATGGCGAGTAATATCGCGACGAGTAGCCCCACCGAAACCAATAAGAAAATGGCAAGTGGACTTTCACCAATGGCTCCTAAAACCATAAATTTAAAGACGACGAGGGGCTCGAGTTCCTACAAAATTCGCGATGAAGGCCATTGCCAATACTAACCCTGCCATCCACAGCAAGTCCATCCCCCCAACCGTTCCACCCAAGACCGGAATTACCGCAATCAAGGCCGAGACCAAACCAATCCCAAGCCCCCATGCAACCATCGACTTAACCTCATGTTTCACGATCTTAGACCGTCTTATTTTGGAGATGCCCAGCATTCTCAGGGTTTCAAATTCTGCCTTTCGCTCGACCAAATTACGGGCAGTAACAATACCAACCCCCACACTACCAAGAATGATCCCCAAACCTCCAAGTACATTGAAAATTGCGATGTAGGTATTCTCAACCTCATGGAAAGCCGCGAGCCTATCCTTTGTTGCCGTCACTTTCCCTCCCAAATCAGCCGTCTCTTCTTGCAAGATCTTCCGCGCTTTTTCGTCAGGAGAAAGGAAGAGTTGGTAGCCGCCAAGCGAGGGGTATTTCTCCAGAAGCTTCTTCTCACTCAAAATCAAACTTCCCTGAAAAATCGAATCCTTAACCACTCCCGCAATCGTCACAGGGAAATCATTCCCCCACTCGTCCTGATAAATCAGTTTATCCCCGACCTTCTTCTTTAAAACCCACATCATCGTCGTTTCGTCAACAATTGCCGGAACTCCATCACCTTCTAAGATTGACCACTGGTCGCTTGTCTTAAACCGACCTTCAAGAAGAACAGGGTCCACCCCCAGTAGGCGAGGTTGATTGGAGGCAGTGAGATTAAAACAATCGACATCATCGCCCTCGCCAATTCGGAAAGGCACTAGGGTCTTCAGTCCAAACCAATCAACCTCTCCCTTTGCATCAGCAGGCCGATTTACAGATGAAGTGGTCTCTACCCACCATGCAAAGCCGCCCGCCCCACTCGTCTTATCCTCCCAGTTTTCTCCTCCATTCTTCCGAAAAGAAGCCACCGAAAGGACCAAAAAAACACCGGCTGCCAGCACTCCCACCACCGTCAAACTCCGTGAAGCTCGACGGGCCAAGTTCACCTTGGCCATGCCCACCGATGAGAATCCCCCTAGAAAGCCGATCCGCGACAGTCGTTTCCGAAAAACCGCCAAACCCGCCACTAACACCCCAAAGCCCACTAAAAAAAATGCTCCTTGGGCTGCTGCTGAAAAGCTCATCGCGATTCCACCTGCTACCACGAGAAGGCCAAAAACGAGGAAGCAAGTTGCCCATTTGCTGGATTTGCCAACTTCTTCCTCAGCACCCGAATTAAGACGCAGACTAGCACTCTGCCTAACCTGCTTGCGGTTTATTAACCAAACCGAGAGCAAGGTAAGTTCCACAATCCATAGAAGCCCCTTGGCGATTGTCCAGCCACTTAAGTGAAGATCAAAAGCTGTGCCATCGCCCCAAATCGAACTGATCACCTTAAGCACAATCGTGCAGAAAATTACCGCGAGAAGGGCCCCAACGATCGCACCCGCAAGGACGACAA
>JAKMGP010000268.1 GCA_022424905.1 Akkermansiaceae bacterium | reverse complement strand
TTTAATTTTTTCCAAGGCCCGCCTCCTTCTTGGAGCGGGCCTTTTACACGGAATCTTTCATGTTGGCACAAATTAGCCCCAACCATTTATTTACAGATAGCTTTCATCTGTTGAATTTCGAATAGGGGAAGCTTATTCTTAAAAACACCCAATTAACCCCGAAACAATTTTTGTTCTCATTCTATGAAAAACATCATCCAACTTTTCAGTTTTATCCTTTTCCTAGCACCTTTTTTGCCTGCGCAAGGTGCCACTCTTTCCCACCGCTATTCCTTCGATGCTGATACGACTGACTCGGTCGGCGGCAACACCGGCATTCTCGAAGGCGGAGCGACCATTTCCTCGGGACAATTAACTCTCACAGGTCTCGGCTCGTCTATCGATGCCAACCGAATGACCTTCACCAACCCCGTCGATATTGGCGGAAACTTCGGGGCGACCGGCGTAACTATCGAAACGTGGTATACCGATACTGGTACCGGCACCTGGGGTAAGCTCTTCCAATTTGGCAATAACGCCGCTGGACAAGAACTCGCCTTCACACATACCCGAGGGAATGGACAACAAACCGGAGTCGACCGCGATGGGGCAAAGCTCTTTGGAGAACAAGTCAATCAAAACGAAGAGCACCACCTCGTAATAACTGTCTCACCTGACGGTAATCTCAACACCTGGATAGACGGCGTCCAAAAACTCATCGACCTAGACACTAACGACCTGGCCAACGTTAGCACTAACTTCGAAGCCATTGGTGCCACTAGCTGGGCTGACCCAGGAATGACCGGGTCCATCAATGAATTTCGTATCTATGAAGGCGAACTCACCTCTATCGAAGTCGCCGCTAGCGTCGAAGCCGGCCCCGAGGAACTCTTTGTCGTCTCCGATTCTGATGGCGATGGACTCCCCGACACCTGGGAAGAAAAATGGTTCGGTGAGAATAATCTCTCCCAAGGCGCCAACGATGACCCCGACTCAGACAATCTCACGAACCTAGAAGAATTTACCTTCAGCCTTAATCTTAACCCAAACAAAGCAGACACAGACGAGGATAACTTAAACGATGGTCGTGAAATAAATCAAGAAAAGACAGACCCTCTGTTGAAAGACTCAGATAACGACTCACTCACCGATGGTGATGAAATCTTAATTCATCTTACTAACCCACTTAGTAAGGATTCTGATGGCGACTTTTATTTTGATAATGTTGAAATCAAGAACAACTCTGACCCCAACGATGCCAATGACCCGAGTTCAGCTACTCCGACTTTAGCTCACCGATGGTCCTTTAATACTGGGGAAGAACTTACCGATTCAGTCGGTGGAAATACTGGAGTCCTTCGTGAAACAGCGTCCGTATCTGACAACCAACTACAACTCGACGGGATCGGCACCGGCCCTACCGCATCTAGCATGGGGTTTACCTCCCCGGTCGACCTCGGTTCCAACTTCAGCGGTAGCGGTTTTACGATTGAAACTTGGTATACAGACTCCGGCACAGGGATTTGGGGGAAGCTCTTTACCTTCGGTACTAGTAATGTAGGACAGGAAATTGCTTGGACCAACGAGCGAGGGGGTAATGATAACGCTCCCGGCCTCGATAGAAACGGAGCCAAAGAAATTTCATCAATCCCTTTTGGCACTGGTGATCGCCTTTCTCTCGATGAAGAACACCACCTCGTTGTCAGTGTTGAACCCGACGGCACAACTAATCTTTGGATCGACGGCACCAAAGAGATAAGCGAACTGCCAACCAACCCAGTGAGTAATATCGTCACTGATACGGAATCGATCGGCTCAACCGCTTGGGGTGATCCCGGCCACTTCGGCAGCGTCAATGAATTTCGAATTTGGGAAGGCACTCTGACCGAGGATGATGTTACGGTTAACTTAGCCGCTGGTCCTGACTTTCTGCCGGGTGAAAAGGAATTCGCGATCACGAGCATCACGAGGAATCCAAGCAATAATTCCGTGATCATTACCTTCAATTCTATAGTCGGTCGACGATACCGTATTGACCGTTCTCCCGAACTCCTTTCTGCCGACTCGCCTCTTTGGCTAGACATTGACGATGAATTCATTGCGACGTCCGAACTCTCAACCTTTACCGATCCCACGGCCCTTGGTAAGCGACTTTTCTACCGTATCAAGGATATTACGAATCAATAGGGCATTGATCTTACCCGATCATCACCATCACTAGTTATAGATCCCAGGAGTCCTCTAGGTTCTGTAGTATTCTTTGAATATGAAGTCGCTTTTTTTCTTTTTCTCCCTTCTTTCGCTAACCCAGGCTGCCACCCTTGCTCACCGCTATTCGTTCGATACTGATGCGACTGACTCGGCCGGCGGCAACACCGGCATTCTCGAAGGCGGAGCGACCATTTCCTCGGGAAAACTGACTCTCAGAGGTCTTGGTTCTAGCACCGCAGCCAACCGAATGACCTTCACCAACCCCGTCGATATTGGCGGAAACTTCGGGGCGACCGGCGTAACTATCGAAACGTGGTATACCGACACTGGTACAGGCACCTGGGGTAAGCTCTTCCAATTTGGCAATAACGCTGCTGGACAAGAACTCGCCTTCACACATACCCGAGGGAATGGACAACAAACCGGAGTCGACCGCGATGGAGCAAAACTCCTAGGAGAACAAGTCAATCAAAACGAAGAGCACCACCTCGTAATTACCGTCTCACCTGACGGCAATCTCAACACTTGGATAGACGGCATCCAAAAACTCAGCGATATAAACACCAACGACCTCACCAACGTTAATACCAACTTCGAAGCAATCGGTGCCACTAGCTGGGGTGACCCGGGAATGACCGGATCCGTCAATGAATTCCGTATCTATGAAGGCGAACTCACCCCTCTCGAAGTCGTCGCTAGTTCCGAAGCCGGACCCAACAACACTCTAGGACAAGGGTTTTCAATCAATTCTTTCGCTACCTCCCACGAACAAAGACAAGAGGGAGAATCAGCCTTCCTTTCTTGGGATATCGTAACCTCAAATCTTACGGGATCACTTGCACTAGAGATTCGAAATTCTGCTAACGCGGTTGTCCATACTTCTTCTAAGCCCACCGGAGTTATTCCGATCACCGTTGGAGATAGTGGAGGAATTATTTCCACTCAATCATACACTCTGAAAGCGTGGGATACTAACTCTCCAGAAATGATCCAATCGCGAACTTTAGAAATTAAAGTTCATCCGGGTATTCCCACCGCTAACGAGCAGTCCCTTCAGACAATTGCAAGCACCTCGCTCTCAATTACTCTTAGCGGCGTTGATTCTAACCTCCACCCAAAACCCGAGCTCAGCTTCATCGTAATCAGTCAGACCACTAACGGGACTCTTAGCGGCACCCCGCCAAATCTCACTTACACTCCTTTCCCAAATTTTACAGGCCTCGACGCTTTCACCTATAAATCAAACGATGGCAAATACGAATCTCCACCCGCTAAAGTTACGATCACGGTCGATCAAGCCCCCAGCCCACCGAATGCGATTTCATTAAGCTCCCTCGACTTCTCGACGGATCTTCCAATAGGCAACTATCTCGCAGCGCTCTCAACGACCGATCCTAACCTCAACGACTTTCACACCTATTCACTTACACCTGGCAAAGGAGACACCCACAATAATCTCTTTACGATTGTAGGAAATCAACTCCGCACCGCTGCCGATTTCTCAGGAGAAGCCGATAAGATATTTAGCATTCGCCTCCGCACTACTGACCAAGTGGGTCTCTCTTTTGAAGAAAATTTCACTCTTCGTGCTATTAAGATCGCACAGACGATCGTTATCAACGAAATCTACGCCAATCCACCAGATAACCATATCGCCCAAGAATTCATTGAACTTCACAATCCCTCTTCTTCTTCTGTCGACCTTTCTAGTTGGCGACTCAGTAGCGCTGTCAATTTCACTTTTCCTGCCAATACCACGATCGACGCCGGCGGCTACCTTGTGATTGCAGAAGACCCCGCCGTCCTCCAATCCACCCTTGGCGTCACCGCCCTCGGCCCCTTCTCTGGCAATCTCGATTCTGCCGGCGAGACCATCCGCCTTCGCGATATCTCAGACACCATAGTTGATGAAGTCGATTACAAAGTCGGCTTCCCTTGGCCAGTCGCGTCAGATGGCAGCGGAGCCTCCATCGAACTAATCAATCCTTCCCTCAACAATTCCCTCGGCAGCTCTTGGCGAGCCTCCATCCCCCAAAGCGCTCTACCCGAAGCGAGCCTCCTCGACTTCTCCTCCACCGGCTGGACCTGGCGACCCGGGGAAACCGAGGCCTCGATCCCAACCTCCGCCTGGCGCACTCCCGCATTTACTGAAGACACCTCTTGGAACAACAGCGCTCAGCTCCCCATCGGTTACGGAGTAGTTAACGGCGTCACCTTAAACACCGTCGTTCCAAATATGCGTTCCAACTTCAACTCCATTTTCTTGCGCAATACTTTCACTATCGTCCCAGGCGAAATCCCCTCCCAACTCCTTCTTAATTACACGGCTGACGATGGCTTTATCATCTGGATCAATGGCACCGAAGTCGACCGCTTCCGCTTTGACGAAAACGAAAATCCTACCATCGATGACACCGCAACCGGCACCGGTAGCGAAGGCGCTTTCGACAAAAAACTGATCCCCAATGCCGGCTCCTTTCTCGTAGAAGGCAATAACACGATCGCCATCCATCTATTCAATGCCACCGCCAGCAGCAGCGATCTCGGCTTCGATTTGCAAATCATCCGCCCCTCCGCAGAAGACGCCCTCGCCCAGCCCACCCCCGGCGCTCCTAATGTCAGTTCCGCTTCAAACGCTGCCCCTAATATCCGTAAGGTCAATCATACTCCAGTAGAACCTACTTCGTCCGATCCCGTCGTTATCTCAGCTCAAATAACCGACCCTGATGGCGTTGCCTCTGTCTCTCTCGAGTATCAGTTTATCGCTCCTGGAGACTACGTTCCATCCCAGCTCCCCCTTCCGATTATCGGTAATAATATCAACACTTCCCAACCCAGGTTAGAAAACCCTGCTTACGAAAACAACTGGATTACCGTGCCTATGTTCGATGACGGTTCTAACGGTGATACTATCGCGGGCGACGATTTCTTCTCCGCCATCATTCCCGCCTTCGGCCATCGTCACCTCATCCGCTACCGGATCACCGTGACAGATTCAGCTAACAATTCCGCCCGAGTTCCCTATCAAGACGATCCCTCGCGTAACTTCGCCTACTTTGTTTACAATGGAGTCCCTGCCTACCAGAGCATCGATGCCAACACCATGGCCAATACCATCCCCGTCTACCACCTCATCATTCGAAAAGAAGATTACACAGAAGCCGTAGCCTACAACGGTAGCGACCAAATCAATCAAGGAACCTCGGCCCGCTTCCTCTACAATTGGAATGCCACCATGGTCTACGATGGAAAGGTTTACGATAATATCCGCTTCCGCCTTCGGGGCGCTAACGGCCGCTACCAGGGCCGTGGAAAGCGCTCCATGCGCGTTCGCTTCAACGATGGAAAGTTCCTTGAGGCCCGCGATCAAAACGGAAAAAAATTTAAAAATCCCTGGCGGACTCTCACTCTGGGAAAAGCAAACAGCAATCGGCAAACCATGACCTTCGGCCTCAACGAAGCGGTCAACTACCACCTCTTCTCAAAAATGGGTGTCCCTGCCGCAACACCACTCTTCGTGCAATGGCGTGTCATTGATGATGAGGCCGAATCTCCCGACCAATGGCGCGGTGACTACAACGGGACTTACTTTGTCTCGGAAACTTACGATGTCCGTTTCCTCGAACAACACGACCTCAAAAAAGGAAATCTTTACAAGCTCATCAACCAAACGAGTGACTGGCAACAACAGCAGCGATACCAAGGCAAGTTTGCACCCTTTAATGGGAGCGACCACAACACCATCGAAAGAAACCTCGATGGCAATGATTCGCCCGCATACATCGACGCCCACGTTAACCTAGAGAAATACTATGCCTATCATGCCATGGTCGAAGCTCTCCGCCACTACGATTACTGGCCCTCTGCCAACAAGAACATGGTCTACTACTTCGAGCCCAACTATCTTCCCGCCAATAATAATATTGGTAAACTTTGGATCCTCCCTTGGGACACTGATTCCACCTGGGGACCTACCTACAACAGCGGGCATGATGTCGTTTACAATGCGCTTTTTAATGCCAGCGGCGGAGGAAGCGACAACTCCTCTAATCCTACCCTTTGGCCTGCCTACTACAACACTGTCCGTGAAATGCGTGACCTCCTCTGGCAGGAAGACCAAATTAATCAAGTGATCGATAACTTCGCCTCCATCATCGCTCCTCTTGTCCCTGCCGACTTCAACCGATGGAAAGGAGCTCCCTCAGATGCCGGAAACTATAACCACCTCTCAGGCCCTGGTATCAATTCCCTCAACAGCTATGTTCAAGATATGAAAAACTTTGCCTTCTCCGGCGGTTCGTGGCCCGGCGGGAATGACTCTGCCATGCCCCAAGCCAACGACAGCGGGGCAAGTGGACGCCAGGGTCGCGATGCTTGGCTCGACATTCATCAGGGCGAAAATGGCGAAGCCTCTCGAATCCCAGCGACTCCAGTCCTAACCTACAACGGCGCTGCCGGATTCCCCACCAACGCCATCTCTTTCAATACCACCTCATTCTCAGACCCCCAAGGTAATGGAACATTCGGCGCTCTTGAATGGCGCCTCGCCCGCATCGATCAACCCGGCGATCTTGAAATCGACGCTTCCTGGGAATCCGGTGAACTCACTAAATTCTCCAACGTCATCAACCTACCCACCACAGCTATCAAATCGGGTTCCACTTACAGGGCTCGTGTCCGACACCAAGACGATACCGGACGCTGGAGCCATTGGTCTGCTCCAGTGACCTTCACAACTAAGCTTCCTGACATCACTCCTTACATTGATGGCCTTATCATAACCGAGGTCATGTATCATCCCGCTGATCCAAGCCCAGTGGAAGTTGCTGCCGGATTCGATGACGATAATCTCTTTGAATATCTCGAGCTCAAGAACGTCGGCTCAACTACTCTTGATCTCAACGACCTCCGTTTCACCAAAGGAGTTGATTTTGACTTTCTCAATGCCAGCCAATCCAAGCTTGCTCCTGACGAAATCATCCTCGTTGTGCGCAGCATTCCTGCTTTCGAATTTCGCTACGGCAAAGGGCTTCCAATAATTGGAGAATGGGACTCCAATAATAAGCTCAGCAATAGCGGGGAGCGGTTAAAGCTTTCTTTTGGTGCCGGCGACGCAATTCGCGATTTTGTCTACTCCGATTCTTCCCCATGGCCAACCAGCTCCGATGGTTCGGGCTCATCACTTACCCTTCTTGCTCCCACGATTGGTTCCGACCACGCTCTTGCCTCTAATTGGCGTAGCAGCTTCGCCAGCACTGGAACTCCGGGGCTTGACGAATCAGACACCCCCTTTGAAGACTGGCTTGGTAATCAAGGAGAAGCCAATGCTCTCGATTTTTTTAAAAACTCTGATCTCACTAACTTCTTAGCGTATGCTTTTGGTGCCGACCTTACCACCGAAAATCCTCGGCCAGCCCTTTCGACTATTGATCAACGCGCCACTCTCACCTTTCGTGTTCGCAATGGCAGTAACCCTCTTCGATACCTTGTCGAGGTATCCTCCGACCTCGAAAACTGGCGAAGTGGTCCCAGCCACACCAACCAAATTAATCAAGCTATCGATAATGGTGATGGAACATCCACTCTTTCATTTCAGGCTGTCAATTCTCTCACCAGCAAACAATTTCTTCGCCTCCGCGTCACCCTGAAGTAAACAATCGCTGTTTCGCTCCAAAACGTAGCAAGCGAATTCTCCGAAAAAGGGCATTCTAGCGAACGAAGGAGAATTATTGTAAAAGCTTCACCCGGTAAAATTGGCGCTGTTTTTCAGCATTTGAAAAATCACTAATGGCGATCTCTCCACCAGTTCCCTCAATGGGCTCACCAGAGTCCTCCCACTTTTGCAAGTCTACCGATATCTGTACCTGATAACTCAAACCTGCAAAGGACTCAAATCGCAATTCACCACGCGAAAGAAACATCTTGGGCCGAAGCACCCCAACCAACAATCCATTGAGACGAATATTCTCCGGTTCTCGCTTCGCTCCTAGATAGGTATTTTGAACTCCAAGGTCGATCCGAATACTTCCTCCCGCCGGAATGCTCCGTAGCCCCGTCACCCGATAACTTCCTCCACCAAGTTCAGCAAGGTTGGGCCCACCCCAAACCACTACTGTCCTCTCATCGTCGGGAAAACTGAAGGTTAGAACCGGAGCTTCGAGTGGGTGGTTTCTGTTGTTTTTAAGAGTCACCCAACCATTGAAGCCGCTATCCCAATCGTCTCGTAATTCCCACTCTGTGCTCCCCCCCACTTTCTTGTCATCATCTTCGACCGTCACCGTCGCAAGCGAAACCCCAATCGAAAGATCAATTGGGTTGGTTAATGATATCGAGAACACTTCCCGCTCTTCCATCACCGCGTCATCGGTAATCGGGATCGTCAAAATTCCACGGTCCTCTCCCGCCTCAAATTCCACGATGCCCACGGCAGAGGTATAATCACTGCCCCCTTCCGCAGTCACATCGGAAGTAGCGTAGCTAACCCTGGCAGTCCTTCCAACAGGGACCTCCTTGGAGAGACTAAGATTGACCGTCGCGGTGCCATCACCCTCATTCACTATGACACTTTCGATAGACACTACCGGATCTGCATCAGGGTCGACCGGGCCGTTTGAAAAAATAATATCAGAGGTAGAAAAGAACACCTCACCAACCGGGTCGATCCGTTGCCAGGCCACGTAAAGGACATGCCTTCCCGATCGCTCAGGTAATGTCACAAGAATGGTATATTCTTTCCCGCTCTTGGTGTGGGCCACCTGTCCAAGAAATTCCATTTTATCCCAGCTCAATGACGCACGGTGATCGTAGTCATTTTTGGTAATCCATACCTTAAAATAGGAGGGGTCATGGGTCGCAGTTGCCAACCAGTTAATTTCGAGCGGTCCCGCCGCCACTGTTGTTGCAGGCCAATGCCACTTATCACTGACCAAATCGAGACCTGAAAAATCGAAGCTCGATTGCCCTGTATTCCCCCCACTTGCAAGTTGACCGTCCGGAATCACCGCGGCATAAGAATCATTAAATACCGCAGCAGCGTAGTTGGGCACATTCTGAGAGATTTGATTCCAAGTGTAATATTAATTACTTCCCGCTACCGCAAGGGCCGCCACTGTTGAGGGACTATTCGCGGAATCTGGTCCCTCCTGAAAGATGCGATACACCCGGCTAGCCGGACTAATAACCGTCCCATGACTATACGAAATCTTTGGCCATAGCATAAGGATAGCCCCCAGAACGATGAAACTTCTCTCAGATACAATCTGACGAAATGCATTTAATTGACGATTCCATTAGCCTTAAGGATACCATCGTTCCAACCCGATAACAAGGTCCATTCACTTTGCGAAAAGGAAGTCCAAATTCATAAGCTCACAAGAGAACCTGAAATTCTTTCTGTCCGCACACCCAAGACTTATGAGAGCATACCTGAGGTATGCCGAAACTGTTTAACAGCCTCGCTTTCATTCTTCTCATCGTCTCCTCTCAAGCAGATACTATTCCGCCCAACCATGCGAAGCGGATGAAGGCCGGGACCGATCTCTTCAAAAAATCCATCCGTCAAGCTCTCATTGAAAATTGCCTGAAATGCCACGGGGACGAAAAGGTCCGCTCTGGACTCGATATTTCAACTCGAGAACTTCTTCTTGAAGGGGGGGAAACTAAGGCCGCGATCAATCTCGAGAAGCCTGAGAAAAGCTATCTTCTCAGCCTCATTCGCCACGAAGAGGAACCGGAAATGCCTCCCAAAAAAGCCAAGCTCCCCGACTCCATTGTCGCCGACTTTCAAAAATGGATCGCTCTTGGAGCTCCCTACGACAAACCCTTACTTGAGAAGAAAGGCGCCCAATCCACCGCCATGCAGGTCACCCAAAGTGATCGTGATTTTTGGTCATTTAAATCACTCGAAGATCCAAAGCCACCCGTCATTAGCCACTCTCAAATCAAGAACGACCTTGACCACTTCACCTTCGCCAAACTAGCTGAAAAAAATCTTACTCCAAACCCACAGGCCTCAGATTCAGTCCGGATTCGCCGCGCTTATTTGTCCGTCATCGGGCTCCCACCTAGCCCACAGCAACTAAAGGACGCCCTCTCAAAACCACACACCGAACTTATCGACGAACTCCTTGCCAGTTCTCATTACGGAGAGCGCTGGGCACGCCACTGGCTCGATGCTGCCC
>JAKMGP010000243.1 GCA_022424905.1 Akkermansiaceae bacterium | reverse complement strand
AGGGATAATCTGCCATCTCCGCAACCCATAATTTGCCATCAGCCCCCCAATCAATTGCGACGGGATCTTTGACCAACGGCTCACTCGCCACCAACTCAATTCGATAGCCCTCAGGCACATGTATGCTGGAGAGAGCATCTTTTGGCGAAAGGGCGCCGGAATTGCTTTCCTCTAAATTCTTTTCGCTTGGCAGCAAATTAACTGCTTCGTAATGCCCCGCGATCTCAGTTATAGAGAGCGCGCGATCATATAAAGCAACGTGATCGAGGCGCCCCTCAAGAATAGAAAAGCGATCGCTTCGGCCTCCCAAAAAAAACTCAGGATGCCCATCCGGATAAGTGCGTGCAAGGGTCCCATCAATTTCGGGCTCAGATCTTCCATTCAAATACACTCGCACCCGCTCTCCCTCACGAATCATGGCGAGATGATGCCAGCTATTTGGTTCAAGCTCAGTCACTCCTGTCAATAGCCCCCCGCTCCGGTTCCCCTGAAAAACAATTAATTTTCCCGCTGCAAGGTGTGATCCCCCAATACCAAGATGGTCTCCTTCCGCCTCTTTCATGCCATCCACTCCTCGCGAAAACAAATAGGCAGTAACCGGGCGGGTTTGATTTGGGAGTTGGTTACGAACCCATAATTCTACAGTGTAGACATCTTCGATCCCTTCAATTTTTTTCTGAACGCGCTGCTGAGAAGCTTCATTCCCGTGTTCGATCCAGACTGATGGCTGAGACGCCAAAACTGATTTTTGATAACCAGCCATCGCTCCGCGGTCATACTTCGGACGGGGTGGGGCAGGGCGCGCGGGTGGAATCATTCTTGAAGCAGAAAAATTTCGGGCCGCTTCTTTTTGGCTAAAGGCGCCCTTAAACCAAGCGACTTCATCGAGGCGCCCTTCGACTGACAACTCTCCCCCCAAGTGCCATTGCTCAGATTCAGACGGGGTAAGAGGGGCGCTCACTTCTGGTATGATGTGGCCATCAAGATAGATCTTCACCTCTTCCTCCTCTTGGGACATTACGACGTGATGCCATTCTTTTAAGGCTAACTTTGTCTTACCAAAAAAACGTTTTTCACCATCTTGTAAAATCAAAGAACCACTAGACTCTCCATCCGCCTTGCCGCCAATCCTCAGAAAACGAGACACCCCATGCTGCACAAGGTCACCGGTATGGTCTCGGACCGTATTACTCATGCCATTCCAAAACCAAAATGATAATGTTCGTGCCTTTGGAACCGTGACTGAAATACGTCCACCTGCCAGCTGAAGAGCGTTATTTGGGTTTTGTTCAGAAATAGCCTGACACTCAGGCCCCGGGAGGTGATAAGCCACCATTCCCTCAACATGGCCGCTACGACCTTGGCCAGAGGCATCGTCCAACGTGCCCCCTCCGAAATCCTCACACTGAAAGTAGGCCAAAGGTTTTTGCGCCATGATCCATTTTACGTAATCTCCTTGATGCCTCAGCGACGGTCGACGGGGTTTTCCTGCGAGAGATTCAAAAGAGCTCAACAAAGTCTCAACGATCTTTGGCTCGGCCTCCACCTCTAACCCGGCGGTCCTAGCCGGCCAAGTGGTGTAACCTCCCAAAGCGTGTTGTTCAGGAGGCGGAATGTATCCCGCGGCCCCGTTCGCTAATTCAATATTAAAGGTCGAAGGGAATGGGCTCCAGGCTTTGAGCTTAAGGCCCGTGATGGCGTAAACTTCATTGGGAATTGTCGTAATCCCCAAACTCCCAATCCGTAGCGTTTGCAAGACAAGGTTTTCAGTGGGATTTTTATGAATGTATCGAGCCTGTTCCGCGTAAACTTCGGGGCGATTTTTGGGCCTTTGCCCTTTCATTTCAGAGAGCATTTTATCAGCCCAAGCCAAACGCTTCGCGTCAGGCAATCGCCGTGAAAGCGTGAGCTCTTTCTGGTCCATCCCGAGCAGGGGACTCCGGTCATAACGAACCTTTTCAACTGCCCCTTTGGCAATCTCAACCAGCCCATCGGTATAGATCGAGATATCTGAATTAGTTCGGTCGCCTTCATAATCTCGCAAATGCAGGTCTCCGCTCGTGCCCTGAGTCATGGCGCACACAGGCTCATGCCCTCCGACAGCCAACTGCTTAGCAAGCCGATCAGAAAAAAGACCAAAGTAATCCGCGGGGCCTCCCCCACCGCCATGGTAGTGCATCGAAAAATTCGCGAGAACGCCAATCGGATCACCATTCAAAGCCTGAATCGATAAGACAGACAATTCATCATCAACCGGCCCGGAAGGTCCGACATATTTTGGATTCCGAAATCCAGGATGCATCATAGCTCGAACCGTTTTGTCACCAAAGGGATCTCTTTGCATTTGATCTGGCCGCGTGATCCAGCGCCGATTGTAATTGTAGCCAGTCGCTCTCACTTGCTTATGACCAATTTGTGCTGGCTCGATTTTCCCATAGGCCTTCACAATTCCCTCCGCGATTTTACTCGGTAAGAATTCGGTGTAAGCCGGGTCTGCCATTGTTCCCAAACAATAATCCATCGTGCTCGGAG
>JAKMGP010000038.1 GCA_022424905.1 Akkermansiaceae bacterium | reverse complement strand
CATTACCGGTGTTTGAAGAAATCAAAAAAGCTTCTTCAGCCCCATCGGCGTCGGTGATGTATGCGAGATGTGGTTGACTCGTCCATTGGTCCTGAGACCAATTTTGTCCAGTGACCGTTAGAGTTTGCGCACCACTAGCAGGACCAGCACTATAATCACTGTTAATTGTTGCAGACGAAGCAAACTCAAGATCATTTAACAAAGTCACTGAAATCCCTGTAATAGTTGGTTCAACATCAGAGCTTGCGGCAGCAATCACCACCTTAGTGTATCCTTGTGGGATCGTGTAAATAGTCTCCGCATTTAGCAGTGCTGGGATAAAGGTGGCAAAAGCTAGACAAATAACTCTCATGGTTGATTCGTAACAGTCGATCGTTAAGTTCCTCAATGCAAATGGAAACCGTTTTTTTTTAGTTCACCTCGGCTTGCTCTCTCTGATCTGACGCCTGAGTCGACGATCCAGCCCAGTTTTCCAAGTGGATATACCGCGATCATCTCTCAGCTAAACGGAGTTTGCCAAGCCAACGTTTCGTTGGCACTTAGCGGGGTGAAATTCCCCAATGAGCTCTCGCTTCGGAAAACTGAGCGGATTCGAAACGAAAAGCTGTTTAGAATCAGAGTTTCGAGAACAATGTTATTGAAAAGGTTTTCGGGAGTTGCGAAGAAGCGATCGCTAGCTAAGCTCCGTTACGATTTTGAAGGCAGGTTATACCATAGGGAACGAGAAGTTGGTTAAAGTTTTGGGGGGCGCCTCGCAACATCTGCGTGGGCTCTGGAAAAAGCAGGGAAAGGACGGGGGTGCCCTGAGAATTGCTGTTGTGGGTGGGGGGTGCAGTGGTCTTCAATACCAAATGGACTTGGTAGATGGACCACGGGATCGTGATATTATGGTTTCAAGTAATGGCGTAAACGTGGTGATTGATCCAAAGAGTGCTCTTTTTGTGAGTGGTAGTGAGCTTGATTATTCCGATGATCTTCAGCAGGGCGGGTTTAAGGTTAGCAACCCAAATGCAGTAGTGACTTGCTCCTGTGGCGAAAGTTTTGCGGCATGACGAATCCATTCGCTTTGCTTGGCGTTCCTCGAAAGCTCGATTTGAAAAGCTCGGATATCGACCGTCTACTTTTGGATGCTAGTCAAATTCATCATCCAGATGCCGGGGGGGATCAAAATCTGTTTTTAGAAATTCGTTCAGCGGGCGAAATTTTAAAATCTCCGGAAAAGCGTGTGCGGGCTGCAATTGAATGTGAGGGCTTTTCCTTTGATGGGCGCGGAGAAATCCCGGCAGAAGTGATGGGGTCCTTTTCCAATGTTGCCTCAGTTTTGCAGGATATTGATTCTTTTGTATCCGAGCGATCGAATGCGCTGAGTAGTCTAGGTAAGGCAGTTTTAGATATACGTGTTCCAAAATTAAAAGCCGATCTAGAAGGGGGGATCAGCAACTTGAACGAGTTAAAAAAAGCTATGATCGCGCGTTTTAAGATTTTTGATGAGAGAGGGTGGAGTAAGTGTGAGGTGGAGATGGGTGAAGTTGCGCGGGGTTTGATTTTTTTGACGAAATGGTCAGCACAACTGAAGGAAGCGAACGGAAAGCTTTTTGAGGCCTTGCTCGGAGGGTAACTTGGTCTTAACTCGTCCTCATGAGTGAGGTGATTATTGGAATTGATTTAGGCACGACCCAGTCAGCTGTCGCTGTAGTGGACTCGGGCTTTCCTCTTTTGCTAGCGGATTTGGAGGGGCGTTCACTTGTTCCCAGTGCAGTCTGGTATTCGAAAAAGGGGGGGATTAGGGTCGGACATGAAGCTCTGCGCTTCGCCGGAATTGAAGAAGTCCACACGAGTGTGAAGAGTTTAATCGGGAGGAGGGCTAGCGAATCCGAAGGCCGATTGACCGCGGATGGGCATATCAGTACGGCCGCAGGACCAAAGCTTCCTGAGGAGGTGTCAGGGGAGATTTTGAAAAGACTCAAGGAGATCGCCGAGAATCGTCTTGAAGCTGAGGTGACTAAGGCTGTTTTAACAGTTCCTGCTTACTTTAACGATGGGCAGCGGGCTGCGACAAAAAAAGCGGGGCGGCTTGCTGGCTTGGAGGTTGTGCGTATACTCAGTGAGCCTACGGCAGCAGCTCTTTCCTACGGACTTGATCGTCTAAATGAAAACTCTCGCGTTGCGGTGTTCGACCTTGGCGGCGGAACTTTTGATGTCTCCGTTTTGGAAATGAGGAAGGGAGTTTTCGAGGTTTCTTCGACTTCTGGAGACACTGATTTGGGCGGAGATGACTTTGATAAAGCGATCGCTGGATTCGCGGCAGGTAAGTTTGGTCGTGATCTGCGGGACTTCGAGTCCATGGAGAGGGTTCAGTGGATATCTGAAGGTTGCCGCGTGAAGTTAGCTCTTAGCGAGGCTGAGGAGGCGATTTTTAGAATTCCTTTCACTGGGGAAGTGCTGCTATCCCGGGAGGCTTTCTTAGGTTTGATGAAACCTTTTTTGGATCGGATGGAGGCATGTTGTCGGAGAGCGATGCTGGATGCAGGCGTGACGGGAAAAGATCTTGCGGCGGTAGTCATGGTTGGAGGGAGTAGTCGGATACCGATGGTTAAGGATCGAGTGGCGACAATTTTTGAACAAGAACCAGACTTGAGCCAGCATCCAGATGAGGCGATTGCGCGTGGCGCGGCGATTCAGGCTGGAATTCTTGCAGGGACCGTTCGCGAAGTTCTTTTACTAGATGTGACTCCTCTTAGTTTAGGGATCGAAACGATGGGAGGATTAATGAATGTGTTAATTTCGAGAAATACCACGATTCCTTGCAAGGCAGGTGAGATGTTTACAAATGCGGTAGAAGGTCAGGAGTCAATGAAGGTTAGGGTTTTACAGGGGGAAAGAGAGCTAGCAAAGGATAACTGGGAGTTAGGGTCTTTCGAGGTGAGGTTTGAGCCTGATCGGCGGGGCCAGGCACGGGTTGGAGTTGAGTTTCGAATCGATGCTGATGGAATCTTGTCGGTTTTGGCTCGGGATGTCGCTAGTAAGGTCGATACCGTCGTCAAAATCGGAAGTGCGGCAGTAGATGTTCAGGAGACTAAAGTGGAGCAAATGGTGAGTGAGAGTGTCGAGTTCGCTTTTGATGATATGAATGCACGAGTCTTTGAGGAGTCCCGACTCAAAGCTGAAGAGCTGCTTCCTGCCGTTGGGGTTGCTTTGGATCAGGCAGGCTCCCTTCTAACAAAAAAAGAGATTAATGAAATTCAGGACGCTAAAAAGCGGGTGGAAAAAGCAATTGAAGATCGAAAAGTCGCGGAGTTGAAGGTTTCAGTGGAGCAATTGGACGCTGTGACCGAATCGTTGGCAGCTATGTTAGTTGAGCAGGCGACGGAGGCTATTTTTTCAAATCCTCAAGATTGACGGAAGGGATGTGGTCCCGCACACTTACATTCTAAAGTTTTATGAGTGGGAGAAAAGGCGTCTTTATTTGTCCTTCATGTCAGGCTGTCGTGAAAAGTGATAGGCCGCTGCATGAAGGGGTTACGTGTGGGGAGTGTCTACATGAATTTGGGAACACCAGTGGCTCGTCAAAAAGCAAGACTCAGATTCCGGGAGGCAATAGGGAGAGGGGTGCTGGCGGAGTAATCCGGAATTTAACGGCCAAAAAATCTGCGCCTGTTCTGCCAGTAGGTGTAATCGATAGCCCCAAGATGGCGGTGAAAACGCTAGATCAGGCAAGGGATGAGCTCGCAGGTGTTTCGAGCGATGATGAGACAATTCTGTCTGATGGTTCTAGGAGGGTCCGGCGAAGGAAGAAGCGTGAGAAGGAAGAAAAGAATAAAGGGCTCGTGTTATTTTTAGGAGCATGGCTGTGTGTTGTTGTCGTTGTTTTGTTGATTTTTGCGACTGGTAAGTTTGGTGCCTCTAAAGCTTCAAAGGCACTGGTAGAAGCGGGGAGTCGAGACCCCATGGATCAACAGATTGTAAATGCGAGCCGTGAGAAAATTGAGACGGAGTTTAAGGGTTTTATGAAGGTGCCCGAAAATATGAAAGGTCAGTTTATAGACCGTTCGGCCGACCTATCTCTGGCTTTTAGTGACTTTTATGTGGAGAACCCCTTTCCGCCGGCATCGGGGAGATTGACTCAAACCGGGGTGAACGTCCTCAAGCTCCCGGGCGATGAGCTTGCAGTCGAATCCATCTGGAGAGATAGCGAGGGGTATCAATGGGGAGCGATCCATATCTTGGATCGCACTACAAGCACATGGAAGCTCGACTGGGAAAATTTCGGACCATATTCCACCGAGTCGTGGCCTAAGTTTATCAACCAGTTAGGCTCGAAGGAGGGTGTCTTTCGCCTATTGGTGAGAAAGCGAAGAACTGCGGATGATAAGAAGAAAATTTCTCTAAGCTTTTACAGAGCTCCACATGTCAAAGAGGGTAATAAAGAGTTTAAACGGACTGAATCACCTGAAATTGATCTTCTAGCGGAAAGCGATCTCGCGATAGAGTTCATGCGGCTTTGGAATAATCATCAGGAAGAAAAGGATCCGATGGGATCGATTTTAGGAAGAGCTTTGGATCCGGATCCAGAGACCTATATGAGAATTACGGTTCGGCTTGGGTGGAAGGATAGTAAGCGCGATGGGGAAGTTTTAGAATTGAAGGAGATCATTGGAGCAGGCTGGTTTGGTGAGCGAATCATTAAGTTGAGGCAAAGCACGGAAGATGCAGATGCCAAAGAGCTGCTAAGAAGCCTCTCCGAAACTTCGGACACCTAACAATAAAATTGAGTTGGTAAATGAGTGAAGCTAATGAGAATAAGGTCAACGAGCCAATTCCAGATGGAATGGTCCGAAAGAAGAGACGTGTCCGCAAGAGACGCTCCTCAACACCCGAACGCTCCTCTGACAAAGATGAAGCCAATAAGCTGTTTGCGAAAGCTAAGGAGCTTCTTATCGGCATGCATGATGAGGATGAGGATTTCGGACCAGTCGATGTAGCGGAGCAACTCAGACGCCTGAAGAGAAAGAAGGAAGATGACCGACCTTTGGATGAGGTGTGGGGAACGAAAAAACGTTCAACGAGTTGGCTTTGGATTGTTCTCGTTGGTATCATAGCCTCGGTGATAGCCGTTGTAGTGGGACTTGCTATTTGGACGAACCAAGACGTCAAAAAGGTGGATCGACCCTTATCTTTTTTTGGGGGTAACGAGGAACTGGAACCTCTCGCAAATGATGCGTTAACTTGGTTCTTTGATGATTCGGTTACAATTCTTGACGAGGCTAAGAAGACAATCGGAATGCTCAATCAGAGGGAGCAACTAGATGAAATCGATAAAAGATTACGTGACTCTGCGTTCCGGGGTGATGCCACTATCAACTTTGATGACTGGGGGAGTTCCTTGTTGACCAATGCCTGGTCACAATTCTCTTGGTCCGCCAGACTAGTAAGATCGTCAAATTCAAGTAGTTCAAAAGAGAGGGGGTATGTTTCTCTGACCGGAAAGCGTGAAAACGGAAATCCATTCGAAGTGTTTTTTGTTCAAGGAAATAAAAATCAGTTGGTCCTCGATTGGGATGCCAGTATCGGTTGGTCAGAAATGAGCGTAAGTCAGATGGCTATAGAGTTACCTCAAGAACAAACCTTTCTACGTTGCAGAGTAGGAAAGGAACCTGGATATGACCAGAGTTTTGGGATGGACCATTATTCTGGATACGTTTTAACAGGAGAGCTGTTCGATGAGTTTATTTTTGCTTATGTCAATTTGGATAGACCAGGGGGAAAAGCTATTGATCGAGATTTGCGACTGCTCCTAAATTATGGGAGTTTTGTATCTGATGACCCTCCTTTGCAGGAACAAAAAGTGTCTCTAAGCCTAAAGTTTGATGGCGAAATTGGGGCGGAGGGACAGTTCGAAATTGTTGAGTATTTGAATGATGGTTGGGTCACTCCTTGAGCGCGTTTTTCACGCCTTCTCTCATGAGCTCAAGAGGGATGTCTTGATTCAGCCAATACTCAAGCGATAGAGCGCCTTGGTGAATGAGCAATGAAAGACCATTGGCTACTCGTGCGCCTTGGTCTCGCGAATCCCTGAGGAGTCTGGTGCGCTCGGGATTGTAAATGGTATCGTAAACCAGATGATGAGGTTCTACCCAGTGGGAGGGAAAGGGTGATGGGTCGGTAGCCTTTAGGCCAACCGAGGTTGTGTTGATGATCAATTCGCTGGACCCGATGGCTTCCTCGAGGGCAGGATTGAAAAGGTCGATGATTTCAATCCGGTCCCGCGGGCCTTTTAAGTTCTCAGAACCAATCAATTTTGAGAGTTGCTCTTTCATAGGGTGAAGCTTCTCAAGTGTCCGGTTCGCTAAGATTACTTGTGGACAGTTTTCGATAGCGCATTGAGTGGCAATAGCTCGCCCCGCTCCACCCCCAGCACCTATAATAATGACTTTTAAATCGCCAAGGTCGACCGAGAATTCCTCGCGGATGGCTCTGGCAAAACCAGGTCCATCGGTGTTGAAGCCGTTGCAGCTTCCGTCTTTATCAAAAACGATGGTATTAACGGCACCCATTATTTGGGCGACGGGATCCACAAGATCGCAAGCTTCAAGAGCTTCGAGTTTATGAGGGACAGTTACATTGATCCCATGGATTCCTGCGCTATGAAGTTCTTGGAATGCTTTACCCACCTGGTTTGCTTTTACCTCGACGCGGACATAGCGCGCCTCTCTCCCCAAATCATCAAGAGCAGGCTGATGAAGTTGCGGGGACAGAGAATGTTCAACTGGGTTACCGATGACTGCAAAACGCGCGAGCTTCCTGCTGTTTTTATTCAGGGTCGAAAGTTGATCGAGTGTGTAATATTTCATGCGAGAAATTCTATGAATCGTTGAAGCCGACGAACACATTCCTTCTTCCCAAGGATCGTAAGAATTGCTCCCAAATCAGGTCCGCCGGATTTTCCTGAAAGTGCAATTCTCAATGGGAACATGAGCTGTCCTGGTTTTGCGCCGGCTGCTTTAGCTGTTAAAGCAACAGTCTCTTTTGCTGAATTCCAATCCTCAAGGTTTTCAAAATTCTCAGCCAGGCCGTTGAGTAAAGGTCCCGCGCTTTCATTACCTTTTACCTTGTTGAGAGCATCTGAGTTGATCGGGAAATTAGGATCGAGGTAAAAGGCAATTGCGTCTGGAACCTCGGTGAGTAGGGCCACTTTTTCCTTCACTGAGTTTAGCATTTCGGGACTTGCTTGACTGTCACATTGGCTCACGAACTCCTCAGATGAAAGTCCTAGAATATGTTGTTGGTTGACCCATCGACATTTATTGGGGTCGAAGCGAGCAGGAGCGCGATTGACGGTATCAAGCGAGAACTTTTGTATCAATTCAGCGGTTGAGAATATTTCACTCTCATCTTTTGGTGACCATCCGAGTAATGCCAAGAAGTTGACAACTGCCCCGGGTAGAAAACCTTGGCGTGGGTAGTCTCCCAAGGCGGCGCCTTCGTCACGTTTTGACATTTTGGATCCGTCACCATTCAAGATAAGCGGGATGTGAGCGTATTTTGGAGGGGTTGCCCCGAAGGCTTCGAAAAGTTGAAGGTGCTTCGGTGTGTTCATGAGATGGTCCTCACCGCGAATTGCATGGGTAATCCCCATCGTAAGGTCATCCACCACATTGACGAAGTGAAACACAAAAGATCCGTCCGAACGGCGGATTACCATGTCTGGAGTGTTTGAGTCGTCGCTATAATCAATTGTCACTTCGCCGCAAACGAGATCGTCCATCGTGATTAATTTGCGTTCGAAGCGAAAACGCCAAGCACCCTCGTCTTCGTAAACCCGATTCTCCTCAACTAGCTTTTCAAACCATTTGAGATAAATCTCGGAACGCTGAGATTGGTAGTAAGGGCCGCAATCACCCTCGTTCCCCGGGCCTTCCCAGTCGAGTCCCAGCCATTCCATACCTTCGAAGATTGCGGATTTTGCAGCTTCGGTGTTCCGGGTTCCATCGGTGTCCTCAACCCGGAGGACAAAGGTTCCTCCGTGATGCTTGGCGTAAAGCCAGTTAAACAACGCGGTTCGCGCACCTCCAACATGGAGGTAGCCAGTAGGTGAGGGGGCAAAACGGGTCCGGACTCGGGTCGACATTCAATCACCTATAGACTGGCTCGCATGAACGAGCAACCGGGATCAAAAAGTATTTCGGCTTCTAGTAGAGAGTTTTTCGAGGATTGGGCTCGGTTTCCTTCTCGCCCTCCATCTTTGTAAAGTCGCCTTCCTCGCAGCAACGGGCAAAGCCCTCTCCGATCCCCTTTAGGCGATCCCATTGCTCCCGAATCTCTTGAGCTTCATCTAGGGTGATCGAGTTATCGATCGCTGATTGCGAGATCCTGGAAAGAAGATTTGAAAACTGGGAAACAATTTCGTTAGTGGCTGGAAGCACTTCAAAATTCTGCTGAGAGGAAGTGGATGGGTTGCGCACAAAGTAGCCGTTGCAACGCTCGCAAAGCCATTCGATGATCTGCTCCTCTTCAGTGAGGCGGACGATTTCAAGGAGGCGATCAAGCGGATTTCGGGAGCCGCTACCGCTTTCAGACTGCTCTTGAGCCCATTTGTAAACAAGAGAAAGTGAGACACCCAATTCACCAGCGATTTCTTTTGGGCTGCAGTTTTGAAAGGCTTTCTTAAGGATATCGTGGCTCTCCATTGTCTCGAGAATAGCGAGGAGGGTCTGAGTAGGCAAGTCTACTAATGAGGTAGAATGTAGAGCTGGGAGCCGCTCTTAATCATTTGCTGGGGACTGAGGTTGCGCTGGTTGAGTTTATTTAAATCTGTAACGGTCGTCTCGTAACGCTCAGCGATCTCAGAAAAGCGGAGGTTTTCCTCAATCACTACAAGACGGGGTTTCCTTAGGTCATCCCCCTCTAACTTGCGGTTTTTGATTTGCTTCAATTGACTGGTCTTTAAGTGATCTGAATCGTTTGGTTGGGTTGGTTGAAGCGAACTGGATCGACTTGCCAGTGGCGTCAAACTAGCGCTCGGAATCTTTAGGATCGTTCCAACTTTGAGGATTTGGGGATTCACGCCTGGATTCGCGTTAAGGAGTTTTTGAAGTGGTATACCATGGTTGATCGAAATGCGGCCGAGGATATCGCCACTTTTTACGCGATAGGTCCTAGTTGCGGTAGAAGGCTTTTGAACTCTTTTGCGACTGGGAATGGTGATCTTTGTGCCGATTGTGAGTCGGTTTGGGTCGATGCCTGGATTGGTCTCGAGAAGAGCTGTTACCGATGTCTTATAACGCCGTGCAATTGACCAATAGGAATCGCCGGAACGGATTACATAGAATTGACCGCTAGTTTTTGTAGGTTTTTGGGGTGGAGAATCGCGTTCGTCTAGATTTCCGCTGGTCAATTCTGCTAGAAGACTTTTGATTTTGGAAACGTCAGATTCGAGGTGATCCAATCGGTCCGAAATGGTTTCAGCTGAAAGCATGTGGGCCCCCGAAACGAGAATTAAAGTTGTAATGCGTGCACACACTCGTTGAGAGTATGCCAGTAGGAAAATTGATTCAACTCTCTTTATCTTCAGAAGAGCGAAAATAATTATATTTGTCTTCTTTATTGGGATTCTTCACGCAAATCCTCGCTGTGAGCGGCAATCTCCTCAACATCCGCAATTGAGGTAACCTGTGAGAGTTGTTGGCGAAGAGGCTTGGCGCCGGGGAAACCTTTGCAGTACGTCATCAAGCGCGACCGCATAGCCATAAGGGTGTGCTTTTCTTCTCCATAGCGATCGGATTCCACTGCGAGACGACAATGACGAATTACAAAGTTCCAACGCTCAGCGATACTTGGGCGAGAAGGAAGCTTTCCGTTGGTCAGGAAGCTCTTAGCTTCAGAAAAGATCCAAGGGTTTTGCATTGCAGCTCTCCCAATCATTACCCCGGAAACAGCGGTTGTTTCCTTGCGGTGTTTTAGGTTCTCAGCTGAGGTGATGTCCCCGTTTCCGATGATCGGAATTCCAGAGGATTCGGCGCATTCATTTATGACCTCCCAGTCAGCCTCGCCTCGATATCCTTGCGAACGGGTGCGACCATGAATTGCGATTGCTTGAATACCACAATCCTCGAGTAAATGGCAGACGTGGGGAGCGTTGATAGATTTCTGGTCCCAGCCAATTCTTATTTTTCCAGTAACCGGGACTTGACCTCCTATTGCTTTGACTATTTTCGCTGTAGTATCTGTCAATAGTGGGCAGTCTTTTAAGAGTGAGGAACCTCCATTTTTTGAGACAACTTTATTCACAGGGCAGCCAAAATTAAGATCAATGAAATCAGGCTGTTTCCAATCTATGATTTTCTTCGCGGCTTCGCCCATTCGATCACCATCGGCTCCGAAAAGCTGAACACCAACGGGGCGCTGATTATCGGTAAATGTAGTGTATTTCCGGGTCCGGTGGTCGGCTTGTATGATGCCTTCGGCCGAGACGAATTCTGTGATCATGACATCTGCACCCAATTCTTTACAGAGCGTACGGAAAGTTACATCAGTCACCCCCGCCATGGGTGCGAGATAGATCGGAAATTGATCCTTGAACCAAGGGAGCATTATTCCACCTCGTCGGTGTTTTTTGTTTCTAACACCCCTTCAGCCTCTTCGTTCTTCGAGCTTGGTTGCGAATTCGCAGGGTTTTCTTTAGAGAGTTCCTCAATTGGCTCGAGGTTCTCGCTGGTCTCTTCGGCGACGGTGGTCGAAGGGTCTAGAAGTTGACGGACTTCTTCTTGAACTCGATCAACGTCTGTAAGGGCAATTTGTGGGTCCTTGATGATGTAGACGTCACCAGATTTACGATGCTCGTAAATTCGCAAGATACCTGACGGGATTTCCTGAGTGTCGGTTTCCCGAAGAAGCTTCTTTCGTTCAAGCATGACGGCCAAAATATATCTAGCGTTCTCTGTGTGTTCTTCTTCCTCGTCTACGAGGCGTTTCAGTAGAGTTTCAGGATCATCATCAACAACATCTTCCGCTTTTTCTTCAGTAACCGGTGGCTCGTAAGTTGTAAGCCAACAAGAAAATGGATCTTCCTCCCCCTTACGATTTTCCCAGGCCTCGATCGTGTAGTCCTTGCGAAGATAGCCAGATGATTCGGGGTCAGGGAAAATGGCGGCGCGAATTTTTTGTCCTGACTGAAAAGCGTCTCCGCTTTCTGCGCATTCACGGGCCCGTGATTTGATGCTCCATGGTTCTTTCATGTTGTGGAATTAAACTGGAATGAGGGTTCTTATGGTTTGATAGATTGGGCGTCCGACAAGGCGCCGCTGAATGAGAATAAGTGCCATTGCAGTGGCAAGAATATTAGTACCCCAAGCGGCCCACAAAGGTGGCATGTATCCGGATTCGCCAAGCGAGAGGAAAACAGTCGATGAAAACATCATGCCGGAGCAGATAAATATCGCGAGAGCGATACCCCCAGCGGCGCCCCGTCTGCTAAAAACAATTCCGAGTGGCGCAGCGAGAAGAACAATTGCGAGGCAGATTCCTGGTTGAGCCCAGCGATAGTGCCATTGGGTTAGAAATTGCCTTTTGTTTCCCCATTCAGATTCGCGGTTCTGCACTAGCCAGCTGTAAAGGCCAGGGATGCCTAAATCTTCTGCTTTGAGACCAGGTTTGATGAGTTGCCACGGGGTTTCATCCCAAGCTTCGATTACGTATGGATCAGGTAATTGAAGTTCACGCTTTGGGTCAATTGGAGATTCTTTGGTATCAAGCCGGTTAGTGAGGTCCCACTTCGAGATTCCGTGAAAAGTCCAGTTGTTATTATGCCGATCCCATTCCGCTCTCTCTGCCCGGAGGCGCCATTCAGGCGAGCCATTTTCGGAAAAAGAACGGACAATGATGTTTTTAAGTGGTTCTCCTTGATGGTAGTCGTAGGGAAACCCTTCAATGAACCAGAGGCGGCGATTGTCTTTCGTGAAATAAACTACGTTGCGAGCTCTGCTGAGCGATCCCATTTTGGCCTCTTCGAGAAGGGCGTCATGATAAGCGGCGGCGGCTGGTGCCCAACGATAATTGAAGCCGAGACAAACCAGGCCTACCATAAATCCCATCGTGATGAGTGGCGCGATGAGTCGGGCCACACCTCGCCCTGTTTGAATGATGGAAACAATCTCTTGGCCACGAGAAAGCTTTCCTAGCGAGTAAAGCATGGCGAGAAGGAGTCCGAATGGAGCGAAGTCGACAAAGAATTTGGGGAATGCAGCCCCATAATACATGCCCATGAAATGAAGGGTGTTGCCGCTTCCCCGAAAGTCCGAGATGTTTTCGGTAAGGTCACCAATCAACCAAATTGAAAAAAGTGCTGTAAAGCAGAGGCTAAAGGCCCCCATAAAAGCACGAATAAGATAGCGATCGAGTGAACCAACCAAACCATAGTAAAGTGCCGCTAACGCTGGAATGAGGCATAAGGCACCGAGGACTGCTGGCCGCAAAAGATGCGCCGTCTTGTGATCATCTGGGAATCCAACAAGGTGATCGCTTACGAGTGCGGCTTCCCGAGAAGCAAGCAGCACAGCGAGGCTTATACCGATAAGGGTTAGGGTGAGGGCCGGAAGGAAGCGACGCATGAATGAAGATGTGGAATAGCCGTGAGGCTAGCGTGAAGGCTGTGAGAAGCAAACACGGCATTGTTAAAATAGCGACCTTTTGAAAGTTATTCACATTCAAAAGGTTCAGCTGACTGCAAGAATTTGCCTCTGTGAAATGATACTCCCACGGAATTTTGAGCACCTGTTTGCCGGATCGAGAGAGTTGGTGGACAAAAAATCAGCTTTCAATGCTCAAGCTTAAGATGAATTCAGGACTCGCAAGCAGAATGAATCCGAATTGACAGCATGGATCTATTAAGTTGCGTGGGAATCTTTTTATAGAGTTTGTCGATAACAAATTCGCTTCCTTCTTGGAGTTGTGACTTTGAAATTCTATGATCCTAGAGTGAAAGTTAAACCTCATTGGCAAATTCTTATTTCTTTGATTCTTGCCACGATTACCGGGCTCATCTTTCGAAGCTTTGCTGCTAATGGAGTTTGGGGTGAGGATTTTGTGAATGGTGCCGTTACGTTTTCGGCTGATGTGGGGCAACTGTTCCTGAATCTTCTCAAAATGATCATTGTTCCTTTGGTCGTCTCTTCCGTTATTTCTGGGATCACGAGCCTCCATGGCATGGAGGGCTTTGGTCGTCTACTGGGAAAAACGGCAGGATTTTATGCTCTGACTAGCCTATTGGCGATTTGCCTAGGATTGATTTTGGTTAACGTGATTCAGCCAGGACTCAGCAACGGCCGTCCTAACGAGGACATCCGCTTAGCGTTTGAGGACCACAAGGAAAATGTTGCTGGCGAGGCTGCTCTTGAGAAAGTGCACGCGGCAAAAGGAATGGGAGAAGAGCAAGGTGGTATTGCGAGACAACTCACAGGTTTTTTTGTTCGTATGGTTCCCACCAATGTATTCGCGGCTGCCATGAATAATGGACAGATGCTTGGTTTAATCTTTTTTAGTCTTCTTTTTGCGATCGCTATGACGCGTCTTCCGCTGCAGCAGGTTTCACCGATTCGAGATATTTTTGTCTCATTGAATGATGTGATGATTGTCTTAACTCAATGGATCATGGCTTTGGCTCCTATTGGTGTCTTTGCACTTCTGCTTCCTGTTGTGTTTAAAACTGGAGGTGCGCTTTATGGGGCTTTGTTTAAGTATTTTGTGACCGTTTTACTAGCACTCGGTATCCATCTCTTCGTAATTATGCCGCTGGTAATTAAGATCTTGGCGGGCGTGAACCCTCTGGATCATTTTAGAGCGATGCGAACGGCACTTTTGACTGCCTTTTCGACAGCTTCATCTTCAGCCACTCTTCCGGTCACGATGAGGTGTATTCAAGAAAATGCCGGAGTTTCTAAGTCGACTGCGAGTTTTACGCTCCCCCTTGGAGCCACTGTTAATATGGACGGAACAGCACTCTACGAATGTGTTGCGGTGATTTTTGTTGCGCAAGTGATGGGTTTTGAGCTGTCTATCGCGGCACAGTTTATGGTGGTGGTCAGCGCTTTGCTTACGAGTGTCGGGGTCGCTGGAATACCTTCGGCCTCCTTGGTGGCGATTATGATTATTCTTACTAGTTCTAAGATCCCGGGAGCCGAGACAGCGGTAGTCGCTTTGCTGGCGGTTGATCGCCTGCTTGATATGACCCGGACTGCTGTGAACGTCTTTGGGGACAGCTGTGCGGCTCTCGTAATTGCTAAGAGTGAGGGTGAAAAAGTTCTTGAGGGATGATTTTTTAACGGTGCCTTCTCACTCAAAGAGCGTTAGGTTTTTCGAAGATGACCAGAGAAGAGATTGAAGATCATGTTTACAAAATGGGAGGCAAGGCACGGGCGGCGGCCTTGGCGTTAGCTGTTCTTTCGGACAAGAAAAAGAATGAAATTCTCAGAGCAATGGCTGCTGGTATTCGCTCGACAGCTTCTGAGATTCTTGAGGCGAATGCCAAGGATATCGCCGCTGGTGAGGAGCGTGGCCTAACTTTGGCTATGTTAGATCGTCTGCGACTTGACGCAGATCGATTAGAGGCAGTAGCTCTAGGTGTCGAAAAAGTGGCAACATTGCCTGATCCAGTGGGTGAGATTTTGGATGAATGGGAGCGACCTAATGGCATTCGTATCCAGCAACTTCGTGTTCCAATTGGTGTGATTGGAATCATTTACGAGAGTCGACCTAACGTGACGAGTGACGCTGCCGTTCTTTGTTTGAAATCGGGGAATGCCACCATCTTGCGAGGTGGTTCCGAGGCGATTCATTCGAATCGTGCATTGGCCGACGCCCTGCAGTCGGGTGGTGAAAATGAAGGTCTTCCGGAAGGTTCGATTCAGCTCATTCCTTTTACGGATCGCGATAGTGTGGCAGTAATGGCGGGAATGGATAGGTATTTAGATTTAATCATTCCCAGAGGCGGGAAGGGTTTGATCGAGACTGTCGTTTCGCTCGCACGCATGCCAGTGATTAAGCACTACGACGGGATCTGCCACGCCTATATCCACTCGGACGCTGATTTTGAAATGGCGGTGAAAATCGTTGTTGATTCAAAGACGCAGAAGCCAAGCGTTTGCAATGCACTTGAGACGCTTTTGGTTGATGAGGCAATAGCATCAGAATTTCTCCCTAGAGTGGCTGCTGCTTTGGAAGAGAAAAATGTTGAGTTGCGGGGCGATGAAGCCACTTGTGCGATCATCGACGCCAAGGTCGCTACCGAGGAGGATTGGAGGACAGAGTATTTGGATTATATTTTAGCGGTAAAGGTTGTCTCATCGATGGATGTTTCTATTGATCATATAAACAAATATAGTTCTCAGCACACTGAGGTAATCGTTACGCAGAATGAGGCGATTGCGGAGGCCTTTCTTTGTCGGGTTGATTCAGCTTGTGTCTTTCATAATGTTTCCACGAGATATAGTGATGGCGAAGAATTTGGTTTTGGCGCGGAAATTGGAATTTCGACCGACAAGCTTCATGCTCGTGGACCGATGGGGTTACGTGAGTTGACTTCGTATCAGTATCGCGTCCGAGGGGAAGGGCAGTTAAAAGGATTGGTTTGAGGTTTCGAGGTGCTTGTTTCTTCCTGTTTGGGATTGTATCCTTTCTTCGAAGAGTGGATGAAACGGGATTAAGAGAGATGACTTAAGCGACTGGGATGGACCAAAAAAAGCCTGCATCAACTGATGCAGGCTTTTTGGAAGTTTTGAGGCGGATTTTTTAGACCATCGATTCTATAAGCCTTTCAAGCTTGACGATATCGGCAGAAAAAGCCCGAATACCTTGTGCTGTTTTTTCAGTGGCCATGGCGTCTTCATTAAATTCGAAACGGAAGCCCTTTTCGTCGAGAGAGATCTTCTCCAGATCACATTCAGGAGATTCCTCGTTGAGCTTCTGTTCGAGAGGGCCATCAGTGTTCTGGAGCTCTTCAAGAAGACCGGGAGAAATTGTGAGAAGGTCGCAACCGGTTAGTGATGTAATCTGTCCGGCGTTACGGAAAGACGCACCCATGACCTCGGTCTTGTAGCCATACTTTTTGTAGTAGTTGTAAATCTTGGTAACGGATTGAACACCAGGATCGTCATCTCCGGAATATTCCTTGCCGTTCTCCTTTTTGAACCAATCGTAAATACGTCCGACAAATGGTGAGATAAGTTGAACCCCTGCTTCGGCGCAGGCAACTGCTTGAGCGAAGGCAAAGAGAAGAGTGAGGTTGCAATGAATGCCTTCTCTCTCTAGTTCCTCTGCTGCCTTGATTCCCTCCCAGGTTGAAGCGATCTTGATTAGAATACGATCGCGAGAGATGCCTTCTGCTTCGTAAGCTGCGATGAGTTGTTTGGCTTTGGCGATGGTCGCCTTCTTGTCGAAGGAAAGACGTGCGTCTACTTCGGTGGAAACGCGGCCAGGGACGATCTTGAGGATTTCTAGGCCAAAAAGAATAAGGACTCGATCCATGATTGCTTCGATCAAGGCGTCCCCAGAAAGTTCAGAACCTTGATTTTCAGTAATTGCCTTTTCGACAAGAGATTTGTATTCAAGTTTGCTGGCTGCTTGAAGAATCAGCGAAGGATTAGTTGTTGCGTCTTGAGGTTGGTATTCCTGCATCGAGGCGAAATCACCCGTATCAGCAACAACGACCGTAAATTGTTTCAGGCTGTCAAGTTGAGATGGCATAGGGGGATTGAAATGCCCCCGGACCAGAGAGGAAGCAAGACTTTCTTGCCTGAGGGTATGTTTGGCACAGTATCTGAGGTGTCGTGATTATCCAATACAACCGGAAAAATCTCCTTGAGAAAAAATGAATGGGTTCGAAATCGAAATCTTTTCGGCAGATCGGCCTGCTGTAGATTAAAGTAGTCCTCTTTAGCTCAGGAAGATTAAAGGTTTGAGGTGTCTAATGGAGAATGAAATGAGTCGAAAGCGCTCTCATTGGGGTGAGGGTCAGGGAGAGGGCTAAGCGCTGTTTCTGGGGCGGGATTACGAGCCCTCAAGACACAAAAGAAATGCTTGGGGGTTGAAAAGGTGTTCGGGGTGTGGGAAAAAGCGCCGTGAATAACCCATTCCGCGAGGATTTAGTGTCCCGCAATCTTGCCGAGGCATGTAGTGTTGTCATTTTTGGAGCCACGGGTGATTTGACCCATCGCAAACTAATTCCCGCACTTTATAATTTGGCGATCGATGGGGAACTACCAGCGGGGGTTAAGATTCTGGGGTTTGCCCGTCGAGATTGGTCTGATGAGTTTTTTCGTGAGGGGCTTGAAGTGTTAAATCGTCAGGTTTCTCGCACGGGACACGATGGAGAAATTTGGGAAAGTTTGGCAGCAAATATCGAATACCATAAAAGTGAGTTTCAAGATAAGGACGGCTACAAAAGGCTTTCTGATCGCCTTGATGAGATTGACCGTGAACGTGGAGGGAAGGGGAATCGACTTTTCTATATTGCAAGTGCGCCCGAGTATTTTGACGATATTCTCTTGAATCTTAAAGAGGCAGGCTTGAGCCAAGAGCACCCAGGTTGTGAGGGTTGTTGGTCACGTGTGATTGTTGAGAAGCCCTTCGGAACGACGCTAGAAACTGCCCAGCATCTCAACGAGGTTGTGAATGGGACTTTTGAGGAGAAGGATACCTACCGGATCGACCACTATCTAGGTAAAGAAACGGCTCAAAATATTATGGTTCTTCGTTTTGCAAACGCGATTTTTGAGCCAATGTGGAATAAGGAGCACATTGATCATATTCAAATTACTTGTGCTGAGCACCTCGGGATGGAGGGGGGACGTGGGGGCTACTACGATGAGGCTGGAGCGCTGCGAGATATGGTTCAAAATCATCTCTTACAGCTTTTGAGTTTGGTCGCTATGGAGCCCCCGACCGATTTGACGGCGGATGGAGTTCGTGACGAAAAGGTGAAGGTGATTCGCTCGCTGAGACAGTGGGATACTCCGGAACTCGTTGCGGAGAATGTTGTTCGTGGTCAATATGTTGCAGGGAATATTAATGGCAAGGAAGTGCCTGGGTATCGCGATGAAGACCGAGTAAAATCCGACTCAGAGACCGAAGCATACGTTGCGCTTCGGTGCATGGTTGATACCTGGCGATGGAGCGGAGTGCCATTCTATGTGCGCGTGGGAAAGCGGCTTCCTAAAAAAGCGACTGAAATTTCAGTTCACTTCAAAGAGACTCCCAGTGTGCTTTTCAACGCGATGCCTGGCGGAGTGCCGACTGGTAATGTTCTTGTGATTCGAATTCAGCCAGATGAGGGGATTTCACTTATGATGAATTCAAAGCTTCCAGGAACGACTTTACGTATGGAGCCTGTAAAAATGGACTTTCACTACGCTAGTAGCTTCGGAAAGAGTAGTCCTGAAGCTTATGAACGTCTCCTTCTTGATGCTATGGCGGGCGATGCAACTTTATTTGCGCGTCGTGATGAAGTGGAGGAGGCATGGCGTTTTATTGATAAGATTCATAAGGCTTGGGCAGATAACAGTGAGCAACTGCCGATCGCACAATTTCCCGCTGGATCGTGGGGGCCGTGGGAAGCCGATGAATTGCTCGCCAAGGATGGGCGCACTTGGAGGAGACTCTAGCAATGAGTATATTAAATTCCACGAAATATCTCGGGATGCCAGTTGAGGTTGGCGCGATCGATGGTGAGCTGAAGAAGCTATGGGAAGCTGATGAGGCGAGTACGAATGCGTCGTTGATGAATTTTTTAGTATATACTGAAGACCCTTCAAAGTTGCAGGAGAATTCGCAAACGATCCAAGAACTCACCCGAGAAAATGCATGTCGGGCAGTTTTAATTGCGATGAATCGTAAGGCCACCGATGCGAAAGTTGAGTCTTGGATAACAGCCCATTGTCATCTCGCGCACGGCAAAAAGTCGATCTGCTCCGAACAAGTCTCGTTTTTGCTTCACGGAAAGTCGCTTGGGCGACTTCGGAATACTGTTTTTGCACATCTGAATAGCGATCTTCCTTTAGTTTTTTGGTGGCAGGGCGAGTTTAGTGAGCTTTTTGAAGAACGGCTCTATCGGCTTTTGGACCGACTGGTTTTTGATAGCTCTGACTGGGGTGATCCCAAAATGGGGTTTAGGCGGCTACTAAAGGCACGCTCCGACACGAAGGGTGGATTGGTAACGCAAGATCTGTCGTGGACGAGAAGTTACTTTTATCGCCTGGCGGTTGCTCGACTTTTTGACGATCCGATGGCTCATAAAGCTTTCCCTGAAATCAAAGGGGTGAGAGTTAAAGCTCAGTCGAAATATCGTATCGCGGCCCTCCTGATGTTGTCCTGGGTGATTACGCGTTCTGGTTGGTCGGTTCACTCCCAAGAGGCCGGCCGAGTGATCTTAGAATCCCGCGAAGGCAGGGAGATTGTCGTTGAGTTAATTTGGGATGACGAGGGAGCTCCGATTTCAGAATTGGAGATAAGCGCGCCAAATTTTAAGGCGAGGGTCAGTCGTGGGGTCGGAAATCCTCACCTTTGCCAATCGATTCGTGCCGAGAGCCACAGCGTCGACTTTAGCGGGCCTGCTGATTGCGATGATTCAGCAGGCTTGGTCGCAAGCCAGTTGTCGCGGGGTGGCAAGAACTCACTTTTCTTAAATGTGCTACCTCAATTCATGGAGCTGCTCGAAGGGGGGGATTGAAAAAATGGGGCCTTCAGAGTCATTTTATATTGCCAAGCCTCCCGGTCCATCTTATCACCCGCCCGCAACGGAGATTGTTTGGCTCATTAGCTCAGTTGGTAGAGCAGAGGATTGAAAATCCTTGTGTCCCTGGTTCGATTCCGGGATGAGCCACCACTCTCATAAAGTGCCCGATGTTTCAAGACCGCTCAAGTTGTTAGACCTGAATGTCGTGCTGAGGGATCGAGATTACAGTTTGCTGGAAAAGGTTATCCTTTTCTAGCGGAAAGTGGCCCAGATTGATTTTAAATAAGGAGTGTCGGGAAAGTCTTCTGGCATCGGGCTGATCTGGAGTTCCGCCCCGTGAAGCTGCTTCATAAATTCACTAGTGTTGATGCCCCGGAAATTAGTGCAGGCTAGAATTTTACCGCCCGGGGCGAGGCAGGCGGAAGCGAGCTTGAAGAGTTGATTGTAATCTTTCTCAACACGAAAAACCTTGCCTTTGTCGTCGCGTGAGAAAGTGGGTGGATCGAGAATAATGTAGTCAAAAAAGCGGCTTTGTTTGGCGAATCGGCGAAGCCAGTGAAAGGTGTCTCCTTTGCAAAAGTAGTGATCTTTTGGATCGATGCCGTTGAGGAGAAAGTTCTCGCGAGTCCAGTCTAGGTAAACTTGTGAAAGGTCGAGAGAAGAGGTGACTGCGCCGGCCGCTGCGGCGGCGATTGAGAAGAATCCAGTATAAGCAAATGTGTTTAAAACGGTTTCTCCCGGTTTGACCATTTTTCTTAATGCCTCGCGATTGTTTCTTTGATCAATAAAAATTCCTTGAGAGTAGCCGGATTTGAAAGAAAGACGGCATTTTAATCCGTTTTCGAGACCGGTGAAGAATTCGGGGAGTTCTTCACCGCATAGGTGGACAGGTGATTCCTTTTGGTGCTGGTCTAGTCTTTTCCAGTAAAGGGGCTTTTTGTAGCTAGCAAGGATGTCACTTAACTCTCTTCTCAAATTAGATCCAGTAGTTGAAATGAGCCAGCCCTTGCCATACTGCTCGAGGATGTGCCCATTGAGGTTATCGCCTTGTCCATCAATCAGGCGGATTAGGTTTGTTTCTCCATTTTGCAGGCTTTCACGCCTTTCGAGAGAGCGTGAGATAATTTCATGAAGGCGAGGGTTGGACATTGCGCGGGGCCGTTCTAGCATTGCTAGCGAAATGAGCGAATGGAAATCCCTTCTTGATGATGCTATAAGCTGTGGTGACGTTTCTGCGGAGGCTGGGGCCAATATCCATCTCTATCTTCAGGGCGCGAATTCGCCGGTGGGTCCAGCTGCCATCTTGGAGTTGCTCAAATCCTGTGAATGGCAGGAGATTGATGATCGATTCTTTAAAACAATGGCCTTCGGGACGGGTGGTCTGCGCGGTCGGACGATCGGGAAGATTGTCACACGGGCCGAGCGAGGGGTAGGCGGGCCGCTTGATCGACCAGAGCATCCTTGTGTCGGAACGGCTTCAATGAACTTTTTTAATCTCAAGCGCGCGATGATTGGACTAGTGAGATACGTGAAGAAGTCTTTTTCTGGGGAAGGGCGTCCGTCGCTCGTGATCGGCCACGATACCCGTCATTTTTCACGTGATTTCGCAGAAACCTGCGCAAATGTCGCGACGGACCTAGGGTGCGATGCCTATCTTTTTGAGGCGGAGCGTGCCACGCCTGAGATTTCCTTTGCAGTTCGTTACTTGCGGGCTGATTCAGGTGTGTGTCTCACGGCAAGTCATAACCCATCACATGATAATGGCTTTAAAGCTTACATTGATGATGGCGGGCAGTTGGTTGAGCCTCACGCGACTGGGGTAATTAATGAAGTCAACGCATTGGAGAGTGAAAATTATGAAGTTCTTCCTGAAGGTGAAAAAGGCGAATTGACCGTTCTTGGGGTCGATATGGATCGGACCTACATGGACAAGTTGAAGACGGTGCTCTTACGTCCCGATTTGCTTGAGACGAGGAAGGCCAAGGTTGTCTATACTAACCTTCATGGAACTGGAGGGGTGATCATCGTGCCGATGCTTCGCGAGCTTGGGTTTGAGGTCGTCACGGTGCCTGAGCAAGACGGGCCAGACGGAAGGTTTCCAACAGTCGAATCCCCAAATCCTGAGAATGCTCCAGCTCTTGCGAAGGGGATCGCGTTGGCGGAGGAAGTGGGCGCGGATGCGGTCATTGCAACTGATCCAGATTGTGACCGTATGGGGGTTGCGATTCGCAATGATGTGGGTGAAATGGAGTTATTGACGGGAAATCAGATCGGTTCTTTGCTGGGCTGGTATCGTATTAAGACGATGTTTGATCTTGGTTGGATCACTGAGAGTAATCGAAGTCGGGCGGTTTTAGTGAAAACGTTAGTAACAACTGATTTACAGCGGTCTATTGCTGAAAAATACGGCATAAGCGTAATAGATACACTAACTGGATTTAAGTATATAGGGGAAAAGCTTAAGAAGTATGAGGACGCGATACCAAATGAAAAGAAAGGTGATTATCGAAACTTGACCGAAGAAGAGAGTCGGAAGCTTCGACTGGAGTATTCGAAGTTCTTCGTTTTTGGTGGAGAAGAAAGCTATGGCTATCTTGGGAGTGATTTTGTTCGGGACAAAGATGGGAATGCCTCAGCTGTAATGTTTGCCGAATTGGCTGCTTACGCAATGAGCGAGGGCACTTCGATTGCTGGGCTTCGTGATCGAATCTGGGGTGAATATGGAGTTCATCTGGAGGAGGGGAAATCGCTTGTGATGGAGGGAGGAGAGGGAGCGCGGAAAATCGCTGCCTTGGTGAAATCTTACAGTGTGGATCCTCCGGCCATAGTGGATGGTTCGGATGCCATTGCGGTGAGAGATTACGAAAGAGGGGGATTTTACGACCAAGAGGGGGATGAGCTACCCGCAGCCTCGATGCTTTTTGTGGATTTGGCGGATGGGCGTCGATTTGCGGTCCGTCCTTCTGGGACCGAACCGAAAATAAAATATTACCTTTTTGGGAAGGGCGAAAACAAGGATGAGGTTCAGAGATCGTTGGATGCACTTTGGGCAGCCTTGGAGAAAGACGCTTATCAACGCATGGAATGATGGTCCGTTTTTTTAGAATCTTGGCAGCTGTTTTAAGCGGCATAGCCCTTGCTTTTAGCTTTGTACCATTTGATGAGGCTTGGATGGTGTGGGGGTGGATGTGGCTGTTGCTCCCTTTGCTTTGGACGGTGAAGGGTAAGAGCCGTAGTCTTAGAGGCTTCGGATTGGCTTGGCTAGCTGGCATGGGGTTCTGGGTGATCAATCTCAAGTGGCTTGGGACAGTGACTTGGCCAGGAGCTCTGGCCTTGTCAGCTTATCTTTCCGCTTACTTTGGTCTATTTGGGGCCTTCGCCTCAGGTCCCGCTAATCCTTGTCGAGTGGAGTATGAGAGAGCAAAGACGATTCGCGATCGGGCGCGCCAAAGTTTGCGAAGCCTTGGTTATGCAACTTTGCTTGGAGGGTTTTGGTGCGGGCTAGAGTGGGTGCGTGGTTGGCTCATGACGGGGTTTGGTTGGAACGGCTTGGGCGTAACGTTTGCCAAAAATCTTATTTTGGCGCAGAACGCTGAATATGTTGGCGTGATCGGCCTCTCATTTCTGCCGGTCTTTTTTAGCGCAGTAACGGTGCAGACGGTGCGGCGTTTTTACCAACAGTTTCGAGCAAATGAGTTGAGGATTCTTCATTGGGATTTCGCGACCGCGCTGCTGGTAATTATGTTGGCGTTTACTTGGGGAACCATTCGGCTTTCTTCGGTCACAAATGAGCCAAAGATTGAAGGTCGGGTTTTGATGGTACAACAGGATATTCCGCAGTTTGCCGACAAGATTTTATGGGAGCCCTCAAAAATCTCAGGAGGTTTTGAGGAATTAACGGCAGAGGGTATGGAGGAGGTTTTCCGCGAAGCAACAAAAGCTGCGCGAGGGACTGAATCAGACGAGGAAATCGTGGGGATCAGAATGCCTGACCTTGTGATTTGGCCGGAAGCCTGTTTGCCCGCCTTTCTTCATGGAGAGGAAAACGGGTCAATTGTAGGGGGGCCGAAAGTTGAGAGTGTTTTTGAATATATTCACAGCTTAGGAGATTTTACCTTTGTGCTTGGGATGAATGAAGTGCGCGGTCAAACCGTGGTTGATCCAGAGGCGGATGTCTTTAACTCCCTAATTATAGATGATGGAAAAGGGGGTAGACAGAGTTACCAGAAAAACCATCTAGTCATCCTTGGTGAATTCATCCCAGATTTACCATTTTTGCATGACCTATATTTTCGAACAACGGGTGTGGAATTTGGCAAAGGATTGAGCCGTGGTTCTGTTTTTGAACCTTTGGAGGCAAAAATTGGTGGGCAACCAATTGGTGTGATTCCTTCGGTCTGTTTTGAAGATACTGTGCCTCGACTGACCCGAAAGTTTGTGCGTAATGGGCCCCAACTTTTGGTGAATGTCACGAATGACGGTTGGTTTCAGGAAAGCGAGGGATCTGTGCAACATTTCCGGAATGCCTTATTTCGTAGTATTGAATTACGGCGACCGACGGTTCGATGTGCTAACCGTGGGGTTACCGGAGTTGTTACCTTAGCTGGCTCGCTGGTCGACCCCTATTCCAAGAAGACGCGCCACCTTGTGAATGAGAATGGAAGTTACTTCCATCGCGGATACTTATTAGCCACCGTTTATATTCCCTCAGAAGGTGAGATCACCCTTTACGCAGCTTTTGGTGATTGGTTTGCGTTAAGCGGCTTGATCGGGGGCTTCCTTTGGATTTTTTTGATTTTTCTGTCCAAGAGGACGAAGAGACGGGAAGACTGAGTCACTCGGTCCAGAGCAAGCTCTAGACTACACCGATATAGATATACGTTGACTTAAGGGAAGAGAATAGCGCTACAGTTGTCGCAGTGGGCAATCGCTGCTCCGGACTGTGCAAGAGCGTAGGTTGCAGGTGTAACTTGGACGTGGCAGGAGGTGCAGCTCCGCTCGCTAGTGACTCGAACAACAGCTTGGCTCTCTCTTTTATTGTAAAGCCGATTATAAGTATCGAGAAGATCTTCGTCATCGATCTGGGTAACGAGGCCTTCGCGAGTTGTTTTGGTTTCCGTTAGCCCAGCTTTGCGGTCATCAAACCGCGCTTGAAGTTCCGCTATTTCTTCATCCACTAGCCCTTGGGTCTTGGCTAGGTTTTGCTCAGCATCAGTGATTCTCGATCGGAGATCATCGGCTGTCTCCATCAGCTCAAGTTCACGAGTCTCAAGCTCGTCGACTTCGTTCTCGTAACGAACTACTTCTTCCCCAAGCTTAGTATATTCCTCATTCTTCTTTGTCTCAAATTGTTGGTTCTTGAGGCGATCAATTGTGTTTTTTCGGGTGCCGATATCGAGTTCGACATTCTTAATTTCGATTTCGTTGGCTTGAAAATTCGATTTTGCGGTGGCTAGGGCTTGAGTGTCGTTGGCGAGGCGCTCCTTGGCGGCTTCCTGCAGTTGGGGGATTCGAACGAGCTCCGCTTCCAGTGCCTGGATTTTTTGATCGGTGTCCTGAAGGGCGAGCAATTGCTTCACGTCATCACGCATGACAAACAAGTAACGTTTTCGTGGTTCCGGGGGAAGAGGAAAGGAAGATCTTCAGTGTTTCTGTCGGGGGGAGGTGCGCCTCGGGCAGAGGTGGAAGGTGATAATCACCAATATTAGGGGCGAGAGGAGCATCCATTTTCCTGCTAGGACTGATGCTCCGGTCACGCAAATAAGTATAAAAGGTTCGCTCCATATCCTCCGGAGATGGAGAAGCGAAACGAAAATTAAGAGTAGGGTGAGTTCGAAAGATACTGGCCAGCGTTTGTAAGTGCGTTTGTGAACGGCTTTTTGGGAGAGGGCCTGCCTAATATGATCTTCTAGACTGTAGGTTGACTTCGGAGTGCTGGAAGGAGTGATAATCTTATAGGTTTCAGCTTGTTCAGGGTAGATTTGAAGAATTGAAGCGGATTTTTGATCTGGCTCATTGCTGGGAAGAACAGCTTGACCCTTTGAATCTAGCTTTAAAATAACGCCTTCGCTTCCCAGGCGAAGGTAGCCGTCTTTTTCTAAAATAAGGTCTGCAGAATTTAGACGTTGAGATTTCAGAAGACTTGCAAGAGTGAGACTCGGTAGAATGTGAGTGTCCCAGCGAACGAGCATTGGAACGAGTTTTTGATCTCCGTTAGATTCTAATTTCAGGCCCCTTATCTCGGAGATTCCAAATGAATTGGAGTTAATCGAAGAAGGACGCCGGATGTGGTCAATTTCGGGAAGATCAAATCCAGCGGGAATTTCGAGTGGGATAGCAGAGGGTTTGAGGTACTCCGGAAGCGGGGCTTCAGAGTTGATGAATTCCGCCTGAAGACCAATTACCAAGGAGGGGGTTTCGTCAACTTGTTCTTGTAGTGCGAGAATGGCCAGCTCTGAGGTATCGTCCCAGGAGAGAGACGAAGTGATGACGGTAAGACGATCATCATCAAGTCGTGTTTGAGCGAGAAATTGTGCCCATTCGATGGAGCTGCCCCCGTCGGGTCCCATGATGTCTAACGATTCCTGGTCGAGTAAGTAACTCTTAATGTTAAGGTTAGCTTCAGGATCGGGCGTAAAGTCTAAACAGGTTAGTTGAAAGTTTTTGGACTCACTCCGGTCCACGAATGAATGATCTTTTTGAAAGCGCTCGGGAAAGAGGAAAGCGGACAGCTCAATGCGGGCAAGGGGGGCGATTTCTGGTAATTTGGCCAGCAATCCGACGCCTGCAATAAGCGGAAGAAGAAATGACAGAGAAGGCCGCAGAGTTGGCATAATTACGGCGTAGAGCTATCACGATTATTTTCTCTAGTCGAGGAAAGGACCGAGCGCGTCTTCCAATGGGGTGTCATCGATAACCTCTTTGAGGAAGCCAACGGCAGCAGGAATTTGAGCAAGGTACCATTTGTCATCCTCGTTGTGGCCAATGTTGGAAAAGGCTCCTAGGGCCTGCATAAGCCTCTGGGCTGCGCAGTCTTTAAGGATAGGTTGAATAGGCTCTTCTTCGCAAACCTCTTCCCAGAGCTTGAGGAGCTTTAGGCGATCTTCGCGCGAGTGATTCATATAGGGGTCGTAGAGCAGCGAGGCGAGGTCATATTCCTGACGCCCCATGCGAAGACCCTGAAAATCGATGAGATAGGTGGTCCCGCTATTAAGCATGAGATTTTGGGACTGAAAATCGCGATGCACCATATGAGGTGCTGTAGCGCCGAGTCGCTTGGCGAGACCTCGCAGGATGGGGTCTTCAGACAGCGCAGACGAATCCTTGCCGAGATGAGTTTCAATGAAGTGCTCAAAGAAATATTCCTGCTCCCAACGATACAGGGGTTCGTCAAAGGCTGGTTGAAGATCAAACTCTTTGGGTGGCCGAGTGTAGAGAAGCTTGTCGAGTTGCTCGAAAGCGGAGCGATAGTAGGGCTCGCGCTCCTCGAATGTAGCATCCTTAAGGCTAAGGAGGTCCTGATCGCCTAAATCCTCAATGAGCGCCACCTGGCGTCGGGTGTTATCGTAAAGGACGTCCGGAATATTTAGGCCAGCCTCCTTCAGGAATTCAGCAACAGGTAGAAAGTTGGCGTTATCTGATCGTTCGAGAGTGTAATGAATGCCAATAAAGCTGGGATAGGCGTCCGGGCTGATTCGAATGATGGTCCGCCCTGAAGCACCCTTTTGGATCGGCTCCATGAGGACGCGGTGGGTTGGCGCGAGGTCTAGGTGGGCTCGAACGGCGGTGAGCAAGGTGTCGGCAGGCATCTTTAGTAAGGAGGAGTTTTAGAGATCGGAGCTCTTATGAACGCCCGATATTGGGGAGTTGCTGTGAACGATGCAATTTGTCAATTCCGCATCCTGCAAAACATGAGTTCCCGGCCAGAGGATGCTGTCCTTGATGACGGCGCCTGACTCAACGATGGCGTTCTGAGCGACCCATGAATTTTGAATGTTAGCTGTCTCAGAGATGCGAGCCTCCTTGGATACTTTGGGCGTAATGGCAAGACTCGCCTCCAGATATGTTTCACGCGTTCCGAGGTCCAGCCACTTTGGATGGCCCTTCACGTGATATGTTCCCAGTTCGCCTTTTTTGATCAGTTTCACGAAGGCTGGAATAATAGAAATTTTTTCGTTTGGCGGAATTAGGTCGAGAACTTCGGGGTCGATCACATAAATCCCTGTAAACTGATGTGTACCCTGTTGTTGATGAATTAAGCCACGGACATCTGTCACGCGGTGACCATCTACGGTTATTCGCAAATCCGCTCCATGATCTTGCACTGCTAAAGTTACGGTGTTGTTCGAGGCCATATGGCCCGTCATGAGGCGCTCAATCGGCAAATCGGTGATAATATCGCCATTGTAGACCAGGACCGGATCATCCTTGATCCAGTCGGCGATATTTTTAATGCCACCGCCAGTTTCTAGGAGTTCTGGCTCATGGAAAAAGGTGAGATTTGCACCTCGATATTTGCCGTTCGGAAAGAACCTGTCCCATGTCTCGTGTAGATGGTGCGTGTTGATGGCAAAGTCGGTGATTCCGGCTTGGAGGCAATGGTCAAGGGCGTGGGTGATCAGCGGGCGGTTGGCGAATGGGATGAGTGGCTTAGGAAGAGTTTCGGTCAGCGGTTGGAGCCGGGTTCCCAATCCGGCTCCGAGGAGAAAGGCTTTGCGCATGAGCAAAGAATGATTTGAACAAGAGGCGATTGGAAGGAACAATCTGGCTATCGCGCAGGAGCTGCGCCTAAAATCTTATGAAAAACCTCCTCGTTTTCCTTTTGTTGTCTGCGCCAGCTATTGCTCTTCCTGATGGTTATGAAATTTCAAATTGGGCTGAGCCTTTCGAGGTTGACTACCCGACTGCTCTTACTGCTGCGGCTGATGGGACTGTTTACGTTTCAGTCGATAAAAATGGTTCTCTCGGTAAGGAAAAGAATATGGGAAAGATTGTTTCTTGTCGTGATACCAATGGTGACGGTAAAGCTGATCAATTTAAGGACTATGTTCCCAATGTCGACAGCCCGCGTGGGGGGCACTTTGTGAAGGACACCCTCTATCTAATTCATCCACCTTTTTTGAGTTCTTTCCGCGATACGACGGGTGACGGAGTTGCAGACGAGCATAAGGTTCTACTCGAAAATATTGGGTTTGGCTTAAGGCATCCTCGCGGCTCCGATCACACTACAAATGGGTGCCGGATGGGTATTGATGGATGGCTTTACATTGCAGTGGGTGATTTCGGGATGGAGGCGACAAAGGGAGCTGATGGTAAAGTGGTGACTTTGCGTGGTGGTGGAGTGGCTCGGGTTAGACCTGATGGGAGTGACCTCGAAATTTACTCTTATCACACGCGCAACATTTGCGATATCGCGATCAGCCCAAAACTTGACCTTTTCACGAGAGATAATACCAACGACGGAAAGGGATGGAATATCCGTGTGCATCACCTCACTAATGGGTCGGAGCATGGATACCCGCGTCTTTACAAAAATTTCACGGATGAGGCTGTGAAGCCAATCCTCGATTTAGGTGGGGGAAGTGGAACGGGTGCTCTTTATTTAGCGGAGCCTGGACACGATGAGCTCCTTCTGACCTGTGATTGGACCACTGGAAAGATATACAATGACAAGATTTCTGAAAAAGGAGCGAGCTACTCACTCAAGGAAAGCGTTTACATGAATCTCCCCCGGGCGATTGATATTGATGTCGATGGATCCGGTAATCTGTTTGTCTGTGATTGGCGGGGGGGGAGATTCAAGTTTGCGGGGAAAGGAAAGAAGGTTGGGATGGTGCAGAAGCTCACTAAAAAAGGTCTGAAGGATAGGCCCTTCCCAGACCTTGCCGCAATGTCGACTTCCGAATTAGTTTCGCAACTTAAGAGCCCTTCAGCCGTGCGGAGACTTGAGGTTCAGCGTGTGCTCTTGGCAAAAGCTGAGACTGAATCAATGAAGTCGCTCACTGATTTAATTAAGGATTCACGCTTGAGAATCGAATCTCGAATCGCCGCAATCTTCACTCTTTCCCAAATGAAGGGGATGACTGCAGATCAATTTCTTCAGATCTTCGCAAAAGACTGGAGGAATCTTAAGGAGATTCAGCAATATCTTACTCGGGCTGCTGGTGACCTTAGTGGAGAGATTTCTAGTGATACCTTTAGCTTGGTTGAGGGAGCCCTTCAATCCGGCGATGAACGGACTCGCCTGCAGGCTGTGGTGTTTCTGATGAGGACTGGTAATTCCGCAAAAAATGCGACTGCGCAAATTCTGAAGGCAGTAGGTGAAGCTCAGGATCCACGTATTCAAAACACTGCTGTTGGTGCACTGGTAAAGATTGGCGATGTGGAAAGCCTTCTGTCCCACATAAATAAGAAAACAGCACGTCTCGCTTTGATGCGACTTCATCGCCCAGAGGTTATTTCTGGAATTGCAGCTAGTTTACAACAATCCAAAGGAGGCGAGCGACTGGGGCTCATCGAGATTCTTGCTCGACTTTTTCATCGTGAAGCAGAGTGGGATCTTAAAGCGTGGTGGGGAACCCGGCCAGATGATCGAGGTCCTTATTTTGCACCTGAGACTTGGGAAGAGACTCCTAATATCAAAGCGGCACTTGAGGGTGTTTTCAATCAACTGGCTAAAACCGATCAGTCGAAAATGCTCGGTATTCTTGGGATCAATCGTGTGCCGGTTTCTGAACTTAGCTTGGGTAAACAGGATCCTTTTGTCATTGCGCTTTCGACGCCCACTCCTGATGAATCGCAGATTAGAATCTTGACTGGTGCTGCCAAGGATAAGAGACGGCTCTGGGAGGAAAGAGTGTCTGCCTATCGAGCGCTGGGGCGTCTCGAGGGAAAGGCCGTCGCGAATCAAGTAGAGATCCTCGGGGCATGGCTTGATCAAGGGATGAAACCTTCCGAAGTGGAGCTGGAGTTGAATGATTTTGTGAACCAGCCGGCTCTCATTCTTTCCACAAAAGTCCTCCGTAAAGTAGCTGCCAAGGGAAGCAAATCGGAAAGTAGAGTTGCTTGGAGAACGCTCCTGATTTTCACGCAAAGCCCCCTTATTAAAGAGAATCAAAAGACACCCATTCTCAATATGATCCAAAAGAATCCCCGAGAGGAGGGCTTGTTTCTTGCTCTTGCTGATCTTCTTTTGCCTGGGTTTGATAGGCAGATCGAAAATGCTATCGATAGTGACAACGACACCTTAATTGAAGCTGCGGAGCGTGCCAAGCGTCTGATCGCGTCGGCCAAAGCAAGTGCTGGAAAAAAACTGGCGAATCTCAAACCTGCGGAAATTACCAAGTTTGCGATGGCATCTACCGGAGATGCGATGATGGGCGAGAAAATCTACACTCGTCAGGGTTGTATTGCTTGTCATGCAGTCGATCAAAAAGCAGTTCAAAAGGGGCCATATCTCGGGTCTGCCGGTAGCAAGTTTACCAAAGATTATCTAATTCAGTCTATTCTCGATCCTAACGCGGTCGTTGCGCAGGGATTCCAAACGGAACTCATAACAATGAAGGACAAAACAGCCCATATGGGTTTCGTGACTCGCGAGGAAGATGGTGTGATCGATATTCGAAATATTGCAGGCATCGTGACACAGCTAAGAGAAGGCATGATTGCTAAACGGGATCATCAACCACAATCTATGATGCCTGTCGGGCTCGCTTCAACCCTTACGGTTGATGAGTTTAATCACCTCATCTCCTATTTGGTTTCGATGAAGGAGTAATTGGAGGATTGGGCAAACAGAGCCTTTAAATTCACCCTTGCCCCGGTTCCATTGCTGCCGATATTGGACCTATGAATGATGATGATAAAGGCGGACCCAAGGAACCAAATTATCCTGATCCCGAGGAAATTAAGAAAACTCTCGAAGGGATGTTTGGCCAATTAGGGAAAGGAGGGTTTTCATTCACTGGTGCGGATTCTTCATCATTCGCCAAGGAAACGAAGGGTGCGGAAGAAAGTTTTGTGGAGCCAGAGACAGACGATATTTTCGAATTTGATCTCTTGCCACGTGATATTAAGGCGCATCTTGACCGTTTTGTGATTCGTCAGGATGAGGCTAAGAAGGCTCTCTCGATCGCGGTTTGTGACCACTACAATCACGTTAAGACCCTCAAATTACAAGAGGATGAAGTTGAGAAACTCGAGCTGCAAAAGCAAAATGTTATGGTTGTGGGTCCAACAGGAGTTGGGAAAACCTACTTAGTGAAGCATATCGCCGAATTAATTGGTGTTCCCTTTGTAAAGGCGGACGCAACCAAGTTTTCCGAGACTGGTTATGTCGGGGGGGATGTCGATGATCTCGTTCGTGAGTTGGTTTCCAAAGCCAATGGCGATGTTTCTTTGGCTGAGTATGGAATTATCTATATCGATGAAGTAGACAAGTTAGCTTCCAGTGGGGGTGGAGGAATGATCGGCCGAGATGTGAGCGGGCGAGGGGTCCAGACGACTCTCTTGAAACTGATGGAGGAAACCGAAGTTCCGCTACGGAATCCTCAAGATATGCGGGGTCAAATGATGGCCATGATGGACATGCAGAATGGCAAAAAGAACAAAGATAGCATTAACACCAAACATATTTTGTTCATCGTTAGCGGTGCATTTTCTGGGCTTGAGAAGATTGTTCGTAAGCGAAGCCAAGCCGCGCAAATCGGATTTTCGACAGAACAGACTGAACCGATGATGGATAACGAACTGTTCAAACATGTCACGACTCAGGACTACATCGATTTTGGGTTTGAAGCTGAATTTATTGGGCGGATTCCTGTCCGTGTGGTTTGCGAGCACCTCGAGGCTAACGATTTGGAGGCTATTTTAAAGTATTCTGAGGGGAGTCTTTTGCGTCAGTATGAGCGCGAGTTTGAGGCTTATGGGATCGATCTAAAAGTGAAGGACTCCGGAATCACTAAGATTGCTGAAATGGCGGCAGATGAAAAAACGGGTGCCCGTGGCCTGATGACAGTTGGTGAGCGGATCTTGCGCGATTTTAAATATGAGCTACCAGGAACCTCGGTGACCGAACTCGTATTAGATGAAGATTTAATAAAGAATCGAGAAAAACACCTCGGTGATTATCGGGAGTTGGGACAGGAGTTAGTGGTCGAAAAGGCTCGCCAAGAAGTGGAGGCTTTCATCCGTGAGTTTAAGGTGAAGCACGGCGTGGTGATAAAGCTTGCTGACGAGGCGGTTGCTAAGCTCGTGAAGATGGCTGGTGAACAGGCACGGAGCGTCTTTCAGGTCGCCCGGCAGCACTTTAAGGATTACCAATTTGGCTTAAAACTTATCCAAAAAAATACGGGACAAGCAGAATTTGTCCTGACCGAGACGGCGGTGAATGATCCGGATAAGTTTCTCAGTGAGCTCGTGGTTAAGTCCTACAAAGACGTGTAACTCATTTAGCAACAAGATCGTAGCCACGGTGATCTTTAATCTCGACCTCAAGAAATTCCCCAACTCTGGAGTCAATGGGTACGAAGATCCGCCCATCAATGTCTGGAGCGTCCCACATTGATCGTGCGATTCCTTCCTCTTCTACAAGGACGCGTTTTTTCTTGCCCAGCTGGGCCTCGTTGATTTCTCCGGCCACCTCATCGATCGCTGAGCTGAGCTCGCGATGGCGCTTTTTCTTGGTTGCGTGGTGAACGTGACCTTCCATTTTATGGGCGCGGGTCCCTTCTTCCTTTGAGTATTGGAAGATGCCGCAACGCTCGAATTTAAAGTCCTTTATAAATTCTAAAAGCTCTTGGTGATCTTCATCGGTTTCCTCTGGAAAGCCAGTGATGAAAGTGGTCCTTATGGAAAGGTCGGGGATTCCATCGCGCATTCTCTTTAAAAGATCACGAATGTATTTCCCATCGGTTTTCCGATTCATCTTGTCGAGCATGTGATCTGAGATGTGTTGGAGTGGGATATCAACATAGCGAGCGATTTTTGGGCACTCCGCGATCGTCTGAATCAACTCGTCAGACCAATGGGCGGGATGGGTGTAAAGGAGCCGAATCCAGAAATCGCCTTCAAGATCGTTGAGGGCGCGAAGTAAAGTGGAAAGAGATTCGCCTCTGGTGGAATCGACTCCAGAGGTCGGCTTCGGTCTGTTGCCGAGGCCCTGCCATTTGTCCATCCCGAAGTAGGTGGTGTCTTGGGAGATTAGATTGATTTCCTTTACGCCTTGGGCGATTAGGCCCTTCGCTTCTCGCACAATGGATTCCTCGGTGCGGGAGCGATGCTGGCCACGGATTTTCGGGATGATGCAGAAGGCGCACGTGTGGTTGCAGCCCTCAGCGATCTTAATGTAGGCCATGTGTTGCGGAGTGAGCCGGAATCGTGGCGTGGTGTAGTCTGGGATGTAGCGCGACTTCTCGGTGACTGTGTCGAGGGAACCTTCCGCTTCAAGATCGCGGTTGAGGGTTTTTCTGACAATGGAGGCAACGTCGGTCACTTGATCTAGGCCGATGAAGGCGTCGACTTCTGGAAGAAGGCCGGGAAGGTCCTTTTGAAATCGTTGGGAAAGACAGCCTGCGACGATGATTTTTTGCTTCTCGCGTGCCGGGTCTTCCTGACGTGCGTTGACGGCTTCAATGATTGTCCCAACCGATTCGTCTTTGGCAACATCGATGAAGGAGCAGGTGTTGATTATGAGTGCATCAGCGAGTTCCGGGTCGGGCACGAGAGTCATCCCCTCATCTTGCAGATGACCGAGCATGATTTCGGAGTCGATGAGGTTCTTTGCGCAGCCGAGTGAGATGAGACCGATTTGGGTGGGCATGGATTGAGAAGCTTGTGATAAAAGGACTCCGTTGACTTACGGGCAGAGGCCTCGATAGACAAGATTTACAATAAACTGTTAGTTTGGTTGTTGCGAAGCGTCAGCCATTGCGTTGACGACCTTGCAAATCTTGGCGGTCATAATGAGAAAAATAAAGGGGTAGGCAAGACTTGCTAACACGCCAAATAAGGGGACGATCGTGACTAGGACACAAATAGGACCAGCTAAAAAGAGACCCTCGGAGACCGTTGGCATGGATGTTAAATTTGAGTGGCTGTTACGGATCCGATTCCAATCCAATGCCCAACCATGATAGCTTATGAATATCCAATAGAGATTAAAAAAGGGAATAAATAAAAAGCCTACGGCTTTTCCGGGGCTGGTTCGTGCTTCACCTGGCTGAAGAATATGCCAAGCGCGATAGAGAAACACATAGTTTAAGATCATTGTTAGAAATAAAATAGAACCACCAATGAGCATAACGAAGACACCGACGAGGGAAGGTGTTTCCCTTGTGATTGTTTGCTGAGGGCTTACAAAAATTTGTGAATCGTCTTGGAATCCGCGATATTCGGTGCGATAACCTCCTGATCCCTCACTGTATTCACCTATAAATATTACAAGTCCAATAGCGGTGATGACGGCACCCGTTATGAGTAGGCCAAGGAAAAGAGCAAAAGAGCACTTTTTGACAGTAGGAATGGGGTAGGCTCCTGTTGACGAAACTTCTATCGCATTGGCTGAAGCTGGGGCTTCATAAGGATTACTAGGGATTGCTTGAGTGGGGGAAGCGGGTGTTTGGATTGCCGAATTTCCGTAGACCCCTTGGACCTCGCTAGCTGCGGTCCATCCGGCCATTCCTTCTTTCCAGATCAAAGTTGAAGGTTGAATTGTATGGTTTGCCGCTAGTTGTTGAATTTCCCCGAAGGTAATGGGGCCCTGCTGTTGTTGATTTGAGTCTGCGTAGAACCACGTTCTTTCTGCCATAGAAGGGAGGTTGCCATTATCGTATCAGGTTTTCGAGGGGATTTTTTCGTTTGGTGAAGGATTGAGATTGGATCCAGCTAAACGATTGAGGATGCTTCCGTCATGCCTGCGGAGATTACTTCTTTTCTCTTTTCGAAGCCCTATGGGACGGCGGTCGTTGATTGGCTTTTAGAAAAGAAGGAAGAATTGCCAAAATTTCTTATTCTCGTGCCTACGGCCGAGAGTGGTCGGCGATTGAGGGAGGGTTTGGCGGAGCGTGGTGCTCTTCTCGCTCCGAGGGTTGTTACGACCGGAGCTCTTTTGCAAATAGAGGAGACCGCTGCGGATTCGGTGGAGGTTCTCGCTTGGACTGAAGCGCTTGAAAGTCTGGAAGACTGGGAGAATTACGAAGCAATTTTCCCGGAATCGCCAGCGAGTGACGGATCCGGTTGGAGCTTGGGGCTGGCGAAATCCTTCGTCGAACTCCGTAAAAGTCTCCAAGAAAATGGTTTGATGTTGAGTGAGGCTGCTCGTCGGGTAAGTGCGCTTGAGCATGCTCGTTGGGAGCAGTTAGCGAGGTTGGAAAGAGAGGTGGAAAACCATCTAAAGAATTGGGGTTACGAGAGTAAATCGACTCGACTGGCATCGGGCAATTTGGAATTTCCGGAAGGCATTTCAAGGGTGGTGATCGCTGGCGTGTTGGATCTTCCGCCTGTATTGATTCGATTTTTTGAAAAGATTGAAATCATGGTGAATGTCCTCGTCCCCGACCCAAGAGTGGATGAATGGGGACGCCCTGGTTTGGAGTGGAATAGGCAAGAAATCCAGTGGCCAAAAACGGGAAGCGTCACTTTAACGGGCGATCCGAGTCAACAGGCGACTTTAGCAGTTACCAAAGTCGTCGAAGCTGAATCGGAATGTAATAATATTGGGTTAGGCACGGCTGATGAACAAATCGCGGCCGAACTGGTAAGATCATTTGCACGAGCAGGATGGGTCATCCACGACCCAGGGGCGTCGCTGCCTTCGTCTCTCGCGGGATGGTTGAGTTGCTGGAGGCGCTATTTACAAAACCCAGGAGTGAAGGAGGTGGTGGATATGTTGGCTTTTGACCAGGGAAGATCTTTGGTCGAAGGAATCCGTTCGCAGCAAGTTGAGGCGCTTTGCTCTTTGCTCGATTCCCATCTAGTTCGTGATCTTTCTGATGTTTCTCGGGCGCGCCAGTTAATTGCTAATTCGTTGGAGCAAGCGAATACCGAGAGCAAGCGAAAGAGACTGGATCATCAACTCAAATCAGCGGTCGTAGCCGAACAGGTGATGTCGAATTTTTCAGGGCTCCGAAAGAGGTTTTTGAGTCAGGGTTTCCATCAAGGAATGCGCTCTTTGGCCGGGCGAATTGATCGGAATGATGAAGCGGGGCTTTTAGATTGGTTGGATGAGACTGTGGGGGCGGCCCAGGAGGTAAAGCGCCCGCCCGTCTTTTGGATTGAGCTCTTATTGCAGGACCTTGGGCCGGTTCCGGAGGAGGCTCCAGAAGAGAGAGTGCTCGATGTGCAAGGGTGGTTAGAATTGCTCCATGATCCAGCGAGTCATCTGGTGGTTTGTGGAATGAACGAGGGCTGCGTCCCGGGGCGAGCGAGCAGCGATACATGGTTGCCAGAAAGTGCGCGCGAGGCGCTGGGGTTGTCTCGGGAGGAAAGTCGGGCTGCGAGAGATGCCTACCTTTTGCATGCTCTTCTCGAGATGCGTCGGGAGAGTGGGCGAGTAGATTTGATCGTTGGAAAATCGTCGCAGGGAGGTGATGTTTTGATGCCTTCGCGACTCCTTTTGACTGCGAAAGGAGAATCTCTGGCACAGATTGTGAGTGTGCTCTTTGCTGAGGTGGAGCCCGCCGACTCGGGCGTGGCGTGGGCTTTGGAAGATCATTGGAAATGGAATCCACGCGAGAAATCACCGAAGGCAAGAATGTCAGTGACGGCGTTTTCCAAATACCTAGCCTGTCCATTTCGCTATTACTTACAGCGGGTTTTGGGAATGAATGAACCGGAGCCCGAACGGGTGGAGTGGAACCATCGAGACTTCGGGAACGTCATTCATGATGTGCTGGAAAGTTGGGGACGCGACAAGGTGTTGCGGGATTCGGCTGATGCGGCGAAGATCCGCAAAGGGCTCGAGCAATCTCTTGATGAACTGGTGTCTCGACACTTTGGTGAGGAATTGCCCTTGGCCGTTTCCTTGCAGGTTGAATCGATGCGTTTACGGTTGGGCTGGTTCTCTGAAGAGCAGGCTAAGATTCGAGCTCAAGGATGGCGCATTGTTGAAGTGGAAAAAAACTTTGAGTTGGAAATCGGGGGAGCAACCGTGAGCGGTCAGATTGATCGGATTGAGAAGAACGACGACGGTAGAGTGCGGGTTTTAGATTATAAAAGTAGCAAGGAAGCCAAGGATGTGGTGCGTGAACATCAGCGAAAGTTTCGAAATGACCCTCCTGTGCATTTGAGAGTCGAGGAAGTGATGGCTCCGGGCGGGGCGATCTGGACTAATTTACAGGTGCCATTTTATGCCGATGCCTTTGGCAAAGTTGATGAGATTGGATACTTTGCGTTGGGACAGGATGAGGCGAATGTAAAGGTCACGCCATGGGATGGTTTTGGTGAGGAAGAGAAGGTGTCGGCCCGTCGGTGTGCTGAGTGGATCGTGGGGCAGGTTCAGCAGGAGATCTTTTGGCCTCCCGCGGAGAAGGTCGCTTATGACGACTTTGAAGACCTAGCTTTTGGTCGTGAGCTTGCGGAAGCTTTTTCTGGAAAAGGAGGTGTGGAGTGAGAGAAATCCTGGCTAAGAATCTTTTGATTCTCGCCTCGGCAGGATCAGGGAAGACTTATCAACTGGGAAACCGGGTCATTGGAAAAATCGGGAAGGAAGGAGTGGAGCCGGAGCGGATTGTGGCGCTGACGTTTACTCGCAAGGCAGCGGGAGAGTTTGCCGACTCGGTGCTTACCAAGTTGGCTAAGGGGTGTTCGGATCCCAAGGAAGGGAAGTCGGTGTGTGACGGCATTCGCGCAACGATCGATTTACCTGCAGTCCTCGAGAAAGTAATTCGGGCCTTGCCTCAAATTCAGTTTACGACGCTCGATGGTTTCTTTTCAAGGATTGTAAGAGGTTTTCAGTATGAACTGGGCTTAACTGGAGGAGCCTTTGATTTGCTGGAAGGTGAACGGTTGAAGACGGCTCAAGCGGAGATTTTACAAGGTGTCTTGCGGGATGGTTTTGGGGAGCGGCAGGAGTTTTTTCATGCTTTTCGAAAAGCGAGCTTAGGCCAAGGACAACAAGGAGTGCAGCGGTCATTGGAAGAGTTTATCGAGACCTGGCACCGGATCTGGAAATCAGGCGCGGGAAAGGAAGTATTCGGGAATGCCAAGGTGTTTGCAGATTTGCCTCAGGCAGAAGATTGGTTTGGCCAGAAAGATGGATTGATTACGGCTTTACGTGATGATTCCCAAGGAAAGACGTGGAACGCTATGCTGGACACCTTTCGTGATCACGTTGTTGGAAAATCACTGGCGATGAATACCTTTGGAAAGCGCTTGTTAGAGGTGCTTGATGAGCCCGGGCCAGTGGAGGTGAAGGATGGTCGTAAGATCCTTACGATTTCTCTGGAACAATGGAAGATTTGGCAACAGTTGTTCCGCTTGGCGATCGGATGTGAGTTGGCGAGTGCGGTTTCCAAGACTCAGGCGATCGGAGAATTAATGGAGCAGGTCGACCACGAGCACGTCGAGCAGTTGCGCAAGCGGGGTCTTCTGAGCTTTGATGACGTGAAGATTCTTTTAGGTAAATGGAGCCAGAGCGAAGGGGCACGGTTGCGTCGCGAGTTAATCGATTATCGCCTCGACGGTCGGTATGACCACTGGTTGCTCGATGAATTCCAAGACACAAGTCGAGCAGAGTGGCGGGGACTTGAGCCTCTCATCGATGAAGCCGTGGCTGATCCGGAGGGTAGCTTCTTTGTGGTTGGTGATCGTAAGCAGGGTATTTATGCTTGGCGTGGTGGAGATGTCAGTCTCTTCGATGATGTTCTCCGACGCTATCAAGATGGTTTAGAGATCGAGCCTATGGATGTCTCATGGCGATCATGCTCGGCGGTGCTGGCGTTAGTGAATGCTGTTTGCGGCAACCTTGGGCTGATTGAAGATCTCTTTGGTAAGGCCGTTCGCGAGGAATGGAAATGGAAGGATCATGAGTCAGCCAAGCCAGGGGTGACGGGTGAAGCGAAGGTGGTCGAGGTGTCAAAAGATGAGGAAGGAGAGGCTTTGGTGTCGGAACTTCGGAGGCTCCGAATTGGTGAGAAAGAGTTGAGTTGCGGCGTGTTGGTTCGAAAGGGGGATCAGGTGAAGAAGTATGCCGACTTGTTGCGAGCGGAAGGCTTCGATGTGATCGAGGCCGGACAGCGGGAGCCGGGATCGGATCATGCGGTGGGAGTGGTGATCAAACACCTCATTGAGTGGCTGGCAAATCCCGCTAACGATTACAGTCGCGAGGTGCTCGCGATGTCTCCGGTGATGGTGACTCTCGAGAAGTATGGAGAGGGATGGGGACGATGTTGGGATGGGGTTTTGAGGGAGATCCAAGGAATAGGTTTTGCTCGTTTTGTGAGTGCCTTGGTGGCCCCGGAGTGGGGACGTTTGGAGCTATACGGACGTCGTCGAGCAGAGGATTTTATCGCTGCCTTAGCGGAGTTCGATCGTACCGGTGAAGCGTGTCCACGAGCGGCTGCAAATTGGATTCGTGGATTACATGTTAACCAAGCTCCAGGAGTCGCTGCAATTCAGGTGATGACGATTCATAAGTCAAAGGGACTCGGGTTTGATGTCGTGATGTTGCCAGAGTTGCCGGATCGCTTGCAGGTTCCCAACGCGGGTGATTTTAAAGTCGCGCGAGGAGTCGGCTGGTTGCTACAGGTTCCTGGAAAATGGGCCTATCTTGCACATCCAGAAACAAAAGCTGCATATGAACGTTGGGCTGAGTCACAAAAATACGAGACGCTCTGTTTGCTGTATGTGGCTTTGACGAGGGCTAAGCGCGGTCTTTATGTGTTCTTGCCCGAGGAGCCCGTGGCGCGAAGAGGAAAGCCGGCTGGCGAGAGGCATGCGACACCGGCCAACTTGGTCAGACAATCAACCGGTTTAGAATTAATTGGGTCAGACCCGGATTGGAGCGCGAGTGTTCCTAGCTCAAAGAAAATAGAAGGAGGTGAGGTTTTAAAATTACCCGAGGGAAAACCTAGGAGAAGTCGAACGAGCCCGTCTTCGGAGAAAGGGGTGGCTGCTAAAGGAGGTGGAACTGGTCGACGGTTAGGTGTCGAAGTTCATCGTTTGTTCGAAAAAATCGGATGGTTATCTCCGGGCGAAGTCCCGGCGCAATCGTTTTCTACTGCCGGAAAAATCGTGGAAGATTCTTTGAAAGAGGAAGCAATTCACAAAGTCTTTGTGAATGATGGAGCTGAGCTTTATCGCGAGCAGCCCTTTGAATTGATTTATCAAAATAAATGGATGAGTGGCGTGGTCGACCGCTTGCATCTTTATCGGGAGGCTGGTGAGATCTCACGGATAGAAGTTATTGATTTTAAGACGGATGTAGTGAAGTCGTCTTCTGATTTGGTGGTGCGTTATCTTGAGCAGATGATGACTTATCAAGCTGCGGTGGCTCAAGTATTTGAGGTTAGTGTTTCAATGGTGGAGTGCCGGATAGTCTCGACTTCATTGGCCGAAGTAATTGATGTAAATGGAGGTGATATCCAGGGAGAGTTGGATTTATGAAAGGCGAAATCGGTTGGTCCTTTGTGGCCATGAAAGATTGTAAGGAGTTAGTGTCGCGCCATGAAGGGTTTTCAGATCGGCATCGAACGAAAGTTTGGACGGAGAAAACGATTGCTCCAGTTTGGTCGGCGACGAAGGGGCCAATGGCGGTTTGTGTCCTTATGGCACTTCACCGTATCGGAATGAATGGAGAATCGTTAGTCGAGGGGGTGTGGCCAGAATTGGGAACAGGGAATTTGACTTTTGAAGAGATGTTTTCCCATCAAGGGGGCTATGCCGGGTTACACGAGAAGGCTTCGATTTGGGATCGGGAAGCGGTCATTGCCTCCCTCGAAAATCAAGATCCATTGTGGTCAGTGGGGACGCATGGGTATCATCCAAGGACAATCGGATTTTTAGCGGATGAAATTGTGCGCCGGGTCGACGGACGCGCGTTGGGGCATTTTTGGAGAGATGAAATTGCGGCACCAGAAGGGATCGATTTTTGGATAGGATTGCCGAAGGAACAATTTTCACGGGTGGCCGAGTTAGTGCCAGCGCGACTTTCAAAAAATGGAGAACCAAAGCCGTTTTACGAAGCTCTGCTTACAAAGGGTTCATTGACAAGGCTGGCCTTCTCTTCCCCCTCCGATCTTGCTGGGGTAAGCGAGATGAACCAGCCAAGAGCTTGGCAGGCCGGTTTTCCTGCGATGGGAGGGGTTGGCTCGGCTCTAGGCTTGGCGAAGTTTTATGACTGGGTCCTCCGCCAGAATTTTTTAGAAGAACTGATCAGGCCAAGAATTAAGGGATTAGATGAAATCCAGCGCATCGAAAATTCTTTTGGTTTCGGTGTAATGCTTGGACTAGGTCCCGATAGGAATTGTTTTGGTCACCCAGGGGCCGGCGGGAGTTATGGTTTTGCAAATGTAGAGACCGGGATGAGTTATGCCTTCGTCATGAATCATTTTGAATCCAACCTTTTTCCGAATAAGGAAAGATTAGAGCTTGTTCTATCTTTGAGCTAGGCGATTACCCGAGTTTTTCATGATTGATTTACCTTGTCTCTATTTCTTTTGGAAGATGGCTAGGTGTTTGTCGACTGACTTACCGGGTGCGTCCGAGAGGGCTCGGGAGTTAGGGTTGATTATGGATCCAACTTGGATGGAGCCCAGATTTTTTAGAGCTTCAGTAGCGAGCTCGTGTTCTTTGTCGAAGTAGGATGTGATTACGAGTAATCCATCATCGTTTAATCGCTCAAGGGCCTGGTCGAAGATCCGGGTCCAAACAGGTTTATCGTTCCAGTAATTTTGATGCCGAAGGAAGGCGATATCAGGTGTACCAATTTCGGCGAGTTCGAGGAGTCGGTCGCCACGATGGGTGATGAAGTCGACCGAGGTGTTTTGTTCTCCTGCTTTTTGCAGCTCCTCTTTCCAGCGGGAATTGGCCTGGTCAATCTCGGCGGCACGGATATCGAGTCCTTGAAGGTGGGACGATTTAGAGTTTTCGGCTAGGAGCCTTGCCAGGACACCTGTTTCATCGCCGCGGCCACAAGCGAGATTGAGGAGGGAAAGGTGGTCTTTTTTCAAGAGGTGCGGCCCGAGAAGATTACGAAGATTCGTTTCTAAGCTTGCTAGATCTCCTTGAAGGAGTTCGGTGAAAGGGGTGTGGGCCACGGAAGGAAGGTAATTTAAGATTCGGATTTTGGAATTTAGAAATTATACTTCAAGTGTGGATTTACCGATCAGACCAAGGCGCAACCGAAAAAGCGTGGGATTGCGAGCGTTGACCCGTGAAACTTTGCTGTGCCCGAGTGACTTTGTGCTCCCTTTGTTTTTGCACGATCTTGAGGAGGATGAGGTGATCCCCTCGATGCCAGGTTGTAGACGTTGGTCACTTGATGGGATGGTAAAAGAAGCCGGAGAGGCTTTAGCGGTTGGAGTCCCAGCGGTTGTATTGTTTCCGGCAGTTGATGATTCTTTAAAAACGAAAAAGGGCGAGGAATGCTTTAATTATGAAGGCTTAGTGCAACGAGCGATTCGCGCTTTAAAGTCAGCCTACCCCGAGCTTGTCGTGATGACGGATGTTGCGCTCGATCCTTATAGTATCGATGGGCATGATGGGATTCTTGAAGAAGGGGAAATTTTGAACGATGAAACTATCGAGATTCTTTGCAAGCAGGCCGTGAGTCAAGCAGAGGCGGGGGCAGACATCATCGCTCCAAGCGATATGATGGATGGTCGGGTAGGTGCTTTACGAGGGGCCTTAGATACAGCGGGCTATCAGAAAGTTTCGATTTGCAGCTACACGGCAAAGTATGCTTCGGCTTATTATGGACCGTTTCGAGGGGCATTAGGGTCTGCCCCAAAATCTGGAGATAAAAAGAGTTACCAAATGGATCCGTCCAATCGTCGGGAGGCGCTTCGGGAGCTTTTACTAGACGAAGATGAGGGGGCCGATATTGTGATGGTGAAGCCAGCAGGTGCTTATCTTGATATTATCAGTGACTTACGAGAGCACACGACACTGCCGGTAGCGGCTTATCAGGTGAGTGGAGAGTATCTTATGATTAAGAGTGCATCGGCTGAAGGATGGATTTGTGAAGAGTCAGTCATGATGGAAAGTTTGATCGCAATTAAACGTGCAGGGGCTGATATGATCTTGACTTACTTCGCGAAGGAGGCAGCAAGGCTTTTAAGAGAGTGAATTATCTGCAAGTCTCTGAGGCTTCAAGGGGTCACGGCTACTGGGAGTAGTTTTTTGTAAAATAAGTAAGAGAGTTAACCTTTTTGCCGTAAGAAATTTCTATCATGAGTGAGGATAAAGCTGCCGTTGAAAAGCTCCACGCGAGCTATGGGAGGATGAAGGATGAATTGTCCCAAGTCATTGTGGGACAACATGAAGTTGTTGAACAGGTTCTCATGGCAATGTTTTGTCGTGGTCACGCTCTACTTGTAGGAGTGCCCGGGTTGGCTAAGACGCTTTTGGTTTCGACTGTTTCCCAAGCACTTGACCTGCAATACAAGCGGATTCAGTTCACTCCTGACCTCATGCCGGCCGATATTACCGGAACTGATGTGCTTGAGGTTGATCCTGAAACTGGTCATCGCGGCTTCCGATTCGTGAATGGGCCTCTTTTTGCTAGTATGGTTCTAGCGGATGAGATTAACCGAACTCCTCCCAAGACGCAGGCAGCTCTGTTAGAGGCAATGCAGGAAGGTCACGTCACTGTGGGCGAGCGGACGCTTGATCTACCGGATCCATTTTTCGTTCTGGCGACGCAGAATCCGATTGAGCAAGAAGGGACTTATCCTCTTCCGGAAGCCCAGCTTGATCGTTTTCTCTTTAATATTGTTGTCGATTACCCAAATGCCGAGGAGGAGCGTGAAATAATTCGACGTGTGACTAGCCCAAACTCAGCAACAGTTTCTCCGCTGATGACTGGACCTGAAATTATTCAGCTTCAAAATATTGTGAAACGAGTCCCAGTGGGCGATCATGTTATCGACTTTGCAGCAAAGCTGGCTCGGGCCACACGTCCGGGCTCCAGTGAAGCGCCTGATTTTGTGAAAGATATGGTAGGCTGGGGTGCTGGTCCCCGCGCCGGGATCTCATTGATTTCTGCAGCCAAAGCTCACGCTGTTCTTAGGGGTCGGGTTCACGCGACCACGGTCGATGTCGCTGCAGTGGCTCTGCCGGTGCTACGTCATCGAGTCCTGACAACCTTCAACGCGGAAGCGGCTGGAGTGAAGAGTGACGACATCATTAAGCGTCTTATCGAAGAACTCGGCGGAAAAGATGCCGACATCAAGATCTAGTCTTCACTTACAAGACCGGAATGGCCGAAGATGCAGATCGTTTAAAAATGCCTGAGTGCATGCGTTTGCTTGTTCCCGAGGTAGTGGGGTCGCTACGTCGCCTTGAGTGGCTTTCGAGATTGCGGAAGCAAGGAACTCTGACTGGGCGTCACTCCAGCCCAGATAAAGGGGTGTCGGTTGAGTTTGCTGAACACCGAGAATATACGCTCGGTGATGATTTGCGAAATCTTGATTGGCGAGTGATGGCAAAAAGTGACCGCAATGTCATTAAGCAGTATATCGAAGAGACCAATTTGAGAGCGACTATTGTTTTGGATGTCTCTGGCTCAATGAGTTTTAAAGGAGAGGAATCGGAACTTTCGAAGTTTGAGTATGGTCAGTATCTCGCGGCTGCGCTATCTTATCTCTTCATCAAGCAAGGTGATGCTTCCGGGTTGGTCACCTTTGATGACACCTTACGCACTTCAATGCGTGCTGAGAATAGACCGAGCCAGGTTCGAAGGATTTGTGAAGAACTTCATGGAACTGAGCCGGGAAAAGAAACTGGTGTAGGTAAAGTTCTTAATGAGGTTGCTGAACGGATTCCAAGGCGGGGACTTGTTATCATCATTAGTGATCTTTTCGACGAGCCGGAGCAGATTGTCGAAGCGCTTCATCATTTTGATTATCGTCAGCATGAATTGGTGGTTTTTCATTTACTGGCTGAGGAGGAGTTGAGCTTTCCATTTCAAACTTTTCAACGCTTTCATGATTTGGAAGGGGTTGAGGAAATGCTACGGATTGATCCTCAAGCAGTACGCGCAGCTTACCTTAAAAAACTGAGGGAGTTTATCGCATCGATTGAGTCGGTGTGTGGAAATCTTCGGGCAGACTACGTACCGGTGACCACCAAGACCCCGGTCTCAGAAGCTCTGGTGCGGTATTTGGGAGGGAGGAAGAGGTAACATGCTATTCCGTAATCCAGTTTTATTGGCAGGCTTAGCGGGTGTGTTGATCCCCGTGATTCTACACCTGATTCGTCGCCAGGCTGCGAAACCCTACGATTGGGGGGCGATGCGCTTCCTTTTTGATACTGTAGCCGCTCGTCGTCGACGAATGGAGTGGGAGGATTTTTTGCTGATGATTGCCCGCTGCCTTTTGATTGCCCTAATTGTTTTGGCGGTCGCTCGGCCTTTTGTGCCGCCCAACTCGGGAATACCATGGCTATTTGTCCTGCCGCTTGGTTTGCTTGGTGTTGCAGCTTTTGGTGGCTCTTTTGTAATTTCCTCGGTAAGGGGGAAATGGGCGATGCGTGGGTCGGCGATTCTAATATTGCTTGGGGCATGGTTTTTAATCTTGAAGGAAAAAAATCTCAACTTAGAGCGATATCAGACCAGCGAACGCCGTGACGTAGCGATTGTAATCGACGGGTCGACTTCAATGTTGTTGCGCGAGGATGGGAGGACAACTTTCGAACGGGCAGTTGAGGAGGCTCGGGATTTCGTGAAGGGAGCACCAAAGGGGACGGCTTTTTCTATCGTTCTAGGTGGACCGGCTCCTGAGTTGAAAACTGGAACTCCGCTTACCCATCGAGCAGATGTTTTGGAGGCTTTAGATCAACTTGAGCCGGTGGGGGGAGCGTTTCGTGCACACGACGCTCTCGGTGTGGCAACACTTTCGCTCGCCGAGGGTAGGGGGAGTAGTCGGGATCTTGTCGTATTCACCGATTTGCAACGAATCGGTTGGCAGTTTGATAGTAGCACCTCATGGGCTAATCTTGGGGATGCTTGGGAGGGGTTGCCCGACCGGGCGAAGCCGCGGCTTTTGCTCCGTTCGTTTGCTCCTCCTGAGAAGTTGCGTAATGTTTCAATCACTGGGATTAAACTTTCGCGTGATGTTGTTGGGACTGATCGTGAGGTCGTGATTCGGATCTCGATTGAGAACACTGGGACTGAGGTGGTCACACCAGGGTTGATGAGAGTTACCGTAGGGGAGAACGAATTAGAACCTAAAGGATTAGGACAGATGGCATCTGGCGAGAGCTCAGTCCTCGAATATCGCTATCAATTTTCAAAAATTGGCCCGCAGGTGATTAAGGTGGTTCTAGACGGGAATGATGATCTTTCCGGCGATGATATTGCCGAGAAAGCTGTCTGGGTAAAAAAGACTCTGCCTGTCTTAATTGTTGAGGGGAATGCTGGTGCTTCTTTCTTTCAGCGAGCGGGTGGTTACCTTTCCCTTGCGCTCGCTCCAGTGTCTGAAAAAGAAGAAACGTTTGTTGATCCGCGGGTTATAGATGCTGCAGCACTGACTCGTGAGAAAATTGACAATGACGCGGTAATTGTTTTGGCCGACGTGACCCGCCTTCCAGCATCGGCCGCTTCGCGGATCGCAGATTTCGTAATCAATGGGGGAGGTTTGTGGGTAATCGCGGGTCCAAAGTTGGATCCAACTTATTATAATTCGTGGCGAGGAGGGGACGGGAAGGTAATGCCTCTAAACCTTGGAGAAATGAGGTTTCCCGAAAATGGGGTGCAGGCTGCTCCAGGGACCTTTGACCATCCTGTTCTTAGTCTTTTTAAAGATGAAGTTGGCCAGGATTTTGGCGAGGCTGTCATTGAAGGGTATCGGAATTCATCAAACCTTGTAGAGGGGGCTCTTGCTGCGGCACGATATAGTGATGGAGAAATTTTCCTGGCAACCCGAAACTACGGAAACGGCCGTGTCTTTGTAACAACAACTTCTCTCGACGCACGAATGGGGAGTTTCCCAGCGCGGCCGAGTTTTGTTCCCTTTGTTCACGAGATGACAAACTGGTTGGCTGGCGGCCAGACTGTGGATTTAAATGTGCGGGCAAGTTGGAGCCCGGCTCTTTCTCTTCCAGGTGGTGGCGGTTTAAAGGCGGATTATCGTTCGCTCGAAAATCGGGGTGAAGATTTAAGTCGTATTGATTCGGCGATTGATTTCAATTGGAAGGACGGTGCGCCTGAAAAGGGTTTTCCAGCCGATCGATTTGGCGTGACTTGGACGGGTTCGCTGGTCCCTCCAGCTTCTGGTGAGTATGTTTTTGAGGTGACAGTTGATGATAAGTTCCAACTGAAACTTGATGGCGAAATTGTTTACGAAGGCGAAGAAGCGGTTCAAGGGCGCAGCTCGAAAGTTGAACTACTGGCTGGTAAGCCGGTCGTTTTTTCAGCGAGTTACGAAGAGGAGTGGGGTGGTGCGTGGGTCACTCTTTCTTGGGAACGGCCAGATGGTATAAAGGAAGTGGTTCCGGCTTCGGTCTTTATTCCGGTGAGCCAGGACGAATCGAGTGTGATTTTGGGGGATTCTTCCGCAAAGGACCCGATGGGAATTGAGCGGGAGGTTGCAGCATCTCTTGGCCGGCGCGGCAAGCTCTTGGAGGTTGATGGTTCGGCGATTCCTGGGGAATATTTGGTGGGTATCCCTGATGCAGTGCAAGATTTGATGCTTGGGGAGAAAGAGGTTCCTCTTGTGGTGGAGCGTGAAGGAGATGAAAGTCGTCTCGACTTCTGGAATGATGATGATCGAAGATTAATCAGGCGAGAAATTAATCTTATTGAGGTGAAATCGATCAAAGATATTTTGGCGGCGTTGCGAGGCGAAGGTTTTGGACAAGAGATTTGGAAAATCTTAGCGATAGCAGCGCTTATTTTATTCTTCCTTGAAGGTGTTTTAGCTCGCTGGGTTTCGAAATCGCGGGAAGCTGGAGAGGAAGTTAAAATAGATTTTGAATATCGGGAGGAGATTCCCGATTCGTTCTTAAGGTCGGCTGCTAAAACTAAAGGAATGAAAGGAGGGGAGCCGTGAAAATGTTAGTCCGTGCTACTCTAATATTCTTTGCGCTTTGGGGGGTGGTTTTACTTTTGGCTCGGTGGCTTGAAATCAACCCTTTTTGGCCAGCCTGGGTGCTCCCTTTGATCGGAGCTGTCGGAGCTGAATTGATTTTTTGGAGCTATCGATACGAGCGTAATGCAATCAGTCCGCAAAGAGGGCGTCTTCTAATAGGTCTTCGCTTGGCAGAGCTAAGCTTACTTTTGTGGATTCTCCTGCAGCCGGTTTGGAGCCGATATGTGGAGCGGGAAATCGAACGCGAAGTCATTGTGATGATCGATGATTCGGCCTCTATGGATCTAGTGGATGACGGTCAAGATAAGTCACGACTGGAGCTCGCCCGCGAGAAACTTGAGGAAAGTGGGCTTATCGATGAACTCGATGGAAAAGTTGCTGTTCGCGAGGTGCGAGCGGCAAGAAAGGCCCTTCTTGATGATAGTAGTGAGGTCGAAGGTTGGGATCAGGCTACCGATTTGGCCGGAGGTTTGGAAGCGATCCTTGATCAAGTTCCGCCTGATCAGTTGGCTGGCGTGGTATTACTCAGCGACGGTCGCCATAATCGGCCAGGAAGCGTTGAAGATGTGTCTCGCCGATTCGGAATTTTGGATGCTCCGATTGCTGTGATTCCATCAGGGAGTGATGTTCCACCAAAGGATGCTGCAATCATTTCAGTAAGCGCCCCAGATTCTGTTTACCTCGGCGACCGAATCCGAGTCGGTACCCTTTTGAAGTTCGATGGATTTCGCGGCAAGAAGGCCAAATTACAGCTTTTTGCGGGCGACAAGGAACTTGAAGCGAAAGAGATTTCAATTCCTCAAGATAATTATCGGGAGGAGGTTAAATTTCGTCATGCGCCCGAAGATGGGGGAGTTGGAGAATACCGCATCGTTCTGAGCGGGTTAGTAGACGAGACTTTTGAAAATAATAACGAGTGGGAATTTCAGACGGTAGTCAGTGACGCCCGGACAAATGTCCTCTTAATCGATAGGCATCCACGTTGGGAGTTCCGATACTTGCGAAACCTTTTCTATGGTCGCGATCAGTCAATCCACCTCCAATCGGTGTTGCTTGAGCCAGATCGGATCTCGGGGCATAGTCCGCCTAAGGTTGTGGCGTCAGCAAGTCGTCCTTTTGGAGAAGCAAATGCAACGCACTTACCCGAAGTGGAAGAAGAGTGGCGAAAGTTTGATGTTATTATTGTAGGTGACATCGGTCCTGATGCTTTAAGTAACAATCAGTGGAGAATTCTTGAGGGTTGCGTTAAAGAAAGGGCAGCTCTTATGGTTTTGGTGGCTGGTCCGGAATACATGCCGCATTCTTTTCAGTCAGAAGTCGCCCGTGATCTCATCCCGATAAGGTATAAGGCCTCACGAAGAACTTTTTATGGAAATGAGGAAGAATTCCGTTTTTCGCTTACAAATATCGGCCGTAGCCACCCCATCACCGCCCAAGTCGAAGGACAGATGAGGAATGAACGTTTATGGAAACAATTTCCGGCGATTCGCTGGAGACATCCGGTCGAAGGGCTCCAGCCTACTGCTGAAGTTCTGCTTTATGCCGAACCCACTAATCAAAAAGAACGAAAAATCGATTCTGCTGCTAGTCTTGACGCCGCACTATCTGCGGTGGCTCGCCGTCGCGAGCGAGAAGCTGAGAACGCTCTTTTAGTGACACGCCAAACAGGTGCCGGAAAGGTTGCAATGTTGCTAGCAGATCGAACTTGGCGTCTTCGTGAAGGTGTTGGCGATATCTATCACCACCGTTTTTGGGGGCAATTGGTTCGATGGGGTGCTGGTCCCAATTTACGTGCTGGTAACGAAAAGATTAGGCTTGGAACAGACCAATTGACCTACACTGGCGATGATCGGATTCAGATCATGGCGCGGTTGAGAGATGGCGAGCTGAACCCAATCGAGGACAAAAACCTAATCGCGGAGGTTACTCACGAATCGGGTGAAATGAAGCAGGTGCCATTGAAATATCGTGATAATTCAAACGGGATCCACGAAAGCCTTGCGGGGCCGTTCAGGAAGCCTGGGGCTTATGAGGTCAAGGTTCGTGACGAAGTGATGACAAGCTTTCGTGTGGTTGGTGCTCGAAGTGCCGTCGAACTCTCTGAGACTACTCTCAATCAACCGCTTCTTGATTCCGTAGCGAAAATGTCTGGCGGGCGAGTCTTTAAAGGAGAAAGCGCCCTTGCAGATCTGTTTCTAAGGGGTGATGAGAGGCGGACCGAACTCCGAGAGACTTCTCTTTGGGATGCTTGGCCAGTGTTTCTTTTACTGGCAATTCTTTTGACAACAGAATGGGTGATTCGTCGACGCGGTGGACTTAGCTAAGCTCTACAATTGGAGTTTTTGAGAGTGGTTGTCCCTATCGCGAACTGCAGGATGTCTCGAGCGCGTCTAGTATTTCAGAACATCTGTTAGATACCATTTTCGAATTATTTTCGTTTTCATCGCTTCGGTCCTTAGCCTTCTTGTCGGGACTTCCCATGCAACGAGAGGATAGATTAGCGCAAGTGTTGCTTGGTAAAGAACCATCGGGGGTGATATCCTGCCGGCCTATGATTCGGGCGCGAAAAAAGTTTACAATTTACGATTTAAAAAAGCTAAAAGGAAAGCGTTGTCTTACTCACATCCATGTGAAGTCCCCTGAAGAGGCTGCTGCGGCCGAAAAAGCCGGAGTCGATCTCATGAGTTGCAGTTTCGATTCGGTTGAGTCTCAAGCTCAGCTTCCAAGATTGGTGGAAGCTGCTCCGAATAGTTTTTTTTCGGGTGCAACTCCGCATGGCTTGACGTCCCGGGAGGAGGCTATCCAAATTGGCTTTAAGGCACTCGAGATGGGGGCGAGCTCGGTCTATTGCTCAGCTAGTCCATGGATGATTGAGGCAATGGCAAGAGAGGGGATTCCTGTAGTCGGACATCTTGGTCTCGTTCCCCGGCATGTTACGTGGACAAATTACCGAGCAATTGGAAAAACTGCGGAGGAGGGGAAGATGCTTTATGAAAAAATGAAGGAGCTCGAGTCTGCCGGTGCTTATGCAGCTGAAATTGAGTGTGTTCCCCACCAGCTTGCGAGTTGGTTGTGTGGTGAAACTTCGCTGCTTCTAATGTCGCTCGGTTCTGGTTCGGGTTGTGATACTCAGTTCTTGTTTTCGGACGATATTCTTGGGGATTATGATGAGCGAGCCCCAAGGCACGCAAAAGTGTATCGAGATTTCTCAGCGGAGTTTCGTCGCCTACAGGAAGAGCGAATTGCGGCCTTTCAGGAATATGTCGCTGATGTGGGTGGTGGTTCCTTTCCCCACTCAAATCATCTAATTGAGATGGATGAGACTGAATTGGAGGAGCTGAAGGGCTTGATGAAAAAGTCTTAGGCGAGGATCGGTCTGATCACTTGGCCGTGGACGTCGGTAAGACGAAAGTCGCGACCTTGAAAGCGGGTGGTTAGCTTTTCGTGATCGAAGCCAAGTTGATGAAGGATGGTGGCGTTGAGGTCGTGAATATGGACTTTATCCTCCACCGCATTGAAACCAAAGCTGTCGGTTTTTCCATAATTAACTCCACCTTTAATCCCCCCCCCGGCGAGCCACATTGTAAAGGCATTGGGGTGGTGGTCACGCCCATCAGAGGCACCCTGAGTCATTGGGGTGCGACCAAACTCTCCACCAAAAACGATGAGAGTTTCTTCAAGCATACCGCGTTGCTTGAGATCTTTAATGAGAGCTGCGCACGCTTGGTCGACGTCTTTACAATTCTTTTTGAGCCCTCTAACAAGGCCGCCATGTTGATCCCATGATTCGTGGAAGAGCTCGACGAAACGGACACCTCGCTCGACGAGACGGCGAGCGAGGAGAGCATTATTTGCAAAAGATCGTTTACCAGGTTCGGCACCATAGAGTTCGCGAATGTGATCCGGTTCACGGGAAATATCAGTGACCTCAGGGGCGATTTCCTGCATGCGAACCGACATTTCATAAGCTGCGATACGAGTTTGAATTTCAGGATCGCCTACGGATTCAAAGTGCTGGTGATTGAGTTCGGTGATGGCATCTATGACGGCTTTGCGGTTTCTCTTTGAAATGCCTTGTGGGTTGGACAAATAAAGAACAGGGTCGCCGACCGAGCGGAATTGAACACCATCATAAACGGAGTGCAGAAAGCCGGAATTAAAGTTTGCATTACCGCCCGAAGGCCCTTTTGACCCCGAGGACATCACGACGAAAGCCGGGAGATTGTCGGTTTCAGAGCCAAGACCATAAGTCACCCAGGAACCAAGGCTAGGTCTACCGAATTGTTGCGACCCGGTGGAAAGGAGTATTTGAGCCGGAGCATGATTGAATGCTTCAGTGTGCATGGAGCGAACCACCGCTATCTCGTCGGCTATTGATCCAATATTGGGGAGGATCTCCGCCATCTTCGTGCCGGCTTGTCCATACTGTCTAAACTTAAATTTGGGTCCAAGCAGATTGTTATCTGGATTGATAAATGCCGATTGGTAGTTTTTGAGAAGTTCGGCAGGTGGCTTGGTTCCATTGAATCGAGTGAGTTCGGGCTTATGATCAAAGAGGTCGAGATGACTTGGAGCTCCTCCCATGTATAGAAAGATAACATTTTTGGCTTTTCCTGGGAAATGAGGCTGCTTAGGCGCCATTGGATTTGGATTTCCAGAACGAGCGTTCTCCTGTGCTTCCAGAGAAGTAAGAGCGATGGCGCCAAGCCCAAGGCCGCAATCTTTGAGAAACCAGCGTCGTGAGTGGGCTCGTTGAATATCTGAGATGAGTTTCATAGCGTGATCAATTCTTGGTCATGGTTTCGTCCAAATTCAGCAGAGTTTGCGCAACCGAGGTGGCAGCGGCAAGTTGGACAGGCTCATGTATGGTAGGATCCAGCGTGAGGGGCTTGTAGGTGGTGATCAACTTTTGAGCCGACTCACGGGTAAAGGCAGTCTTTTGTATTTCGAAGAGTTTATTAAGCACTCTGAGTTCAGCGACTTTTGGTGGTCTGGAAGTACAGTGTTCGAAGGCATCGCTAATGGATGTTCTTAGGATTCGGTCACCTAGTGCAATGGCCGCTTCCACCGACATGGGTTCATTCAAGGTTGTCAGGGCTTGTAGTGGAGTTGTAGAGGTGGTGCGACGAACACAGGATGCGTCTCCGGAAGTTCCATCGAAGACTGCAAGCATCGGGTAAGGGACGCTCCGGAAACGGAAGGTGTAAAGAGCCCGGCGGTAACGCTGGGAATCGCTTTCAACATTCCAAGTTTTAGGCCCATAGGAAACTGGTTTTTGAAAAAGGAATTCGGGAGCAGGAGGGAAGACGCAGCGCCCGCCGAGCTCAAGGTTAATGAGTCCGCTAGTGGAGAGTTGAATATCGCGTAAAATTTCGGCCGGAACCCGAATCCGTGCCCCCCTAGCAAGAAGACGATTATTGGGATCTTTTTCTTTAAGAAAAGAGATGTGCGCCGAGTCTTGCTGGTAAGTGGCACTCCTTAAAATGAGGCGATGAATGTGTTTCATACTCCAATCATTTTCCATCAACTCGACAGCAAGCCAGTCCAAGAGCTTGGGATGCGAAGGGCGTGGGCTTTGGAGGCCTAGGTCTTCAGGTGTTTCGACAAGGCCAATGCCGAAGTAGGATTGCCAGATCCGATTGACCAGAGTTCGGGCGGCGGTCGGGGAATCGTCAGCCACAAGCCACTTGGCGAAGGTGAGGCGGGACGCAGGATCCCCGTTGGGGAGAGGGTTTAAAAAGGCGGGAGTGAATGGTTTGATTTCGTGTTGTGGCTTTGTCTGTTCGCCACGCTCAAAGAGCCTTGTAATACGAGGCTTCTCGACAACTTTAGCAACGAGGGCAACAGCAGGGGTTGGGTGTTGTTTCCAGAGTTTCTCGATTTGTTCGTTATAAGCGGAAAATTGGGAGGCAGTTGATCGCCAGTAACGAAAGACAAGGGCTTCTTGTTCAAGGGTCCGCTTTTTAAGTAGTATCGCCCCTCGCACAAGTGGCGGAAGCGTATCTAATTCCGTGGGCGATTGACTGGAAAAAGAGAGCCGGAATCTTCCGATGTTGAAGTTTTGGTTGTCGTCCGAATTGAAGCCGCCGTGACGTTGGACGAGGAAGGTTTTGAGGTCATGATTCCCTGCTTTGGTTATTGGACGCTCTAACTCCATGACGATCACTTGTGGATCATTCGATCGGCCAGGACCTTGGTCCGTTGTCCAAGCTGTTTTGTTGTTTCCGTCAATCGCGAATTGAGCGCCCCCAGTGGTGCGGTCATCGGAGCTGCGCTGAGCGTTCAACGGATAGCGTCTGGAGTCTATCTTAGCTTCGAGTGGATTGACGGATGCTTTCGCTGATTTGAACTTTACGCTCTTTCCGTTGACGTGAAGAAGGTATTCGGAGAGAGCGGCCGTTCCAGCCATTGAACGGCCGGGGCCATTGAGGGATAGGTAGGGATCGTTAAGGAGTTCTAGTCGGACCGAATGGATTGTTTCTATTGTGCTAGATTCATGTTGGAAAGGCGCTGTCATCATAGTGGCGGCGTAACCCTGATTGATGAGGGAATCGTCAGCGAGATTCTGGTATTTTTGCCCGTCATCGCCATATTGCGTGATCTTTTGAATTGTCCAGGGTGTAAGAGGCGGGGTGAGGATTGAATCTTGCCAAGTTTCATACAATTCTTGCCAATCTGAATTCTCTGCCTTGAGACGGTTTTCAATAGTGGTGATTCCTTTTTTGATGTGATTGATTCGCGTTTCTTCTTCTGCGGAGTAAGCAGGGATCGAGGTTTCGCGAATTGAATTCAGGTAGGCAAATATTCCGAAGTGTTCATCGTGGGTTAGGGGATCGTATTTGTGGGTGTGGCACTGGGCACATTGGGTGGTAATACCAAGGATTCCTTTGCCCACGGCGTCAACGCGATCAAAGATGCCTTCAACTCGAAATTGCTCGGGCTTGGCCCCACCTTCTTCGTTGGTCATGGAATTCCTGAGATATCCAGTTGCAATGCGATCATCCTGAGTTGGATTTGGAAGGAGGTCGCCAGCGATTTGTTTAATGATGAAGTCATTATACGCCATGTCATTATTAACCGCTTTGACAACCCAGTCGCGGTAGAAGTGCATCTCTCGCGGCAAGTCCTTTTCATAGCCCGAAGAGTCGGCGTAGCGGGCAACGTCTAGCCACTCTCGGCCCCATTTCTCTCCATAGTGAGGTGAAGCAAGGAGAGATTCGATTTGGGAACCGAGGTTCGAAAGTTGAAAATCTCGAAGCGCAGCAAGAGAAGGCGGGAGGCCAGTCACATCGAGGTGAAGTCTGCGGAGAAGAGTTCGTGGATTGGCAGGCTTGGATGGACGGAGACCCTCTGCTTCAAGTCGAGCGAGAACGAAACGATCAATGTCGTTCTTGATCCAGACGGGGTTTTTTATCTTTGGTGCCTTTGGTCGCTTTGGAGGAATGAAAGCCCAATGCTGTCCCCATCGAGCCCCTTCTTCGATCCACTTTTGTAAGAGTTCTTTTTGACTTGTCGTTAGCGGGTCCTTCTTATCAAGAGGGGGCATGTGGTTGTCGTCGTCGTGGGAAAGACTGAGGCGGGTGATAATGAGGGAATTCTCGGGTTTGCCGGGAACAATAGCGTCACCTGAATCTCCTCCTTTTAGAGCCAAGTCGAGTTTGTCGAGCCTTAGACCTCCTTTTACACTGTCTTCATCAGGGCCGTGGCAGGCGAAGCAATTATTTGAGAGAATGGGTTGTATTTCCGTTGCGAAATCTATCTTGGCAAACGCTGGGGAAGTAAGGAGAACGAGAACCAGAAGCCGGTGCATGAGGTAATCTTGATTAAACGGTGTAATCTGAATTTTGATCATAAAAATGACTGATGAATAAAATTCGGCAGCAAACTTACTAAAATTTCTAATTATGCTTGGTGTAGTGATTCGTTTCCTTTTACCTGAATTCAGTCAGGTTTTATGAAGTGTCCACGCTGTGTTCAGAAGATTCACTTAGAGGCGTCCTCATGTCCTCATTGTGGTTTTGCGATGGTGCACGCGGATGAGGTTTTTGGCGCTCAAGATATAAAGCTTAAGAAGTTTTCTGATGTCGCTGGAGTTTTCCGAATGAAGGACCGCGAGCCTATGCGGAAGGTGTTAGAGGACTTTGAAACCAAATTTCCCCAGCTTTTTGTTTCGGTTTATTTGGGAGCCTTTGAGGATCTAAACAGTCTGCGGCAGTATGGGTTTTGGATGCTAAATCGGACCCATTACGTTGATGTTGATCCTCAACGACCTAATTCAACCGGGATTTTGATTCTGGTAGACGTAAATGCTAAAAGTGCATCCATTACCTTTGGGTATGCACTAATGCCCTATCTTGACGAAAATTCGACCTTTGACGCTCTGTCTGCGGGACATCCTTTTTTTCTGCAGGGGGATTATTTAAAGGCCCTGAAAGCGGTAATTGAAAAACTGGAAGCACCTCTGATTAAGGGTTGGCGGCGGGTAAGAAAGAACCCCATTCAGGTATTAGGTAGAGGGGGGCAAACTCTTAAAGAGAGTGATTCTGGACAAGAAACAACCGATACCTCCGAGATGCTTGGCGAAAAGAAAGGAGAGGTCGAGGCATGACCAAGGTATTCTCTTTCATTTTAGCGAGTATGCTTCCCTCACTTTGCGCTCAATCCTCACCAAAGGACTCTCTCGTAAAAGGGGACGGTTCCGACGGACTCCCAGAGTGGGATGATCAGGAGCTAGAAGCATTGGAGTCAGGAGAATATATTCCTGGCTCAAGTTTGATGGGAAAACTCGCGCGTGAAATTCTCGATTCAGAAACCCAGGAAGTGATCGTATTAGATCCGGAGATTCAAGGGCTCCCGGAGGAAGCGCCAAAGTCCTTGGAATGGTCAAAGGCAATCGGAGAAGAATATTTCCCGGCCTATTTTAGGGGTGCGGAAGCTGGGTATTTGATTGACCCCCAGGAGCTGCTCCCGACCCAGGAATTTCGAGACAGGGAGACCTTCCTCAATCGTCATGCAAGAGACTTTATTATTGATTGTCACTTTTACATCTTTGATGGCTTACAAGAAATCCCGCAAGAGGAGAGTCTTGAAGCGCTCGTGGAATCTCATTTTGAAGGAAACAATCCGTTAGCAGTTGTTTTCTATTTTATGGGAAATCCAGGACGTTCCCAGCTTGTTTTCTCCAATAGGGTAGTAGATGTCGTGAGATTAGAGGAACGGGAAAGGGTCCTTCGCGTCGCAATTGAAGATGCTCTAGAAAAATCTGATCTGGGTTCACAGCTGGAGAGTTTTTCAATTCAGCTTTCGGTGGGTCTCGAGAGGCTTGAGGAGATTGTGAGCAAGGAGGGCGGTTCGCTTATAGGGGGGCAAACCTTCGTTATGGACGAAGAAAAAAGGCCGCTACCAAATCAGCTAAACCTTTGGGATAAACTTGTCTCGAACCAATGGGTTTCGAATACGCTGATTGGGGTTTCCATCTTAGTTCCCGCTTGTCTCATTGGCCTTCGAGTCTATCGGATCATAAGTAGACGTAAAACTTACGTCTTTCCGATTGCTGAGGGTTCGGGATTGCTGGATGCTCCCCATGGGGCCGGTGTAGGAGGTGTTCTTTCTTTTGTTTCGGCGACGGCACCGCCATCGAGCCAAAAACAGGACGTTCCCGACTACCTTCAAAAGATTTGAAGACCTCTTTCTAAAGTTTGACTTTCTGTTTATCTAGCGTCCTGATTGTCCTCGTAAGTTTGGCTGTGAGTCGATTGAGGTCGATTCTGATTATCGGGCAATCCAAGTTTCAGGGCAGTTTTCCGCAGCAATCCGCAGAGGGGCAGTGTTTTTGAGTGTTATCGGAATGGGGAACTGAGTAAGATCTTCCTCGAACTCACTATGACACCTCTTTTCCGGAAAATTCTTGGAATGAACTGGGTCCTCGTGCTTACAATGTACGGGCTCTTGGTCTTTGGGATCTTTGCGATAGAGAGCGCTGCACGTCACTTGCCTGGGCCTAGCGGCACCTCGGGTGGCGAGTTTTTTGCAGGACGTCAGAAATTTTGGATCGGTCTAGGGACACTCGTTTATTTTGGTGTATCACTAGTCGATTATCGCTGGGTTCGCTGGTTGGGGGTTCCGATTTATGCAGTCGGGCTGGCGCTTACGGTTAAAGCGATGGACGCCAATGATGTTTCTCACCGCTTGAGTATGGGTCCAATAACTTTCCAGCCTGCCCAAAGCGCGATCGCAGCCGGAATTCTGGTTATCGCAACTTTAGCCCAAGATTTGCCTAAAATACATCGATTTTTCGGTGAACCCTTTTTTAGGGTTCTTCTCATTGGTAGTCTCACTGGAATTCCTTTCCTTCTTGTCGTCAAATTGGGAGATATGGGGTCTGCCCTCGTATGGCTTCCGGTTGCAGTAGTCATAATGCTCGTTAGTGGCATACCATGGCGGTATTTGATCTTTCTAGCCGCTATTGCGATTGGGATGGCTCCTATCGCCTACTATGCGGTCATGCCGACCGCGTCAGAGCGGGGGACGGAGCGAGTGGAAACCTATCTGGAATCGCTCGAAACAGGGGTGGTGGAAAATACTGATAAAACCTATGCCGCTTACTGGGTCTCGACTGCGGTAGGTAAAGCTGGATGGAAAGGGACGGGATTTGGAGCTACGGAGGAGCAGCAATCACTTCACGCAAAAAAACTGATTCCTTGGACGACGGCTCACAACGACTTCATTTTCGCTGTTATTGCTGAGGAGCAGGGGTTCCGGGGAGCTCTGTTATTGATTACATCATTTGCTCTCCTTCTTATTCAATGTCTCTTCATTGCTTTTTACAGTCGTGATTTGGCGGGGAGGATTATTGTAGGCGGAGTTGTAGGTCTCTTTTTTGCGCATATGTTCGAGAGCATTGGAATGTGTGTCTTGCTTACACCTATTACGGGGATTCCTCTGCCCTTAGTGAGTTACTCCGGCACCTTTGTGGTAATCTGTATGTTTCTATTGGGCTTAGTGCAAAGTGTTTGGGTGCACCGCAGCAAATATAAATATATAACGATCGAGACCTAGTTCACGATATCCTGGAGAAGGTTCCTATCCTGGGCCACGAGCTATCGTGCTTCGGGTGGAGTTTTCGCTGAATCTGAGGTGGTTGGTCAGCTATTTTCAGAAAAGGAGAGAATGAAGAAAGGATCGGTGTTATTCTACCTATCATTCGATATTCTGAACCTGTTCCCGTATTTTCTCGAGTTCAGTTTTTGCGTCCACAACACTCTGACCAATGCCAGCATCATTTGCTTTTGAACCGATCGTGTTGAACTCCCGGTTAATTTCTTGGCACAGGAAGTCAAGTGATCGACCAACCGGTTCGTCGGAATTGAGATACTCGCGGAAACGATTGATGTGAGATGAGAGCCTGGTTGTTTCCTCAGAAATATCGGATCGGTCAGCAAAGAGGGCGACTTCCTTTAGGAGGCGTTCGTCATTGGGGTCGACATCAATCTCAGCTTCTCGCAAGCGATTGTGTAGGAGCTCACGTTGGCGTTGAACAACCTTAGGCGTGGCCTTGCTGATAATTTCGGTGTGTGTCTCGAGAGAGGTGAGCCGCTGGAGAAAATCTACTTTAAGATCAGCTCCTTCCGCCTTCCGCATCTTAACCAAATTCACCAAAGAGGCCTCGAGGGCCGGGCCGATCGCTTTTTTGGCCTCTGCAACATCCCAGCCGGAGTGGGCGAAAGTTAAGACCCCCGGAGCTTTTATAAAGTCGGCTGCCCCCAGCTGGACTCGGCGACCAATAAGATCCGAGATTTCATTGAAAGCCGTCTCGAGAGCTCTAACTCGATCAGAATCGACGCTGAACGAATCGTCGGAGCCAGAGATCCGCTCGAGATGAATTGAAACATTCGCTCTGCCACGGGAAATAAACCGCAGGACCAATTTGCGAAGATCAGCCTCCAGGCCCGTGAGTTCGCGTGGAAGGTTGAAATGGATGTCAGCCTGCTTACGGTTGACAGTCGCGATTTCAACCCGGGCGATGAGTCCATCATCCGCGTGTTCACCACGACCGAATCCGGTCATTGATTGCATGCTGCTATAACTAGGCGATCAAGGATGGCTTTACCAGAATCACTTGCGGTCTTTTTCCTCATCTGGAAGATCCTCATCAGGAAGGAGCGGGTCGTAATCAGGATCGTCCTCAGGGAGAGACTCGCGGTTAGGGTCTCCCTCTGGAGTCTGATGCTCGCCCGGGTAATCCATATAGTTGTCACCCACGTCTTTAACCCCATTTTCTCCAGCTAGATCCATGTTTTCGTGGTCAGGATGATAGTTTGGATCATGGTCATCATGGTATTCGTCATCATGGTATTCGTCATGATGATATGGATCGTGATCCGGGTCAGGGTCTAAATCAGGATCATCATCGGAAGACGAAAGAAGGTGCGCCATTCGTTCTTTTTCCTCCTCCTCTTCGAGCTTTTGAACTTTTTTCTCATGGAAGTAAGAAAGCCAAATACAAATTTCGTATAGGATGACCATTGGAACCGCCAGGAGCGACAGGGTCATCATGTCTGGGGTTGGGGTGATCAAGGCTGCGATCACAAAGATGGCGAGGATCGCGTAAGATCGGGTTTCACGCATCATGCTGTGACTGAGCAGGCCAATCTTGACCAAAGTCATAACGACTACTGGGAGTTCAAATGCGAGGCCGAAGATTAGGACGAAAGTGGTGGCAAAAGAGATGTAGTAGCCGATGCGCCAATCATTAGAGATCCCCATGCTCTTACCCCATTCGTAAAAGAAGGTGAGAACATTTGGTAACACAAAGAAGTAAGCGAAAAGAACACCTCCAAGAAAGAGTCCAAAGCCAATGAGAAGAGCTGGCCACAGAGCCTTACGTTCCTCGTCCTTTAGGCCCGGGACGATAAATTGGAGGAGGAAATAGAGGAGAAAAGGAAAAGAGACGACAATGCCAGCGAAGAAAGCGAGTTTCATCGTAAGCATAAATGTTTCGGTCGGCTTGAGCGAGCTCATGAGCCGAAGATTCCCTTCCGCGTTCAAATTGTCCGCGGGTTTGCTGACTAGGAGCTTGAGAGCGAGCTCTCGTGCTTCGCTTTTATCATCCGAGATTGAACCAATAAAATCTTCCCGAGCATCGTCTGGGAGCTTAAGGGATGCCCGGTAAAGGATAGCGGCTTCGGTAAGCCGGCGGGTCCGCTTATCTGTTGCCCTTTCCCACCAACGATCGGCAAGTTCTGAATCGTATTGGCCAAGGGGGGCTGAGACTTCCGCGAAAGTGAGAGCGTTCTCCCAATCGTCGAGAGAAATTTCTTCCTTTTCGGGAAGGGTGGCCTCATGTCGTTCTACCCAGACCTGCTCTACTGGGCGCCGAATCACCGACATAAGTTCATCTTTATAAACAAAACAGGCCAAGGTCGATATAAGAAGAGTGAGAACAACTCTCGTGACCATAATCCTCAAATCCTCGAGATGATCAAGAAAGGGCTTTTCCTCCTCCGGATTAGCTTTATCCCGAAGTTTGAAAATTTTATTGAGAAAAAACATGCGACGTGGATTTGCATACGCGGGATTTCCTCAAGGACAATCGAAAATTTGCCTAGTAGTGAACTACAACAAGAAAAGGAAGAGCTTTCAAGGGGTTGCCCTCTTGCTATGACTTGATAGATTTTCGCTCAGATGCCCACCGTGACTCTCGCTGATCTGGAAAATTCCGCGCCAAAAGCGGGTTTTTTCGCGAATCGTGAATGGATTTGGTCGCCCGAGCCATTTCAGCTGAGTAAAAAACAAAAGAAAATGCTCAAGCGTCTGGGCCACCCTCTGCATCGTTTTCAATGCGTGAGTGATGAGCTTTATCGGCTAAGTTCTGAAGGAAGGCGCCCGGAGTGGATTGCGAAGTTACTTGATGCCGGGAAACCTGACTGGATGATCCACCATCAGCGCTCAACCGAGCAGCGTAATGTAATCCCAAGGGTGATTCGCCCCGATTTGCTTTTGACAGAGGATGGTTTTACCGCTTCGGAATTGGATGGAGTTCCTGGTGGTATCGGAACCTTGGCTTGGCTGAGTCAAACTTACGCTACGGCAGGGTTTGAGATTTTTGGTGGGATAAGGGGAATGCTAGATGGCTTTGCTTCCCTTTTTGAGGATGGTGCTGAGATTCTAGTTTCAGAAGAATCAAAGGATTATCGGCCGGAAATGGATTGGCTTGCAGGGGAACTGGGCGAGAAATTCACGGTCCATCAGGCAGAAAAGTGGGAAGCTGGTGAACGTGAGAGTTATCGTTTTTTCGAGTTATTTGACTGGGAATCAATCCCTGCGATCCGAGCCTTGGCGGAAGGTAGCAAGGTTACTCCTCCCTTGAAACCCCACTTTGAGGAAAAATTATGGCTTGCCCTTTTCTGGGCCCCATCGCTTCGTAAGATTTGGGAGAAAGAACTGCGAGGAAGTCACCTGCAGATATTGAAGAAACTTCTTCCTTATGGCTGGGCCGTTGATCCGTCGGAGATTCCTCCTCACGCCGCGATTCCTCGGCTTGAAGTAAGTTCGTGGGACGACGTTGGGGAGTTCAGCCAAAAAGATCGGCGCCTTGTTCTGAAAATCAGCGGATTCAGCGATCTCGCGTGGGGCTCACGTGGGGTAATGATTGGGCATGACGAACCGTTGGAGAGATGGAGAAAAGCGATCAGCGAAGCTCAGGCTGAATTCACTTCACAACCTAGGGTAATGCAGGAATTTCAGGACACAAAGTTGGTTGAGCACCCTTACTTTAGCCCCGAGACCGGCGAAATTCTCATGATGGTGGGGCGGGTCCGTCTTTGCCCTTACTATTTCATAAGCCAGGACGGACAAAATTCCTTGGGTGGTTGTCTAGCCACGATTGTTCCAGCGGATAAAAAAAAGATACACGGAATGCGGGATGGAATACTGGTCCCTTGTATGTAAAAAAATCCGGACGCCCAAGGGGATCGACCGGATTTTGGAGACTTTTATGAAATAAGCCTATTTGCTCTTATTCCAGCTGTAAACATTGTCGGAATCGTTCTTACCGCCAATTTTTCCATCCTTACCCATGTGGTAGGCTATGACGCGGCGGTCCCAGATGATTTCGTTTCCAAGGGCTTGTGGCTCACGCAGCTGGTTATCGTAATCATAGTTAAACATGATTCGATAGTAGCGATCTGCCTTACTAGGATTAAACCAAGGCCCAAGGAGCTCGGCACGGTTCTCAGTGCGTTCGAGTCCACCATATGCAGAATCTCCTTTTCCTTTGGCCTGTTTCCAGGTGAAGAAGGTTTGAAATTTTGGATTCTCGTCCTGGGCACCTTGTTGGCCAAGAAGTGGACCCATCAATCGATTGTCAGTGACTTGCTCAGAATCGATGGCCGAAGTGGTTGCCATTGGAAGAGCTTGATATTCCTCGAAAAAAGCATCACAGGCCATGACTAATTTGCCAAGACACTGGGTAGCTTCCGTCTTTTTTGTGGTCTCTAGGGCCTTATTATACATTCCAAACCCTAGAGAGGCTAGAACGGCGATAATTGCAATAACGACGAGTAGCTCAACGAGCGTGAATCCGCGCCGCATAAACGAAGATGAGGGTGTGTGTTTCATGAAGTTTTAGTGGTAGTGTTGAGTAGTGAAAAAGGAATAATTGATTTTTAGGGACTTGGCAACCAAAGCCTTTCTGCTTCTACCCTGCGATTATTAATAAGTGCGCTTGGGGGACAATTCTTAGCAGAGTTTTGATTCTCAT